>CAVIKO010000048.1:8738-14918 GCA_963643035.1 bacterium
TGTCAATAGTATCTTTAAAATTTTTTCATAAAATTTCAGGACTACCGCAATTCCCCTTGTGCATATTCTACACATTCATAGGATACTGCATGAGGGATACTGCAGGATGTACGGAACATATAGGCAGAAAATTGACTATATTTGTCGCTATTATGCGTTTTTCAATAATTCCGCACGGTCCAATCGAGGCTTTCCTGCTCTGTTCATTCGCCTATTCGCGTCAGTTCTCGAACAAGTAATTGACATTTCCGGTGACCAACGCCGTGATCCCGCGCAGCACCACGTCCGGTTTATCCTCGAAATTCATCTGCATCCGCCTCAACTGATTGAAGGTATCGGCGCGTAGAGACAGCTTCATAGCCAGTCCGTCTTTATCCTTGATGGAGCAGTGAAAAATAAAGCCTTCGCCATCCCGTTCGCAGGATTGATCCATGACGGCTCCCCGTTTTTCAAGGGACAGGTGGCGCATGGCACTGATGTAGCTCTTTTCCCGGACAGCGGCTCCGAGCAGATCCTCCGACAGTCCCTCTGCCACGATCTTTCCCTTGCGGGTGACGCTGTAGAGGATGCCGTCGTCGTCCGGATGAAATACGTTCGGATCGATCACCTCGCCGTCTTCACGCTTGCCTTCAATCAGCTCATTCTCCATCAAATGCTGGAAGCACTCGACAAAATTGAAATAATCGACCAGACCGTCCCGGATGATGATCGTCCCGATGTCGGTGTAATTCAGGGGATACCCGATTTTATCGAGCAAATACAATATAAAAACTTTAACCTGATCCGGTTCACGCAGTAGCTCAGCCACAGTAGATAACCCTTCCGTTCTCCAAAATTACGGATCCCGCACCGTGTAACCGGTCGGGAAAGAAGCGCGCAAACCGAGCGAAAAACCGCTCCATGCGCTGAAAACTACAAATTACGTCGGTAGGGTTCCATGAAAAAGGGCTGTTTCGTGAGATATGGCTCGTCGAAACAGCCCCGATTCACGGTTTTTCCATACGCCGGATTTGTAATATGTCCGTACAGCTCCGAAAGCAGAGCAGCCGGGGGAATGTTGGCGCGACGATTACTGAACGGCTTCCGTATCCGCAGCTACGTTTTCCGTGGAAGCTGCAGCGGTATCGGTAGCTGCCTTATAGGTCATGTAGTCGTTGAGCTTGACATCGTTGAAGGTATGCGTACCGTAGTAGTCGGTCTTGATACCGGACAGTTCATCGGAGAACAGGTATGCGTCCTGCAAGAAGTAAAGCGGGCAGACGGGCATGTCGGCAAGGAGTTGCTCTTCAGCCTGGTGGAGAACTTTTGCTCTCTCCGCTCTATCGTAAGTGGTGTTCGCCTGATCGATAAGCGCATCATAGGCTTCGCTTGCATAGCCGGACACATTGCCGTAGAGATCATAGGTTTCGGAATTCATATCCACGCCATTGCCGGAATACGCCGCAGAGAACGGTGCGAGCGCGGAGAAGGCATCGGGGGAGAGCATCATCATATCATAAGCGATGACATCAAAATCCCCAGCTTCAAAAGCATCCTGGAACAGGTCGTCCTGGCAGTCGTTGGAATTCTTCTTTGTTTCCATCACTTCCACGTCTACGGTAAAGCCGAGTCCGGACCAAACGCCCTTAACATATTCAGCAACCGCGATGTCCACCTCGTCGTTTCTTACCTTAATGGTGAAGGAACCCTTGGTCACGCCTGCGGAGGACAGAAGAGACTGTGCCTTGGAAACATCAGCGGAGGTAGAGATCACATTGCCGCCCACTTCGCGGAACTGCGTCTTGGAATCCGCATCGTATACCTTATAGGGAATGAAGCCAGTAGCAGCCTTTGCATAGGTGACAATGTTCGCAATGGCTTCACGATCGAGAGCGAGCGATAGTGCCTGACGCACTTCCGCCTTCTGGAAAAGGGAATTTTGGGTATTGAACATATAGGTGTGGGTACCCATCATGTCGGTGATAACCGCGGAATCCGCATAAGCGGCGCGCTGATCCAGAGCGATCTCGCCGTCATAGAAGATACCGCCCTCGGTCAAAGCAGAAAGCTGAGCCGCTGCGTCGCCGGTTGCATAGGTATTCCACAGACGGTAGGGGATAACATACTTGTCGAGTGCTTCTTCCTTATCGGGATCAAGATAGTAGTAGGAAGAACGTTCAAGCTTAATCTCGGAACCGGAAACCATGGACTTCGGGATGAACGGACCGTTTGTAATGATAGATGTGGTCTTTCTCGCCCATGTTTCGCCGTAACGGGTGATAACATCCTCACGGAGCGGAACCAGCGCGATGGACGCCAGCTTTTCAAAGAAGTTATCGAGGTCAATCTTCGATTCAAACTCGATGCTGAGCGTATAGGTATCTACAGCAGCGATACCCACGTCGTCAATGGACGCGTCGCCCATCTTGGCGGCCTTGGCGTTCTTGATGTCGTACAGGAGAGACGCGGCCTCATGCTTCTGATCGGGATCGAGAAGCCGCTTCCAGGAGTACACAAAGTCGCCTGCCTGAACGGTTCTGCCATCGCTCCAGCGGGAGAGATTGAGGTCTATGATGATGGAGAACGTCTTGCCGTCGTCCTTATCAATCTTGTACTTCTTCATCAGGGCTTTTTCCCACTTGCCATTTTCATTGATGCTGGTCAGTCCTTCAAATATGAGCCGCATATACTTGAGCTGGGCAGCATCGGTAATAGTAAGCTGGGGGTCGAAGTCAAAGACTTCCGTCGTAAGGTACATATCAATGATTGCACCCTTGTCTTCCTCTTCCAGGGTTGTACAGCTTGCCATCATGGGGACGAGCATCAGCACAGCCAGAAGCAGGGACAGCACCTTTTTTTTCATGATTTTGTAAATCCTCCTCGAACTACTCTCTTTGGAAATAACGCGTACAGCGGGTACGCTTATTCTCACTCACCACATTATAACACGGAATTGTCAAAATAGCAACATGTTCTTTTGGGGTATCCACAAGTTTCATCTATTTGCACAATTCCGGGCCGATTTTTTGTGCATCTTTTACATCGTCTCGTGTGTGAAAAAGGAGAAACCCGTTCCAAAATTCGGTTTTTTGTTCGGCATACCCGTTTTTTCTGCCGTTTTACGCATGAACATACGTTTTTTTGGTAAGCTACACATGCATTTTTCATTTTCCGGAGGTACCGTCATACTCCACCGGATTCTGTCAAAGCAGGACGGATGCACCATAGCCTGCCGCATCTACAATCTGGATATCAACCCACCGCGTTCTGCCAGTTTCAATGAGCAGTACACGAAGGGGCCTGTCCTCATCGAGGTGGGTGCGGCTTCCGGTCCCCTTCTCTGTACATGATCCGGTATTTCCCGGAAACAGTATGTATGGAAAGTGAATCCTCTCCTTCTCTTTTATTTACGCACCGAAGATCGCCTCACTGACCTCGGCAAGAGACGGAAATATAAGATCCGGCTTGTCTGCATCACAGGCGACTTCCACGTCCTTGATTTTTGTCTCCCCGGTCAACACAAGAGCGGAAAGCATACCATGCCGTTTGCCTGTTGCAATGTCTGTGTACAGACGGTCGCCGAAGATGCACATATCTGTGCGGGACAGTCCGGTCAGTTCCTCCATCATTGCCACGGTTTCGGGATACGGTTTGCCGAAATAGGTTGGTGACACACCCGTGGATGCTGTGACACAAGCCGCAATTGCACCGCTGTCGGGAATGAATCCAGTTTCTGTCGGACAGTTGAAATCAGGATGCGTACAGAGATATTCCGCGCCGTATCGAATAAAGTCACATGCCACAGTCAGCTTTTCATACGTCAGCGTGGTGTCAAAGCTCGTGACCACAATGTCCGCGCGCTTGGACGCGGTTTTGCCGTCCCGATCGCAGATCAGCCGAACACCTGCGCGGGAAAACTGCTCCCATAGCTGCGGTGTACCGAGGAGGTAGACCGATTTATCTGCGCGCATCCGTGTAAGAAAAGCGGCGGTTACGTTCCCCGAGGTGCAGATTTCTCCCTCCCGCGGCGCAAAACCGAGTCTTTGGAGCTTGTCCACGTAAAATACAGGATCGTGCGACGCATTATTCGTGAAAAACAGAACCCGTCTGCCGTCATCGCGCAGTCTTTTGATAAAATCGATGGCGAACGAGAACGGTCTACCACCGAGATAAATGGTGCCGTCCATATCGAAAATATAGAGTTTTTTCGCGCGCAGTGCGGACAGACTGCTTTCGGAATTGGTCATGAAGATTGTCCTCTTTTCGTGATTTCATCATTCCACGGTTGCAATACCGTGGATTCTGTGGTATAATACGGTCAACATCTCCACAGAGTGAAAGGACCCACCATGCAGAAACAGATCGTCATCGGTATCGACGTCGGCGGAAGCACCACCAAAATCGTCGGTTTTCATAAAGTCACCCACGCGCTCATTGAACCGCTGTTTGTCCGTGCAACGGACCCCATCACCTCTGCCTACGGCGCGTTCGGCAAGTTTCTCGTTGTCAACCGCTTGAACCTATCCGACATCGCCAAAGTCATGATCACCGGAGTCGGTTCGTCTTATCTGACCGATTCTCTCTACGACCTGCCGTTTGAACGGATTGAGGAGTTTCGCGCCATCGGCCTGGGCGGACTCTATCTCTCCGGACTGTCGGAGAGCATCATCGCAAGCTGTGGCACCGGTACGGCACTGGTCTACGCGAAATCGGGCGAGGCACCGCTCTATCTCGGCGGTACGGGCGTAGGCGGCGGCACCCTGCTTGGACTGTCGAAACGGCTTCTGGGCATGGACAACATCGCTCACATCGTAGAGTTGGCGTCTGAGGGAGATCTCTCACACGTGGACTTAAAAATCAACGACATCACCAAGCACGACATCGTCCCCGGTTTTTCCGACACCATGACCGCGTCCAATTTCGGAAACGTCAGCGACATCGCAACGCGGGGAGACATCGCACTCGCCCTCATCAATATGGTCTTTGAAACGATCGGCATGGTTAGCATTTTCGCTGCGCGCAATTATGGTATCCGCGATGTGGTGCTGACCGGAAATCTGTCGAGCGTTCCACAGTCGGAAGAAATTTTCGGTACTCTGAACCGAATGTTCGACATGCGCTTCACGATCCCGCAGAATTCTCGTTTCGGCACCGTAATCGGCGCGGCCCTTGCCGGTATGTGATCTCCAACGAAATAGTCATAAGAAAGGCGGACTCTGTTTGGAGTCCCCTTTTTTGCTAAAAACGTGACGCGTGTTCCGGATTTACACTTCTTATAGTGCAAATCCATTTCAATGCAGCGCTTTATTCACTTTATTATAGGAAACGATACGCTGCGGTCGGTTCACCAAGCGACTTTGTGATCTCCTGCCACACATCTTCCGATACAGGCTCCGTGACATATGCGTCCACGGTACCGGGTACTCTTTCCGCAGCGACAAAATGCATCAGTGCATCGTACTTGTCTCCCGCAAACCGTACATATCGTCTGACCGGGATCGCATCCACAGAGGCAGCACACGCCGCACGTGCAAATGCCGGGATTGTCTCTTTTGCCGTCGCACCGGAAAGAATTCCGCATACATCCGCCATGACCGCCGCCGCTGTGGGCAGCCGCCCCGCTCCTCTGCCATAATACAGTATATCGCCGAGAGCCGTTGTTGTGAATCGAATTCCATTGTATACGTCGTGAATGTGCGCGAGAATGTCCGTCTCCGGCACGAATCGCGGGCAGACAGACAATGCGGCGCCATCCGACGTCAAAGTCATCTGTGCGATATATTTGACCGCCGCGCCAAGTGCCTGCGCATCCGCAATGTCCCGCGCAGATACGGTGCGCATGGTTTCCGTCCGTACATCCGAAGTCTGATACAGGATTCCGGTGGCAAGCGCGGTTAGAATAAGAATCTTACGCATACCGTCGATCCCGTCCACATCGGCCGCCGGATTTGCCTCCGCATAGCCGAGCTTTTTCGCATCCTCGATGATCTCGTCGTAGCTCTTCCCCTCCTTTTTCATCCGGGTCAGAACGTAGTTTGTCGTACCGTTGACAATACCAGAAATCGCGGTAATTCGTTCTGCCGCGAGAGAGGTCAACAGGGAACGAATTTCCGGAATACCGCCGCCGACGCTCGCCTCAAACGCGTAGTATACGCCATGCTTTTTGGCCTCGGCAAGAAGTACGTCTCCGAACGTGGCGAC
>CAVIKO010000049.1:0-13866 GCA_963643035.1 bacterium
GCGCCGACCGTTTCCATCACATGTAAAACGGTTCTTGCACGATCTCTGCATACGCCGGCGGCAAAAGCAAATTCGCGCACCGTACATGGGTTGGGACAATGCTGCGGAATAAAACGCGCGTAGGAATCCCGATCGTCCAACACAATGATCCGATGCATTTCCTGCGGAATCCGTTCGTAGCGATGTGAACCTCTTTTACGATCATGGCTCCAACCGTCAAGAAGTCGATACTCCTCGATATCCAGAAACACCGCAAGGATCCGTAACCCCGGCTTCGTGAGATACTCGCGCAGACGGATACACTCAGCGATCGCGTCATAGACATTTGCCTTCTTTGGGGATCGTCTTTTTTTCGACATACCGCCTGTTTCCGGATCGATCCATGTTACAAAACGATTCTCAGCGAGTGGATAGACAAGATCCACAGTGTATTCCGGCAGATACGCATCCAGCTTTTCGTGGAGTCCTGTCAGACTGTTCGATTCGATCTCCGTGATATGTCCATCGCGTAAAATGTCGGCGATGAAGCCCGCGCAGGGAATTTCGTGATATGCCGACTCCGGTTCAAAATACCGCTTCAATATCAGGTGAAGCTTCTTTTCACGATAGGTGCCTATATTATACCGTTCGTGACTCTCAACCGCAGTATCATAGACCGCCTGATAAAACCGTGCACACGCCACGGGAATATCAGAGAGGATTGCCGGATCGTATGTCATTTTCGGGATCGGAGCCATGCAATCAGCGCATCGACATCCGCCTCATTGGACACACCCTCCGGGAAGAGTGCATCAAGAAGATGCAAAAACGAGCCATCATGGTATTTCCGCATGAAGTCCGCCGTCACCGCCCTTATGTATGTCTCCTTTTTGGCAAGCGGAAAATAAAGACGTTCCCTACCTTTTTTGATGGAGTAGATAAATCCGCGTTCCTCCAGACGAACCAGAAAGGAAATCAATGTCGGTGCCTTCCAATTTCGGACATTTCCAATTTTTTTCATCAGATACGCAGTTGTCACCGGGATCTCACCGTTCCAGATTTCTGTCATCACATCATATTCCGTGTCCGGCAGTCGTATGGAATAATCCACGTTTTCCGCTTTGTCAAGCATAGCGGAAATTTCCTTACGTAGCAGTGCGTCATCCATTGCATTATCCCTTCTTTCCGTTTTATACAATTGTCGAAAATTCGATTTTCACTTACAGTATACATCCATCTAGTGAATTTGTCAAGCTTTTTTTCTTTTGATTTACATCCGCCTATCTTGCGATTTCGACATTTGCCTATCGTCAAAACGGCTTCATTTTTACAGATTTCTTGTGTTTTTGCAATGGAGTTATTGACAATTCCCTTCTCTTTTCGTATAATAGAATTTGTAAAAGCATAGGCGTTCCGTTTTTATAATAGGTTTCAAAAAACGAGCGGCAGGAGGTTTTAGACACGGGTATGAACAACACCACATTAAAGAGCATCAAATGGGAAAGTGTAAACGCGATTTTTTCCACAATCGCTGATACCAATGTCATCAGCCGCGCGGAAATTGCGGACATAACAGGCCTCAGTCTCGTGACGGTCGGAAAGGTGGCGGATGCACTACTCGAGAGAAACATCCTACATCAGGAAAAGGAAATCCGCACCTCAGCCGGAAGACGTGCGGGACTATTGACGCTCAATGCCAATCAGTTTGCCATTATATTCGATCTCTCCTGCCGGGATTTCCGTATGTCCGTCATTGATTTGCGACTACAGCTTGTGGAGAAATTGAAATATCACTACAAAACAGACCGGATTTATGAGGAAAATCTGCGCGCTTTTTTATACGAAACTTCTTCCTATCTGAAAAAGAGATATGAAATGAAGAACTGCTTTGGGATCGGCGTCTCCACCCCGGGACCGTATCATCCGGAGACAGACAGCGCAGACTACAGCCGTATACCGGAAATCAAGGACATCCCGTTGGAACACATCGTCCACGAATATCTGCCGCATCAGGCCATCTATATTGATGCCGCTGAGAATATGGCGGCACTGTCGAACATCTCTGAAGTACCTGATTTTCGGGAGAAGACAATTCTTTATCTGTTCCTCGGCGAAGAATTCGTATCCGGTGCCATTGTGATTGACGGAGAATTTCTGCGCGGCTATCACAGGCAGCCTTGTGATTTCGGCAAAATCCAACTGCCGGGCGGCGCGTCGTTTTTTACTGCTCTGTGTGCCTGCAAAACAGCGGAAGCACTGATCACGCCGCTCTTGCCTTTTATCCACACTCTTATTCAGATTCTCGCGCCTGCCGCCATTCTTATCGAATGCGAAACGGTGCAGGAGGGACGTGAAAATGTTGTACCAATGCTAAAGGATGCGCTATGCAAAACATACGGCTACGCACCGAATACACTGCCGGAGCTTATCGGCACATGTTGCAAATTCCGTCACGCCCATCGGGGACTGGCAAGAACCCTGCGGGAAATGTGGCTTGACAAATATATCATCCACACAGAGCAGCCGGAATAAAAGAGATAGGCACCTGTCTTACAGCAATACATTAATAAAGACATTCGCCGATTTTTTCAGATTTATAGCATACAGCACAAAAGGAGTACAATCATGATGAAGAAATATCCTATGAAGATGCGACCTGTATCGAAAGAGATTCTTTGGGGCGGCGACCGTTTAAAAAAACGATATAATAAAGAGGCTCCCTTTGCAAAGCTGGCGGAATCGTGGGAATTGACGGTACGTGACGATGGTATGAGCGTGATCGACAACGGCGATTATACTGGCTTGACCTTGCTGGAATATCTGCGCCACGCGCCGGATGCGCTGTCCGCTACCCGCACAATGGATCCGGAACGTTTTCCTCTTCTCATCAAGTTCATTGACGCGCACGACGATCTGTCGATTCAGGTTCACCCGGACGACGATTACGCGCGCAAACACGAAAATTCCTCCGGCAAGATGGAAATGTGGTATATCGTGGAGGCAGATGAGGACGCGCGCCTCGTATATGGATTGCGGGACGGCTGTACTGCTGAAGAATTCGCGAATGCGATCGCTGCGGATCGGATTGAATCCGTACTCCGCTATGTACCGGTTCAAGCGGGCGAGTGCTATTTCATTCCATCCGGACAGATTCATGCCATCGGTGCAGGATGTCTGATCGCAGAAATCCAACAGAATTGCAACATCACCTACCGTGTGTTTGATTACAGGCGAAAGCAAGCGGACGGTACGCTGCGAAAGCTCCATATCAAAGAGGCTCTCGATGTAGTTAAGGTACGTACAGACGCAGAGGTGGATGCCATCCGATATGCAGAAAAACCGGCATCTCCGGAACTGCTTTGCGCGTGTCCGTATTTTACCGTTAAACGGTATGTCTGTACACACGACACGGATCTGTTTGTCTCCGATAAGAGTTTCACTTCCCTGCTCGTTCTGCACGCGGATGGCGGTACATTGCTCTGTGACGGCAAGGAATACGAGCTGCACACCGGAGACAGCTATTTTCTGCCTGCTGGACTCGGACATCTTCGGCTGCGCGGTTCGATCACGGTACTGGAATCCATGGTATAAAAGGCAGCGCACAAGACGCGGCTGAAAGCGAAGCCATCCCGGTTGTCCGTGGAGAGTCATCAAGGGAGATATTTCTGAGCAGAAACGCTGCCGGACTAGTACTTGCGGTACGGACTTCTACGGTACACGGCTGATCGCGTTATATGCGAACGACACCGACAAGGGTGCAATACTACTTTGGAGGATAAGCTTATGAATGCGGCACAGGAACGGATGTATTCCCGAAAATTCGGGGTATTCAACCATTTTTTATTTGGAGCTCCCGGTGGGTCGATCTCTACGAACGCCGAAACAGACAACTGGAACGCCAGAGTCGATTCCTTTGACGTGCAGTATGTCGCAAAAACCCTGCACGAAATCGGCGCCGGGTACTATTGCATCACGCTGATGCAAGGCAGGCGGTACATGGCGGCCCCAAACGCTGCTTTTGATGCGATTGCCGGAACCCAACCAGGGGAAGCGTGTGCCAAACGGGATCTGATTCTCGATTTGTCCGACGCGCTACTCGCCTATGACATCGATCTCTATCTCTATTTCACGGGCGACGGTCCCTACAAAGATGTGGACTGTGGTGAAAAATTTGGTTTCGTGGAACCACGTAAGAATATTTCCCTCGATTTCTGCCGCAAGTGGGCTTCTGTTTTGGAAGAATATGCCATGCGGTATGGTGAGCGTGTGCGCGGCTGGTGGATCGACGGGTGCTATGACTTCTTCGGGTACGATGAAGAACGGCTGTCCAATTACTACCATGCGGTGAAAAAAGGCAATCCGCACGCGATGACAGCGATGAACAATGGAGTCAAAGAAGATCTGTTGAAGTGGTATTCCGGCGATGAATTCACCTGCGGCGAATACAATTTCTTCGATCACATTCCGCGATCCCGATCCATTGACGGCGCACAGGCACACCTTCTCGCACCGCTTGGTCTGTCCGCGGATGGATCACCCTGGGGAGGTTGGAATCGTCCGGGATGCAAATGCACCAAGGCGGAACTGAGGGAGTATGTAAACCGGGTTCATGATGCCGGCGGTGTGGTGACAATCGATTTTCACATCCGCCCGGACTGCACTTTTGACGCAGATCAGCTGGAAGTTCTCTCCGGCATTCGCTGAAATCATACTATTCAGGAGGAAAATTGTATGCTACCAATTTCCACATCGATTCATTTGACATTCGACCGGGAATACCGCACGCCAATCGCAGAACAGATTCGCCGTCTGACTGCCGATGGGTTTATGTATCTCGATTTCAATTTTCTTGACCTCTGCGATGACACGCGATCCCCTTTTATTGGAGATGGCTGGCAGGGCTTTATCCATGCTGCCGGAGATGCCGCCGCCATCTCCGGCGCCGTTTTCACCCAGGCACACGCACCCATGCCTGTTCAGTCCAACGGGGTGGATCTGCCGCTGTATCTGGAACGGATCCGCCGCTCCTTTGTCGGCTGTCAGATGCTTGGGATTCCGTGGATGGTCTTTCACTACATCCACAATGACAACGCGTTTGGAAGTGGTAAAACGGCGGAAGCATTCAATATGGATTTCTTCGGCACGGTTTTGGAAATGGCGCATCGATACAACGTCGGGATCGCAATTGAAAATCTGTTTTACGGTGCCGTATTCCATGGAGAAATGCTAAGTGCACCGGAACTGCAGCTTGCCCTCATTGACGAACTGCACGATCCGCTGGTCGGTGCGTGCTGGGATACAGGTCATGGCAATCTGCGCTGTTACGCGAATCCTGAGAGAAACGGTTCCCGGTGCGACACGGCTGTTTTGTGCGATCACTACGCGAATCTGACTCGACTTGGCAAGCGATTGAAAGCACTGCACATCCACGATAATAATGGGCAGAATGACGATCATATTCCGCCGATGCTGGGCGGCTCCGTCGATTGGAATGCCGTCACGCGCGCACTGCACGACATCGGATACGATCACAGCTTCACGTTTGAGGCACACAATACCGTCTACAAACTCCGCGCTTTTGGTGTTTCGGAAGATGTGACTGACGAGGCAATTCGTCTGCTTCACCGAATTGGAGAAGAGCTTGTGGCACGTATCGGACTGTGAATCACCGGATAGGATCCCTCTTTCGTATGCATTTTGAATATTGGTCTGCGTTTTTCCGGTATAGCCTTGCCCGCGATGGGAACTTCGGCATTGCGCCGTATTCCTGCCGCGGGCTTTTTTGAGAATCGTATTGTTTGACGAAAACGCAGAGGATCGTTTGTCTCGCGAGGAACGGTTTACCGACAAAAAAGACCCCTTTTTCACATACAAATGCAAAAACAGAGTCTTTCAGACGATTTTAATGGTAGGGTAAGATCTTTAGATGGCTGAAGAGCCTATGAAAACGGTTTGATGCAATTCATTTTCTGGCAATCGCACGGCATAGGCGCAGGCAAATTACAATTCGCAATCATGCCAAAGAATTTGATTAAATTTTATGCATACTTTTCAGGTGTCTCTGAGCCAATGGTTCAATTCCGCCTGAAATGTCGTATCCTTACGATTCTTCACAACATATCGATGCGGTGTCCGTACCGTAAAGCCGGGATCTGTACCGTAAACAAATGAATTTTCGCCAGTTTTCTGATCAATTGCGTTTTTCCCATATCGGCAGGTATATCCCGCCTTTTTCGGATCGCCGTGGAGTGCGAGAAGAGCCAGCATCGGGTCCCAGCTGCATCTGCCGTTGTGACTGCCGTGGGCATCAAAAGCACAAACCAGCGGATCCTTCGCAAGAAACGGATCGTTTTCCGGATTGCCGCCGCAGATCACGCTTACCCCGACCTCAAAACCGAGATACGTCACAGGGCACGGTGCTTTTTCCGCCACAATATGTGCTGCGCGGCTTGCCTTTTCATTTACGGAGCAGTTATATTCCTTTCCGCAGCCGTTGTCTGCGAAATTGCCCGCCATCAGCCATAGGTGCGCTACCTTATCCCGGAACAGCACATATCCCTCAGGATCGTCAAGCAATGCTGCAAGCGTCTGCTGGAATCCGATCTCCAGTATCTCCGCTTCTCCATCTGCGCATTCTTGAAGCAGTGATTTATAGAGGTGCAGTGCATCCGGACACTGATCGTTTGCTGTAATAGCGTGGGGATATTTTGCCGATAAAACAGGCTGATAGCTGTTCGAACCGGGGTATGTGGTCGCGCTGTGATCGATACCAATTGGAATATTGTCCAGTCCCTCCGTCGTCAGAAACGCATTTACAGATGCGCATGCTGCATCGTCCGATTCCGGGGTGCAGGCATCGATACACACGCCCATGAGCTGCCACAATTTCTTCTTGTGCGCTCTCGCACATATTCTCAGTGCGGCAACATCATCGCAATCCGTCCACCAGTCTGTTCCAAGAATTATCTTTCGCATTGTCTCTTTCTCCCGTTCAAAGTTGTTTATGCAGTGTATGCGATCATTTCCGTGCCATAAATGCGATCAAAGCAGGGATTGCCTCCTCCGCTGCCTCACGACCAAGGGTATACACCATGCGCAGCTTCTCCGGATTCTTTTCCACTCTCCCAATCGGCAGTGCTTCCTGCGGGCGGATCACAAAAGCACTCCCTTCCCTCTCACGTGCCGCGACATAGGACAACTCCTCATTGTACATAAAGTGGCGATTTTCCAGTGCCGCAATCAAAGCCGGATAGGCGCGGTACCGCCGACGGATGAGCGGCAGCAGACTGTTCGGTTTTTTCAAATACCCAAGCGGCTGGGTCAGAATCAACACGTTTCGTGTGTAGCCGAGCGATTCCATATAACGAAGCGGGATTGAATCCACCATACCGCCATCGAGCAACTCTCTGCCATCGATTTGCACAATACGTGCAGCAAGCGGCAGAGAGGCAGAGGCACGAATCCAGTCAAACCCATGATCCTCGTATCCGGTATACTCATGATACACCGCCTCTCCCGTATTCACATCGGTGCAGACCACATAAAACCGCATGGGATTTTGGGAATAGGCATCGAAATCAAACGGATCCAGCTTCAACGGCACCTCACCGTAGCAGAACGATGCATTATACAGATCTTTTGTTTTCAGATAGGAACGCAGACCACAGTACCGTTTGTCCCGACAGAAACGCACATTGTATCGCAGCACGCGTCCGATCTGACCGGACTTGTAATTGACGCCGAACGCAGCTCCTGCAGACACGCCAATCGCACCGTCATACCGGATTCTATGCTCCATCATCACATCCATTACACCTGCTGTGAACATTCCCCGCATCGCGCCGCCTTCCAATACCAATCCTGTTTGCATTTCCTGTCCTCCATACATAATCACTCTCTATAGGGTAGTACATTTTTCAAAAAGAAGCAAGAGGAAACGTGAAAATGAAACAAAAAATTTACAAGCGCGTGTTATTGCAGGGCTGTGAACGCTTCACATCCTTTCCCATTGTTTTATTCGCTACATCCAGTTTTTTCCAAAATCTGATACAGCAAGGAAATAGGAGAACGGGTTATCTGTGTAGATGCGGATATGGGAAATGTGGTGGCTATGTTGCAGTAGAAATGGGAATAACAGAACATAGAACTTTCATAGATACCAGATTGGGTGTCGATAGAGGTTCTATGTGTTTTTTCGTTCAATGTTTACGCACGACATTATAACGAATGCCAATACGGTACAATCATTTCTCCATGCAAGAGAATCCAAACCGCTTTCGCGGTACAAGGGGAAAATCCGTGCTTATCCAGTCATTCTTATTCTTAGGTGTAATTATCACACTTTCAAAAGAAAGTGACTCTTGTGGAAATCCAGTAAACCCTCGTCTCTCATTTTTCCAAGCTCCAACGACAGTCCGCTACGCTCGACGGCAAGGTAATCCGCAAGCTGCTGTCTGGAAAAAGGAATGTCGAATTCGTATGTTCCGAGCCGCTGTGCCTCCGTGGAAAAATAGGACATGAGCTTAGCCCGTGTGGTGCGCTGTCCCATGTGTGTGATCTTTTCACTGAAGCGCTGATTTTTCTCGGCGAGTTCACTGAGGAGGTTCTGGATGATCCGGCTGTGGTGGCTGCAAGCGGATGGGCAGATATGCAGAATGCGTTTTACGTTCAGAAACAGCACAGTGGTGGGAGTATCAGCGATCACGCTCACATTCAGTGCAGAATCTGGCGCGCAGGCAAAGGCTGCAGCAAAGGTCTGTCCCACACCTGACCGGGAAAGAATATTGCGGTTTCCCCAAATGTCCTCTTGGATGACCAGAACACTTCCCGACAGCACAACGCCAATCGATTCCACTGTATCCCCGGCGCGCAGCACAAAGGATTCTTTTGGAAAATCGTCTCTCCTCGGCTCCAGACAGGACAGCATGGCTGTAAGCTCCTCTTCAGAAATGCCTGTAAAAAGCTGAGAGGATTGAAGAATGGGAAAAAATTCTTTCATAAAGTTCCTCTTTCGTTGAAAATTCAACCGACTTATGAATTGTATTATACTATAATATTTGCAGAAAAGCAAGGAGGCACGGATATGAAAAGAAGAATTATTTCGATCGATCAGGACAAATGCAACGGCTGCGGTGCCTGTGCCGCCGCCTGTCACGAAGGTGCCATCGCCATGGTGGACGGAAAAGCACAGTTGATGCGTGATGATTACTGTGATGGCTTAGGCGACTGTCTGCCCGCCTGTCCCACCGGCGCAATCTCCTTTGTGGAACGAGAGGCTGCCGCTTATGACGAAGAAGCAGTGCTATCCAATAAACAGAAGAAGATGCAGAAAGAGGGCATGCGTCTACACGGCGGCTGTCCCGGAACACGAATGAAAACAATCCGGCACGAAGAGCCATCCGGTGCGGAAACGGCACCTGTCATGGCACAAAGCCGCCTTTGTCAGTGGCCGATACAGATCAAACTCGTTCCCGTGAATGCGCCTTACTTTGACGGTGCAAAGTTGCTCATCGCCGCGGACTGTACAGCATATGCCTACGCCGCCTTTCATGAACGCTTCATGAAGGGACACATTACGCTCATAGGCTGCCCCAAACTCGATAGCGTAGACTATTCCGAGAAGCTCACCGAGATCATTCGCCAGAATGATATTCAGAGTGTTACCATCGTGCGTATGGAGGTCCCCTGCTGCGGCGGGTTGGAAAACGCAACGAAAACGGCGTTGCAGCAGAGTGGAAAGTTCATTCCTTGGCAGGTCGTAACCATTTCCACAGACGGCAATATTCTCAATTGAGTAAAGGAAAGCGAGGATTTCAAAATGGATCGTAACATGTTTTGTTTTCAGTGTGAACAGACGGCGGGATGCACCGGATGTACCGGAAAAGCCGGCGTTTGCGGCAAGAGTGCTGATGTGGCGAAACTGCAGGATGAACTGACCGGCGCTTTGGTGGGTCTGGCACGCGCGGCAAGCAATGCGCCGGAAGTGAACGAGGGTACATGGCGGCTTATGATCGAGGGACTGTTTGCCACCGTTACCAATGTGAGCTTCAACGAAAAGACCATCCGGGAACTGATCGATCAGGTGCATGAGGAAAAGAATCGGCTTGTTCCGAACTGCTCGTGTTGTACTTCCGCATGCGGACGAACTGACGACTATGATATGGAGAATCTCTGGAACGCACAGGAGGACATACGCAGTCTCAAATCCCTTATTCTTTTCGGTGTTCGCGGTATGGCGGCGTACGCACATCACGCCATGGTACTTGGATATACCGATGAAGAAGTGAACCAATTCTTCGCCAAGGCGCTCTTTGCCATTGGCGAGGAATGGGACATGGAGGAACTGCTGCCTGTCGTGATGGAGGTCGGCGAGAAAAACCTTAAGTGCATGGCACTTCTGGACAAAGCGAACACCGAAAGCTATGGAACGCCCACACCTGTCACCGTACCGCTGACCGTAGAGAAAGGGCCGTTCATCGTCATCTCCGGTCACGACCTGCATGATCTGAAGCTGCTGCTGGAGCAGACCGAGGGTAAGGGCATCAATATTTATACCCATGGAGAAATGCTTCCCGCACACGGTTATCCGGAACTGAAAAAGTATTCCCACCTCAAGGGAAATTTCGGCACGGCATGGCAGAATCAGCAGAAAGAATTTGCGTCTCTCCCGGCACCGGTTCTGTTCACTACCAACTGCCTGATGCCACCGAAAGCAAGCTACGCCGACCGCATATTCACCACGGCGATGGTCTCCTATCCCGAAATGATGCACATCGGAGAGGACAAGGACTTCACGCCAATCATCGAAAAAGCATTGGAGCTGGGTGGCTACACCGAGGACAAGCCTTTCACTGGTATCAACGGAGGCAGCACAGTCATGACCGGCTTTGCTCGCGGCACGGTGCTTGGCGTGGCGGATACCGTTATTGAAGCAGTCAAATCCGGCGCGATCCGGCACTTCTTCTTAGTCGCCGGCTGTGATGGTGCACGTCCAGGTCGCAATTACTATACTGAATTTGTAAAACAGACACCAACCGATACCGTAGTGCTGACCCTTGCCTGCGGCAAGTACCGCTTCAACGACCTTGACCTCGGTACAATTGGCGGTCTGCCCCGGCTGATGGATGTGGGACAGTGCAACGACGCCTTCAGTGCCATTCAGATTGCAGTGGCTCTTGCCAACGCTTTTGGCTGCGGTGTGAATGATCTGCCGCTGTCCATGGTGCTTTCCTGGTATGAGCAGAAGGCGGTGTGCATCCTGCTGACCTTACTACATCTGGGTATCAAGAACATACGCCTTGGTCCCACGCTGCCCGCGTTTGTTTCGTCGAATGTGTTGAACTACCTCATAGAGAACTTCGGCATTGCGCCTATCACCACACCAGAGGAAGATCTGAAGACGCTTCTTGGGTAATAGGATAGGGGAATAATATATACCACCAAACTGATGGTATACACAAGCCATAGAAAAATTCTTCTTCTCCGCGTTACTCCGCCAGATCTCCACCAGCTATCTGTCATCTCTGACATGTATCTCCAAACTCATCACACTCCTTTACTTTGGAATTATTTTCCACAGTTTTTGAGGATTTATGCAGGTGTACTATCCAAATATATGTCATGAAAAAAGAGCAGTTTTCACTGCTCTTTTTGTGTATTGGTTTTTTACAGCCACTTGTCCAGTTCCATTTCCACTTCCAGTATCTTATTCTCCTTTTGGGAACGGATGATATTTTCGCGCATGATCACCATGTCTGGTTCGCGCAGTGTCCGGAAGTTTTCGAGCGTTTTTTTCACTTCCTTAAATCGTGGTTTCCTAACTGTTCAAAGTGATAGCACGGCTTCCCTACGCTCCTTTTAACGTACTCGATCGCCTTCTTGGAACAATAACAGATGCAAGCCATGCAATACGTACATTCCCTGCCACATGTGAAATTCTATTTATTCTTCTTGTCCATTTCTCTTGAAATCACAGCACATGATAGTACAGACAGATATTCTGATACGTTCCATCTTTCATCAAAAATCCGTCCGGAATCGTTCCAACCTGCACGAAGCCGAGCCGCTTGTACAAGTGGCGTGCATGGATGTTGTTCTCGACTACGGCGTTGAACTGTAAGAGCCTGAAACCGCATTTTTTTGCCTGCGTCAGACAATCTGAGACCAATTTTTCGCCGATATGGTTACCACGGCAGGTGGAATTCACAGCATAGCTGGCATTAGCGATATGACCGCACCGTCCGACATTGTTCGGATGCAGAATATACAGTCCTACAACCGTTCCGTTGTCTTCCGCGATGCCGCAGTAGGTTTGACCTGCGAAAAAGGACTTTCCCGTTTCTTCATCCAGAATATCAAGTTGCGGGAAAACCACGCCTTCTTCTACGACCTCATTCCAAATACGGACCATGGCAGGTACATCCTTCTCGTTATAGCCTCTGATTTCCATAGAGCACCTCTATTCGTTGTATTTATCATTCTTTTCAGATCCACCAGCGCGGTGTAAACTCACCGAGTGTGACGACTTCACCTTTTCATAGTCCAGCATGACTAAAAAATACGCCGTTCCGGGTGTATTCAAATGGAACTTTTTCAGATTTGTGCGAATGATCCCGGCGATCCTTTTGTTATCGGTTTCCTGTATCCTTCTGTGCTGCAGCATTGTAGTCATCTTCTGCTTTCATTTCCCCACTGTACGCGATCGTATCAATCGGTACCGCGAGTTGTCCTTTTTCCGCGAACCTGTCAAACAACGTACCCAGCACTTCCAGATATTTCGGGTACCGTTCGTCGCTCTCCTTCAAGGAATACGAAGACGACAGTACACAGTTAATGTACCCATCTTTATCATAAATTTGTGTGTTATCGGTGCGGAATAGGTCGCACTTTCCGGCATAGAAAGCGGTGCATTTTTCGTGGCTCATACCATTGGAAAAGCCGTGAAATTCAGGATTGTATGTACGGTGTACTTCAGCCAGCGCCATAGTGCAGGGAGCGGTCGTAATTCTTGCATTGTAGAGAATGATCACCTTTCCGCCGGGCTTCAAAATACGTCTGCATTCTTTTCGGAACGCCTCGGCATCAAACCAGTGGAATGCCTGCGCAGCAGTGATGTAGTCGACACTTTTATCCGGGAGATGGGTATCGGAAGCCGTGCCATCCATGGAGGTAAAATGCTCGTTCCCTGCCAGCTTTTCTTCCGCTTTTCTCCGCATATCCTCACCAGGCTCTACCGCGTATACATGATAGCCGCAATTTAGAAGCTGCTCTGTAAAAATGCCTGTGCCGGAACCGATATCTGCGAAAACACTTCCAGCAGGAATATGCAGTGTGTTTTGCATATACACAAACAGTTCCGGTGCATACTTGGGTCTCGCCTTCTCGTAAATTTCGCTCTTTCCGTCAAAACGGTGCGTGTTGTTCATGGTGTGATTCCTCCTTGGATTCTGATCTGGCAAAAAGATGCCTTATTCTGCATATATTATATCACGTACACACGTGTTTCTCAATGTCTTCAACTGTTACACCCAAACCTTGGGAAATTTCCTGTCAAAGAAATTCTCCAGAGTGGGACGGATCGCTCCACTGTTCAGTTGCACATCATTTCCAATCTTTCATTGTTGACTTACTGCTGTTTTGACAACGACCATCGTTCCACCAATGAAATACAATGTTTTCTTTATCATCATCACACAACAAGTTGGCTACTAACCTATGCTCCTATTAAGCTCTGGTCAAAAGCGAACAAAGCCTCATTGATGTCAAAGACGTTATAGTTCCCACGCTCCACAAAATACTCCACGATGATGTCAAACTTGTTGGAGTGGGAAAGTGCAAAGCCAGCCTTCATGAGCATATCCTTCATTTCCACAAGCGGCAGCTCAAGGG
>CAVIKO010000050.1:0-13769 GCA_963643035.1 bacterium
CCATATAGCCGCACGCTTCCAGGAACGCAAGGAGGAAGAACAAAACAAGCATCTGCGGAACGAAGCCGAGAACTGCGCCAACGCCGGCTACGATACCGTCGTTGATGAGTCCGGACAGCCAATCTGCAGCACCGACAGCTTCCAAACCATTTCCGACGAGAGCCGGAATACCCGGTATCCACACGCCGTAGGCGGAAGTATCCGGCGCACCATAGGCTTCCTTGTATTCGGTGTTCAGATATTCATCCATGGCAGCAGTGAAATCTGCCTTGGTCACGCCATCCACCGTTTCCTGTGCGAGGGTTTCTTCATCTTCTACAACGTAGGAAACAGACGCATCTTCGGGAATTTGTGCGGCAAGCGTTTCCAGAGCCGTTTTAGCGGCTGATTCATCATAGGATTCATTTTCCAAATCGATCGCATCGGCAATAGCGCCGTCACCATATGCTTCCGCGAACGCGCTGAGGATCAGATCCGTGTCGCCGTAGGTTTCAGCAGCTTCCTCATATTGACTGCTGCCAATGCCGAACAGATGCCAACCATCGCCGAACACACCGTCATTCATCAAGTCCGTAGCAGCGGAACCAACCGTCACCATGGAGAGATAGTATACAAGGAACATGATAAGCGCGAAAATGGGAAGACCAAGCCAACGGTTTGTGACGATCTTGTCGATCTTATCGGATGTAGTCATACCGCCCGCTTTCTTCTTTTTGTAGCATGCCTTAATGATGGAGCCGATGTAAATGTAACGTTCGTTGGTAATGATGGATTCCGCGTCGTCATCCATCTCTTCCTCGACTGCCTTGATGTCGGAGTCGATATGTGCAAGCACCTTTGGATCAAGTTTGAGGGAAGCAAGTACCTTATCGTCTCTTTCAAAGAGCTTGATGGCGTACCATCTCTGCTGCTCCTCAGGCATATTGTGGACAACCGCTTCCTCGATGTGCGCGATGGCATGTTCTACGCTGCCATTGAAGGTGTGCATCGGAATGGTCTTCCCATTCTTGGCCGCATCAATGGCTGCCTCCGCAGCTTCCATGATCCCGTCACCCTTCAGGGCAGAGATCTCCACAACCTTGCAGCCCAGCTGACGGGACAGTTCCGTCGTGTTGATGACATCGCCGTTTTTCTTCACAACATCCATCATGTTGATGGCGATGACAACCGGGATGCCAAGCTCGGTGAGCTGTGTAGTGAGGTATAAGTTACGCTCCAGATTTGTACCGTCGATGATATTGAGGATCGCGTTCGGACGTTCGCCGATCAGATAATTTCTGGCAACGACTTCTTCCAGTGTATACGGAGAAAGCGAATAGATACCCGGAAGGTCGGTGATAATAACGCCATCGTGCTTCTTCAGCTTGCCTTCCTTTTTTTCTACAGTAACACCCGGCCAGTTGCCTACGAACTGGTTAGAACCCGTCAGTGCGTTGAACAATGTTGTTTTGCCACAGTTGGGGTTACCCGCAAGAGCAATACGGATTTCCATGTTGATTTGTCCTCTCTTTCTACGATTAGCATCCTCTAACCGTAGAGGTAATATGTAGGGGATGCGCAATCCCCAAGATGATAATACAATTGTCTCTCCGGATTTTTCCGGATTGCAGATGGTTTTCGGTCTCTAACCGTCATTCCATCAATTTGGTTTGTTAGTGGTAACTGCGGAGTTATTCAACCTCAATCATTTCCGCATCCGCTTTCCGCAGCGAAAGCTCATAATCGCGAACGGTAACTTCTACCGGATCGCCCAGCGGCGCTACCTTACGGATGTAGACCTCAGTGCCGCGGGTCAATCCCATGTCCATGATGCGTCGTTTGACAGCCCCCTCGCCGTGCAGCTTAACGATGCGGACAGTCTCACCGATCTTTGCTTCCTTCAGTGTTTTCATGGATGTATGCCTCCCTCTGTTGATGATTTACGTGTTGGTAAGAGGCTCCACAGCCGACGTTTATCCGCAAATGGAGTTTTTTCATCAAATCTGCGCCTATCCGTCGTTTGTGGAGACTTTTTCGGTATGCTTGCAGCTGTCAGATCATGATCTTACGCGCCATCTCCTCACTGATGGCAACGCGTGCTTCCTTGACGTTGACAATAACATTGCCGCCAAGCGAATTCACGACAGTGACATTGCCGCCCACGACGAAACCCAGATTCTCAAGATGCTTCTTGACCTCCGGACTACCGCCGATTTTCTTGATTACGTTGACTGTGCCTGTGTCTGCAAGACTAAGTGGCATCATATATTGCCTCCATTCTACTTTGATTAGACTTCGCTAACTGACACGCAAAGGTAATGGGTTAGTTTCATCTAACCCTGTATTATCATACACGATAACAATCGATTTGTCAATAGCTTTTTTATAAAAAATCGGCTCCGTTCGACAACTTTGGCACTCTGAATAATGTGTTAGTCTCGGCTAACCAAATTATTGGAAATTCTGCCTATCAGACATATTTACTGCCTGTTTTTCATAGTACAGCCGATCCATCGCTCACGACAGCATATCCGTATAGGAATCTATAGCGCAAAATCGCACGATATGCAGACGATGTTTGTATATTTTTATGAAATTCATTGACTTTTCTATGTATTTATGTTATAATTGTATCAAATAAATATATTACTCACATCTCCATTTGTATCACCTCAAATGCCGTGATGTACTCATCTGTGTACAAATTCAGGAACCACTGCGATAATATACCGTTTTACCCATATACTGCAGGACAATCCGGCACTTATGTAAGAATAACTGATTTTTATGGAAAAGGAGACAGACATGAATAGAAAACATGCCATTACCCTTCTCATCGCTGCTATGCTTCTTCTGGCGGGCTGTGGGACGGAGAACAACAACACTGACATGACAAAAGTGATTGGCGAATCCGCCATTGCTGTCGAATCCAGCGAGACGGAAACTGAAACGGAAAATATGCTGCTTACCGACAGTGTACCAATCGATCTCAAATTCGACGGCATAACATTTCAGATGTACTCTCCCGACCAATATGACGGTCAGTGCATGGTGGAGGAGGAGACAGGCGAGGTACTGAACGACGCAAAATACAAGATGGAACTGCTCACAGAAGACCGCCTTAGTGTCACCATTCAAGAAACACTGGCACCATATTGGGATATGCTCACTTCTGTGGAACAACTCGTGGTATCCGGTGACCAAACCTACGGCTGCGTCACGATGATGGATCGATTTGCACTCACATTGGCACAGGAGGGCTCTATTTTGCCGATGCAGAGCGTGCCGTATGTGAATCTCGACGCACCGTATTGGGGCAGTCAGATCACAAAAACACTCTCCGTAAACGGAAACAGCTATTTCGCGGTCGGTTCCTTCAATCTGCGATCCTTCAAAGATACCGTATGCGTGATGATGAACACAACGCTTGCGGATACCTTCGGAATCACCCCGCCGCACGACCTTGTGGAAGAAGGAACATGGACGTTTGACAAAATGGCGGAGCTTGGAAAAGACGTCACAGCGGATTTGAACGGCGATGGTGTGATGAATTCTGACGACCGGTATGGTCTTGGAACTTTTGACATTCGTTCCAGCCCGATCTTCATGTGGATTGCCGCGGATATTCATGTTGTGGACAAAGATACAAACGATATCCCGTATTTGAACGTATATGGCAGCGAAAAGTTTGTCTCCGTCATGGAATGGACATACAAGAATTTTGTCGCCGATATGGATCTTCCGGAGGTTGGAAACGATGTCTTTGGGAAAGGACAGGAGTTGTTCTGTGTCGGTTATTTCTCTCACATCGTCGCACTGCGCGAGATGGAGGATGACTTTACCGTCCTACCGATCCCAAAATGGGACGAAACGCAAGCGGACTATCGTTCCCGTACCTATGATGCGATGTGCAACATGATACCCGCAACGGTCAACGATGTAAATCTGTCCGGTGCAGTGTTGGAAGTGCTTGCCTGCACGGGTCACAATTATGTCGTCCCTGCCTTTATCGAAAACTCGTTGATGCAGAAATATTCCCGTGATGCAGAATCTGTAAAATCCATTCAGATTGCCTTTGATACACGAGTCGTCGATATGGCAGAAGCATTTATGTACGATGTATTTGGAAACGACGCCACCCTCGCATATATTACCGCTCCTCAGCTCAATACGGCATCGTGGCTGGAATCGAACCGTTCCAAAGCGGAAAAGGAGCTTGACGCCATCATCGAGGTACTCAGCAAAACGGAATAATCCTCCAAAAGATCTTCCTGCCTGTATGGAGCGGGAGGATCTTTTCATTTACAGGATGCTCGAAAAAACACTGATGTAAGATTTCACACCGCTCTTGCATTTTTTGCGGCATTATGGTATACTTATTCCAGATCCATACCATGCATATAGATATAAAAACGACAAATTTGATAAAAGTCAGAGGAGGCTGCGCTATGGTGCATTCTGAGGTACAGGTTTTGGGACCACTACCCTCTTTATTGTGGCAAAACGGGAAGCAAATCGAAAACGTAAGTCAATGGCTGGAAAACAGAGAGGCTCTGCGTGACGCCGTACTCAGGTTCTTTTATGGTGGTATGCCCCCGGAACCTGTTGTGTACACACTGGAGGTAGCGGAAGATAACGGTCGCGGCGGATGCAGTGTCTATCAGATTCACGCCGGTAGCGAGGATAAACAGGTGACGATCATGCTCCATCTCTATCGTCCGGATCGCGATGGAAAGTTGCCTGTGCTTGTATGCGGCGACGGTTGTTGGCAGACATTTAACGACGAGACAATTCAAGCTGCTCTGGAACGCGGGTATATTGTGGCGCATTTTGACCGCTGCGACGCTGCTAACGATACCCTCCACTACGATCCGCCGCATAAGCTGTTCGACATCTATCCGGACGGACATTTCACAATTCTTTCTGCGTGGGCATGGGCGTACAAACGGGTCGTTGATGCGCTCTACACGATGGATTTTGTGGATCGCACCAAAATCGGCATTACCGGGCACTCGCGCGGCGGCAAAACGGTGCTTTTGGCAGCGGCGGCTGATGAACGAATCTCATATGCAAATCCAAACGATAGCGGCGCGAACGGCTGCGGTTGCTATCGGGTATTGCAGCTTGAGCCGACGTCAGAACATGACCAGCGCAATGAAGTGCTGGCAGATCTGGTGAACGTGATCCCGCAGTGGGTTGGCGAAGAGTTACAAACGTACAACGGTCGTGAAACAGAAATGCCGTATGATCTGCACTTCGTAAAGGCTCTGATCGCACCGCGCGGACTTTTTGAAACGGAGGCCCTCGGCGATTTTTGGGCAAATCCGAAAGGTACGTATCTGACATGGCTGGCAGCACGCGAGGTCTACAGGCTTTTCGACAAGCCGGAGATGGAAGGTATTCGGTATCGAGAGGGCGGTCACGCGCATACAAAAGCGGATGTTATGGCATTCCTCGATTTCATGGAAGGAAAACATACACAGGAAGCGTATTTCACAAAGGAATCGTTCCACAAGGATTACACAATATAAAGAAGACGGTGCATATCCAACACAGGATACGCACCGTCTCTTTTTTATTGCATTTTAAGAATTACAGCTTGACCTCCGCGTGCTGTTCTGCAGAGCGATAGATACCATCGAGCATCCGCTGTACCGTCACGGCATCCTCGATCGGGGAGATCGGAGTCTTACCGGTATTTAGACAGTCGATATAGTGACGGATCTCTTCTACGAAGTAATCGTTCGGCGTCACTTCCGGCTTTACCGTGGAAAGATAGCCTTCCTCGTCCTCACCATATATGGTCAAAGGCTCAAAAGTGCAACCTGCCTTGGATCCAAAGATCTGAGTCGTTGCGGATTCCGTGCCGTTGATTGCCCATGCGATTTCCGCAACCATGGATTTACCGCCCTCAAAGCGGAAGAACACACTTGCAGAGTCCTCGGTGTTGAATACGCCATTGCCCTTTCCGAACGGTTCCCATCTGCCAACGCCCTTGGTCTTGTAATCACCGATACGGTAGGAGGTTTCCGCAGATACGCTGATCGGCTTCGGTCTGCCCATCAGATACCAAGTGCGGTCGATGGCATGTACGCCGATGTCGAGAACAGGACCGCCGCCAGCCAGCGCCTTATCTGTGAACCAACCACCTGGCGTGCCGCGACGGCGCACATAGGAAGTCTTTGCATAGTAGATTTCACCGAACTTGCCTTCATCCCGCAGTTCGACCATCTTTTGCTGCTCTGCGCCATACCGGGTAACAACGGCGAGCATGAACTGTACACCCGCTTCCTTGACCGCCTGTTCGATCGCCAAGCCCTGCTCGAGACTTGCGGCAAGTGGCTTTTCGCAGAGAATGTTCTTACCGGCCTTGGCGGCGGCGATGGCTACTGGGGCATGTGCGGCTGTCCAAACACAAATATCGATATAATCCACATCCGGTTCTTCGGCAAGCAGCTCTTCCACAGAGGCATAGTAGTGCGGGATACCGAATTTTTCAGCTGCATCCTTTGCACGTTCCGGAACGATGTCCGCAATGGCGATGACCTCTGCGATGTCCTTCAGCTTCTCATAGGCCGGCAGATGCGCACTTGTCGCAATGTTACCGGCACCGATGATACCGACTTTCAACTTTTTCATGGGATTTTCTCCTTTACAGGTATAAAATTCTCTGGATAGTATAGCATAGATTTCGTGCCGTGTCAAGAGGGTGTTCTGTGGTTTTCACGAGCAAGGCACGATTTCTCTTGCAGATTTGTGGCTTTTCGTAATGCATATAATGAACACTACGACAGAATCCTCTGTCAGATCCAGTCCGGTGATTTCGGACAAATCTCTCTTTTATCGGATGGCGGAAAGTGCGGATTCGAGATCGGCTGCTATGTCCTCTACATCCTCAATGCCGACCGAGAGACGGATCAGTTCCGGGCTCACACCGCATTCCATCAACTGTGCATCAGTGAGCTGGCGATGCGTGGTCGACGCTGGATGTAGCAGACATGTACGGGTGTCTGCTACATGGGTGACAATAGCAGCAAGCCGCATATGATCCATGAGTTTTGTCGCCGCTTCCCTGCCGCCCTTGACACCGAACGCAATCACGCCGCTGGATCCATGTGGAAGATATTTTTCAGCGCGCGCATGATACCGATTGCCCACGAGATCGGGATAATTCACCCACTCAACCATCGGATGGTATGCGAGATACGATGCGATAGCGCGAGCGTTTTCACAGTGTTTTTTGATACGCAACGGGAGAGTTTCCAGCCCGAGATTGAGTAAAAATGCGTTGAGCGGGGCCTGCATGGAGCCGAGATCGCGCATGATCTGCGCCGTTGCTTTGGTAATATACGCTGCCTTGCCGAATTTTTCAGCATAGGTGATGCCGTGATACGATTCGTCCGGCGTACACAACCCCGGATATTTGTCGGCATGTGCCAGCCAATCGAAATTGCCGCTGTCCACGATCACACCGCCAATAGTGGAGGCGTGCCCTTCCATGTATTTTGTGGTAGAGTGAGTCACAATATCCGCGCCAAACCGTATCGGCTGACAATTGATCGGTGTCGGAAACGTATTATCAACGATCAGCGGCACACCGATCTGATGCGCAGCGGCAGCAAAGACTTCAATGTCAAGAACGCTGAGAGAGGGATTGGAAAGGGTTTCCGCGAATACGCATTTGGTATTTGGCTTTGCGGCAGCAAGAATTTCGTCTATGGTGGAATCCGGCGATACAAAGGTCACGTCTATTCCCATTTTGCGTATGGTCACGTCAAGAAGATTGAATGTGCCGCCATAGATGGCAGCGGAGGAAATCACATGATCTCCCGCAGAGCAGATATTGAACACTGCGTAGAAGGATGCGGCCTGACCGGAGGATGTGAGCATTGCAGCTGTCCCGCCCTCCAGTGCAGCAATCTTGGCAGCCACCGCATCGCAGGTCGGATTGGCAAGTCGAGAATAGAAGTAGCCGGAGTCCTCCAGATCGAACAGCCTGCCCATTTGTTCGCTCGATTCGTATTTAAAAGTTGTACTCTGAACGATTGGCAGTACGCGTGGTTCGCCGTTTTTGGGTGTATATCCGCTTTGCACACATTTGGTCGCCATGTGGTATTCTGAACCGGCAGAAAGCTTTCCACGCAAAATGTCGATTGCTTCCGCATACAGCGGGTCAAATTCACAGCCGTCTCCGCCACATTCTGTGTTTGCCTGACAGATCGCGTCGAGCAGTTCTACAGTATTCTCTTCTCCGGCAAGATACCTCTGGGACGGCTTCTCTATGAGTTCCCAGCCGGACGAGACGAATTTTTCCAAAATAGTACGCAGTCTTTCCATAAGCATATCCTCATCAGTTTTCAGGTTTATAACTGTCCTTCAGCGATACAACACGGTTGAAGGTGTTATCGATTTTGGTATCCTTCGCGAAATAACCAATACGAACAAACTGGAATTTGTCGCCCGGTGCTGCTTCCGCAAGAGACGGTTCAACCTTGACATTTTCAAGACGCACGGCAGATTCCGGATTCAGGAAATCGATATAAGTCTTTCCTTCCGGCAGCTCGTTCATATTTTCCTCTGTGAACAGTCTATCGTACAGCACAACATCGACATCCAACGAATGCGGTGCGCTCAGCCAGTGAATTGTTCCCTTGATTTTTCGATCGGTAGGATTGCCGGTACCGGTTTCCAAATCGGCGGTACAGTGAATCTCGGTGACATTGCCGTCCACATCGTGACAGATTTCTCCACACTTCACGATATAGGCACCCATCAGCCGCACTTCTCCGCCTGGTTTCAGACGGAAGAACTTCGGTGGCGGCAGTTCTGCAAAATCATCGGCGTCGATATACAGTTCCTTCGTGAACGGTACCCTGCGCGTACCCAATTCCGGATTTCCCGGATGGTTCGGAATTTCAAAATATTCTGTTTTGTCCGCAGGATAGTTGTCGATCACCACACGAATCGGTTTCAAAACAGCGATTCGACGCTGCGCCTTTGCGTTGAGATCCTCGCGGACACAATGCTCCAACAGTCCGAGATTGACCATGCTGTTTGCTTTTGCCACACCGATCCGATCGATAAAATCGAGAATCGCTTCTGGTGTATAGCCGCGACGGCGCAGCCCGCACAAAGTGGGCATCCGCGGATCGTCCCAGCCGTCCACCACATGGGTTTCCACGAGATTACGCAAATACCGCTTGGAAAGGACGGTGTTGGTGATATTCAGACGGGAAAACTCAATCTGACGCGGGTGCGAGGGTACGTCACAATGCTCCACGACCCAGTTGTAAAGCGGGCGGTGATCCTCATATTCGAGAGAACAGAGACTATGCGTAATTCCCTCCAGTGCGTCCTGAATCGGATGTGCAAAATCGTACATCGGGAAAATACACCACTTGGTTCCCTGACGATGGTGTTCGATATAGCGAATGCGGTACAGCACCGGGTCGCGCATATTGAAGTTGCCGGACGCGAGATCGATCTTGGCACGCAGGGTGTATTTGCCTTCCGGGAACTCTCCAGCGCGCATTCTGCGGAACAGATCCAGGCTTTCCTCAATCGGTCTGTCCCGGTAAGGGGATACAGCAGGATGTGTCAGATCACCGCGGTATTCCCGGAACTGTTCCGGTGTCAGCTCGCAGACATACGCATCGCCCTTCCGGATCAGCTCTTCAGCAAGCTCGTAAGTGCGTTCAAAGTAATCAGAGCCGTAGAAGAAGCGATCGCCCCAGTCAAAACCGAGCCAGTGAATATCCTCCTTGATCGCGTCG
Organism: bacterium; assembly: GCA_963643035.1. Taxonomy (GTDB): domain Bacteria; phylum Bacillota; class Clostridia; order Oscillospirales; family CAG-272; genus UMGS1696. The sequence continues at coordinate 9,753 of CAVIKO010000050.1, forward strand.
ACGTACTCGGTGTCCTCCTTTGCAGGATTGGTATCGTCCATCCGGAGATTGCATTCGCCACCGTACCTCTTCGCGGTACCGAAATCGATGATCAGTGCCTTGCAGTGTCCGATATGCAAATATCCGTTCGGCTCCGGCGGAAAACGGGTATGAACATGGTCGCACTTACCTGCCGCCAGATCCTCATCAATGAATTCCCAAATAAAATTGGAGCTATTCTCAGCCATTTTTTCTCTCCTTACAGTTTCTCGATCATTGTATCCATACGCTTCAGAATCCGATCTTTGCCGAGAATCTGCATCACGGCGTACATATCGGGAGAATTTTGTCTGCCTGTCACAGCGAGACGGATGAACATGGAAATATCGCTTACGTTCCCCTTGAATTTTGTCGGATCTGCCTTATATTCCTTCATGTTCGCCGTGTAGCCGAGATCCTTGCCGATCTTCTGAATCTTACCGAACCATGTGTTCATATCGTCCGTGGAATCATAGGTTTCCAGGAATGCGACAAGTACTTTCTTCACATCGGAAAGATCAGCGTTTGTAGGATAGTTGTCCTCCACTTGGAACAGTTCATCGTAGAAGAAGGAAATAAATGGCTTGACCTCCGCAAATGTGGAGAAATCCTTACGCGGCTTCTTTCCGCCTCTGCCTATTCCGAAAATCGCCTTGGCATATGCCGGATCTCGGCTGAGAAGAGAGGCAAAATCGGGGTCAAATTCACTTGCCCAGTCGAGCGTTTTGTCATAAATCTCATCTGCCGTCATCCGGGACAGCACGTTTTTCGACACGTCGTTCAGCTTCACGAAATCGAACAAGCAGCCGGAAACGGACATTTTCTTAATATCAAACGGGAAATCCATGCAGCTCTTCTGCGGATTCTGCGCATGCCATTCCTCGTAATTGGAATTGAGCAGGGTGAGAATATACTCCCAGACGCAGCGTGTATCGTAACCCATACTGCGGTAGTCATCCATTTTCGCACCCATATCACGCTTTGAAATCTTCTTTTTGTTTCCGTTTTCGTCCATTTTGAGGATCTGCGCGGTGTGAAGATATTTCGGCATCTTAAATCCCAGGTACTGGAAGAGCTGGATGTGTTTTGGAAGGCTCGGAAGCCAGTCCTCTCCGCGGATCACGTGTGTAGTTTTCATCAAGTGATCGTCCACGGCATGCGCGAAGTGGTAGGTTGGAATTCCATCGGATTTCAGAAGCACGAAATCCTCATCGTTCTCCGGCACCTCCAGATTGCCTTTAACCAGATCGGTAAATTTTGTCTTTTTTTCCGGATCCCCGTTTGCAAGAATACGGATAACAAACGGATCGCCCGCCGCCAGATGTGTTTTGACCTCATCAAGCGTAAATTCTCTCTGTGCCAACATGGCGGCGCGCCGTTCCTCTGCTACAGCCTGCCAGTCGGTATTCTTGATCTCCGCTTTCTTATCTGCCTGTTGGATCGCCTCAACCTCTTCCTCAGATGCAAAACACGGATACGCTTTCCCCTCAGAGACGAGCTTTTTTGCAAACACATGGTAGTATGCGGCTCTCTGACTCTGCTTGTACGGACCATATGCGCCCTTTTCTGTGAGATTACCGTTCTCATCGAGAACCATACCCTCGTCATACTGCACACCATAGGTTGCCATTGTGCGAAGCAGAGCTTCTACCGCGCCTGTAATCTCGCGCTGTCCGTCTGTATCCTCAATCCGAAGATAGAACACGCCGCCGCTCTGATGTGCCAGCCGTTCATCCACAATTGCCTGATACATACCGCCGAAATGCACAAATCCGGTCGGACTTGGCGCAAATCTGGTGACCTTTGCTCCCTGCGGCAGATTGCGCGGCGGGAATTTTGCTTCCACCTCTTCCGGCGTCATGGTGACCTGCGGAAACAAAAGCTCTGCTAATGCTGCATAATCCATTGGAGAAATCCTCACTTTATCTATAGTCGGGAATATATAGTATATTATAGCATACTGCGCGCCGACAGTCTATATATATTTTCCCGATTTTCCATGTTTTTTCAAAAAAATCGTATGACATTTTGTTTGACTGGAAAATTCATTTTCTTTTTACCGCAATCCCATTGCTTTTTCACGTCTGGTATGGTACACTATAGAAAAGGTAAGTTTTTTTTACTCCATTTTGGAAACCACAATCGGAGGTATGATATGCAGGGCGAAGAACGATTCCGCAATGCGCTTGGCGGATATAATAAGGAAGATGTCAACCGCTATATCAAGGAAACGGATCTGGCAAATGCGGCGCGTGTCGATACGCTGCAAAAGCAAACTGAGGAACTGTCGGACGGACTCGAAAAAGCACATAAGGAAATCGACGATCTGACTGCGGTAAACGAGCAGATGACAGCTAAGCTCTCCGACGCGAACGCACAAATTGTTGAAAAAGACGACTCGATCGCCGAACGGGACACGACCATCCGGGATTTACAAAAACGGTTGGACATTGCGAAAGCACAAACCGATGCGCAGAACACCGTTATGGATAAGTTGAAAAAGGAAGCTTCCGTGCTGCAGGAACGACTCACGGAGCAAGAAATGAAAATCACGTCTCTGGAAAAGGCAAAAGCAGATGCGGAATCGGAAATCGCAACACTGTCCGCTGAAAAGGAGAGGGCGATTGCCGCATGTTCGGAGGCTGAAAAAGCAGGAAAAGCGTCTGTACAAAGTGCCATCGATACAGAAGAGATCAAGTGGAAAAAGATGTTATCCGATGCAGTAGCAGCGGAAAAGGCACGAGGAGATGCAGAACTTGAAAAGCTGCGCCGTGAATTCGACTCCGGAGAGGAAAGCATCGCATACAAACTGCGTATGTACGACAAGATCAGCGGGCAAATCGGCGACATTCTTTTAAACGCCAATCGGAACGCCGATGATATCCTCACATCTGCTCACGAGGAGGCCGACAAGCTTCGTTCGGATGCGATGGAGGAGGCAAATCGAATCGGCGTGGAGGCACAGGCGCAGGCAATGCGCACCCGATCGGAAACCGAGGAGGAAGCCTCCTATATTCGGGATCGTCTGTCTGTTACCGCCGGTCATCTTTTGACAGAGATCAGTGGCGATCTGCACGACAACGTAGACAGCTGTCTGCGCGAAGTGGACACATGTATTACCGAGATGCAGTCCGATATGGAAACTGTGCTAAACACAATTCAGGCGCGGTATCGGGAAATGAGCGACCGGATCCTGTATTATCAGAACTGTGTCACGGATACCGTTTCGGACAAGCTCCATGAAATGGACGAGAAATACGGAATCCCGCCCCACAAGGAGGACGCGCAATGACTTTGGTGATCTGTCGTGGATGAGAGCATGGTAAAAGTCGGGCAGCGCATCCGGGAGCTTCGACTCCGTCGCGGACTCACCCAAAAGACACTTGCCGGAGAACAGATGACCCGGAATATGCTCAGTCTGATCGAAAATGGTCTTGCCTCGCCATCAATTGCGAATATTCGGTATATCGCCGGACAATTGGGTGTGCCGATGGGCTACTTTTTCGCTGAGAACAGCGAGGAAGAAGGTAAATATTGGAAAATGACCATGATCGGCACACTGCGGAGCGACTTTTCTGCCGGGAAACTGCGGGAATGTGTCGCCGCGTTGCAATCCCTGCCATCCACCGCTATGGACGATGAAACCGCACTACTGGGCGCAAAAATTTATTTTCAACTCGCTATGCACAGTGCGTCCGACTATGAAATGCGCAGTGCTCTTGGGCATTTACGTACCACTTCGGAATACTTGCAAAAAACGGTATATGCCGACGAGGAGTTGCGGCGCGCGGTGGTATATTACCGAGATCTGCTACAGGTTTTGTCTGTGATGGGGGATTTGCCGGAAAGGTTATGTGATTTGCACAGTGCCGGAACATACGTGCCGATCGATATGCTTCTATATTTTCAGGCAATCCGTGCAAAATCCGTAGGGCATAGCGTGGCACAGAAGGAACAGCTCTGGCGCGATACGATCCGGGAGCCGTACTACAGTCGTCA
>CAVIKO010000051.1:0-10190 GCA_963643035.1 bacterium
GTCAAGGAGACATTCAAGACGTTGTCAACCGGATGTACCTGTCCGCCGAATTTTCCGGTATGTGTCTGCGGCGGCAAGCCCAAAATCACACTTCTCTCGAAAAAGCCGATTACACCCTCCGAGAAGGAACTGGCGGAAAATCCGCGTTCCCACAGTGCTAAGCTGCGCATCGCGGAACGCACGGAATTCTGAAAATGCTATATACCCGATTTCTTTGAAGAAAACGCTGAATCCACCGTTTTTGGTGCGAAGAGACTTCCGAAAGGATGAGCTTTTGCACAAATCCATCTTAGACTCAGCGATCTCCCTGCAATTCCCGAGCTTGTTCCCGGAGAAAGGAAATGTCTATGATCTACCATCGCGGACCTGCGCAGTACGGATACGACACAATGCACCGAAATCCATCGGCCGCCGAAACAGAACCGCGTCTTGCTGAAAAGCTGCGCAGAGAGTATCGCGGTCGCGGCGAGGATCTGCGAGGCGTCGGAGCGGCATCCACAGAAGAACTGATGCACCGTGCCGCTATGGGAAGAGATCCGCGCGTCAATGTATCCGAGGAAGCGTTTGAACAGCGGCTTCACGAACGGGAACGGAGCTTTACGTATCCGCAAAACGCGCGTCCGAGAAATCGATACACGAATTATCAGCGCGGTAATCCGCATAGACGTGCTGCCGGCGGATACATGCCGCAGGGTATGCCACACCGCGTATCCGGAAATGGAGCGGATAAACAACACAGACGAAATCCAGAGACAAAAACGCATATGGAAGCCACCGCTCCCAGAGAAACACGGGTAGCACGTCGGACTCTGCCACCGTTTTTTGTCTTACTGTTGACGTTCATGACCGTGATGGTGCTGCTCATTGTGTTCAGCATTGCGCAGATTTACAAAACCACCGATGAGATCGGAGATTTAAAAAGTCAGCTCTCCACGCTGCAAACCACTGCAGCCGAGCTGGAACTGAAGATTGAGGAAAAGAACGACATTCGTACCATCGAAAAGATCGCCACGGAGGAGCTTGGCATGGTCAAGGAGGACTCCGTGCAGAAAAAATATGTTTCTCTTTCCGATGGGGAGCATATCGATCTCGTAGAGGAAGTCGAACAGGATACGGCGAACGACGGACTCGGTACCATGCTGTCCTCAATCATATCCGCGCTCGGCAGATGGTTTGGTGGTTCCGCAGACGAACCGTAATCCGTACCAAAGAGAATTCACCCGTTTGCGGCGTGTTTTGAGGGTTGTTCCGCCTTGCCGTGGGACAGCCCGTCGCTTTTCTTTTCCCGGAAAAACCTTTCGTATCTGTTCTGTCCGACGACGCATAAGTATACAATGCCGGTGTAACAAAACGGATACCGCAAAATGTTCTCATATTCCCAAAAGCAAATGTTTCCCTTACTGAAAAAAGGAGTTACCCATGACCGACGCGAATGCCAAAATCAGAATCGATAAAAAGACGACCGGACGGCTTGTCCGAATGTTCGTGCTTTTTCTCGCAGTCGGCGCGATTATCGTGGGGTATCTTGCGTATTATCAGCTGAAGATGTATGACTACTATGAATCGCAGGTACTCAATCAGCTGACCATTCAAACCGAAGTCAATCCGGAGCGGGGCACGATCACGGACCGGAACGGCAATATTTTAGCTACAAACGTTACCGTGTACAACGTCATCCTCTCTCCATCCGATATACAAGAGCGTATCAAAACCGACGCTGCCGCCAATTCTGACGACAACGCAGACAATGACGTGCTGTACGAATACAGCGATCCTGAAGCGGGGATTTCCTATAAAGGCACATCTGTGGACGATTGTATTACCGAGGTGCTTTCCCGCTATCTCGATGTGTCCAGCGATTTTATTCGCGAAAAAATCGCCAAGGAAAATAGGCAGTTTGAGGTTATCAAAAAGAATGTGGATGAGGATCTCGCCGATAAAATCAAGGACTTCATCGCACAGTTCAGCCTGAACGATCAGATCTACTTTGTCACCTCGGCAAAACGGTATTATCCGAAAAGCACGCTTGCCTGTCACGTGATCGGCTTCACAAACAGCGAGGGCGTGGGAATTTACGGTCTGGAGCGGTATTACAACAATCTGCTTGAGGGTACAAGCGGCAAGTACATCTTGGCACAGGACGCGCGCAAGAATGATATGCCTTTTGAATACGAGCGGTACATTGAGGTTTCAAACGGATACAACATCACCACCACGCTCGATATGTACATTCAGTATGAGCTGGAGAATCAACTGGAAAAAACATTTCTCGAATCCGAGGCGGGCAACCGCGTCACCGGAATCGTTATGGATGTCAACACCGGCGGGATTCTGGCGATGGCGACCTACCCGTCGTTCGATCTGAACAACCCCTACACGCTCGATGAATTCTCTGCCGCCAAGCTCTATGGTATGAGCGAGGATGACGAGGGGTATACAGAGGCTTACTATGAACTGCTGTATTCCATGTGGAACAACAAGGCAATCACGGAGACCTACGAACCCGGCTCCACCTTTAAGCCGATCACCACGGCGATGTGCTTTGAGGAAAACGTGATGCAGGAAACGGATCAGTTCTATTGCCCCGGCTATTACATGGTCGATGGATGGTCAAAGCCGATCAGCTGCCATAAAAAGACAGGGCATGGTATGGTCACGTATCGTGTCGGACTTCAACAGTCCTGCAACCCAACGCTGATGCAGGTTGCCCTGAAGCTTGGACGGGAAAAATTCTACAACTATTTTGAAGCTTTCGGCTATGGCGAGAAAACAGGTATTGATGTACCCGGCGAGGTGAGCGGCATTTATTCGAGCTATAAGGATTTCGGCAATGTCTCCCTTGCGGTGTATTCCTTTGGGCAGACGTTCAAAACCACGCCGATCCAACAGCTCCGTGCCATTGCGGCTATTGCGAACGGCGGATACCTTGTCACTCCCCACTTTCTCTCCCAGATCACGGACGACAGCGGCAATGTGATCGAAAGCTATGAAGCAGAGCCTGTCCGGCAGGTCGTCAGCACCGATGTGTGCAAGCTGATCACGGATATTCTCGAGGAAGGCGTTGCTACAAACGGCGGCGCGAAAAACGCATATGTCAAGGGATACCGCGTAGCTGCCAAAACCGGTACCTCTGAGAAAAAAGATAAATACGATGAAAACGGCAATACCCCTTGGCGCGTCGGTTCCACGGTTGCATACGCGCCTGCCGACGATCCCCAGATTGCCGCGATCCTCATCGTAGACGAACCCGGCATTGAATCCGTATATGGAAGCGTGGTAGCCGCGCCGTATATTTCCAATTTGCTGTCCTTCATTCTGCCTTATATCGGGGTGGAAGCGCAGTATACCACCGAAGAACTGGAAAATCAGAGCATTACCCTGTCGAATTATGTGGGCGCGTCTGTGGAAAATACGATTTCTGATGTGAGCTGGCGTGGTTTTACGTATGAGGTACTCGGCAGTGGGGATACCATTACCGCGCAGGTGCCGGAAGCCGGTTCCAAAATCGCGAAGGACAGTGGCAGACTGGTGTTGTACACCGGAGATGAGACACCTGTTGCGGATATCGCCGTACCGGATCTTACCGGAATGACAGCCTACAATGCCAATCAGGCTCTTGTCAACGCAGGACTCAATCCTGTGTTTGCCGGATCCATCAACGGCAGCACCGCGACGGTCATTGGGCAATCCCCGGCGGCTGGTACGGTTGTGACAAAGGGAACAGTCGTGGAGATTACTCTACGTCATCTCGATGGAACTGACTGACCCGGATATGGCATACTAAGACGCGCGCTATCGCGGTACGGCATGGCAGCCACTGCACAAATCGGTCATCGGACCCGGACGGGAACGGATACAACCGAAGGTACAAAGGGGCAATATGGATAGTGTATCCCATGGCAAGGCTGCTGAACGGTACTGGCGTGAAACCAATCCGTGCCCATCGCGATACGGTGTCCGGTATCTGTGCGGATTCCCGACCGGTACACGAGGCAGGCGGTACGATAGAGGGAAACATCTTCCCTACACGGTGTGTTTTCCCCTGGAGAAGCCACTGACGCAGGTTGTTTTGCACCTAAACATACAAGTGAAACCTTTGGATGCAAAACCCCGATGTATGCAGTGTTTCCTTAGATACGGACAGAGAATGAGAACGACCGGTTTTTCGCCGGCAGGATGAGGTAATAAAATGAGTGTGGAACTGAAATTGAAAACGCCGACGCCGGTGGAGATGGCGGAGGTCATGCACGGTACGCTGGAAATATACGGAGAATACGATGCAAACACACCACAGACGGGATTGACCACCAACTCCAAGGAAGCCGGCGAGGGAATCATCTTTTGCGCCATTCGAGGCAGTCGTGTGGACGGAAGCGACTTTATCGCCGAGGCGGTACAGGCAGGTTCGCGCTGCTTCATCTGCCAGAAACTGCCGGATAACGCGAAAAATTGCGGACTTCCGTTTTGTGCGATCTTGGTGGAAAACGTGATTGGTGCAATCGGGACACTTGCCGGATGGTACCGCGGCTTTTCTAAAGCAAAATTTGTCGGGATCACGGGTAGCGTTGGTAAAACGACCACAAAGGAATTTGTCGCGGCAGTGGCCTCGGCGGCGTTCAAGACCCACAAAACCAAGGGCAATCTGAACAACGAGCTTGGTCTGCCGCTCACACTCCTCGATCTCGCGCCGGACGATGAGGTGTCTGTTATCGAGATGGGCATGAGCGCACTCGGTGAAATTGAGTATATGACCAAACTCGTTCGTCCGGATATCGCCATTGTCACCAATATTGGCACATCTCATCTTGCCACACTCGGTACACGGGAAAATATCTGCCGTGCAAAGATGGAAATTCGTCTCGGTCTACCGGAGGATGGCAAGCTGATTCTCAACGCCGATGAGCCTCTTTTGTTCGCACAGACGGAGACGCTGGAGAAAAGACCTTTATTCATGAGCATTTACAACCGGAACGGAGATTTCCGTGCGGTAAACATTCGACAGAAGATCGACTGTATCGTGTACGACCTCATCTATGCAAACAAGGCAATCACCAATGTGGAGATTCCGGCAATCGGCAAGCATAACGTGTACAATTCTCTCGCAGCATATGCGGTCGGCGTGCTGCTCGGTATGACGGATGACCAGATCCGCCGGGGACTCAAATCCTTTGTCGGCGCGGATATGCGGCAGAAGATCTACGAGGTTGGCGATATCACCGTGATCGACGACTGCTACAATGCCAGCCCGGAATCCATGCGCGCCTCGATTGACGTGCTGGTTTCCATGGCATCAAAACGGAACGCCCGTCCGGCGGCGCTGCTTGGTGATATGCTGGAGCTGGGCGAATATTCCCGTCTCATGCACGATCAGCTCGGTCAGTATGCGGCGCAAATGCAGGTACAGAAGCTGTTCTGCTTCGGTATGATGGCGGATATTGTGGCGGAGGCGGCAATCAAAAAAGGAATCCGCGCCGACAATGTGTACGTCAGCTTGGATACCAGAGACGCACAGGCAATGGCGGATATGATCCTGACCGCGCTTCGTCCGGGTGACATTCTGCTTGTCAAGGCAAGCCGCGCGGTACAGGCGGAGCGGGTCATCGAGTGCATGAAAAAGCGCAAAATGAAACGCGGCAGTCGGAAATAACAAACTTCGGATAAAATGAGTGAGGACACATGAATTATAAAATCCTTTTTGCCATCGCATTGGTCGTCACATTCGCGGCGACGGTTGGTATTTCACGGGTGCTGATCCCGATTCTGAAAAGCCGGAAGATGGGACAGAAGATCCTCGATATTGGACCACGGTGGCACAAGAGCAAGGAAGGCACTCCGACGATGGGCGGCTTCGCGTTCATCATAGCGTCCGTTGTCGTGGGACTGGCGGGCTGTGTGTACTTCATTTTTACCGATGGCGTGCGCGAAACCCTGCCGTTTGTCCTGACACTGGCGTTCGGCGTGGCAAACGGACTCATCGGCTGCATCGACGACAGTGCCAAGCTGCGTAAAAAGCAGAACGAGGGACTCACGCCGATCCAGAAATACCTCCTACAGGTGATTGCTGCAGCTGCCTATCTGACCGGAATGACACTCGTATGCGGCGCAAATACAGAGGTGTACCTCCCGTTTTTTGCGAAAACTGTGGATTTCGGCGTATTCTACTACGTACTTGCCATGCTCCTTCTGACCGGGATTGTCAACAGTGTGAATTTGACAGACGGCATCGACGGACTGGCTGCAAGCATTACGATGATTGTCGGTGCATTTTTCTCCTGTGCAGGATTTTTGAACGGGCTGGCGGAACCAAATGACGGACTGACGTTGTTGGGCGCACTTCTGATGGGCGGCTGCGGCGGATTTCTCGTATACAATTTTCATCCGGCGCGTGTATTCATGGGGGATACCGGATCGCTGTTCCTCGGCGCGATGGTGGTCGGCGGCGCATTTATGATGAAAAATCCTCTGCTTGTAATCGTCTACGGAATCTGGTATATTCTGGAAACTGTATCTGTGATTTTGCAAGTTGGCTTTTTCAAGCTGACTCACGGCAAACGGCTTTTTAAGATGGCGCCGATCCATCATCACTTTGAAAAATGCGGCTGGTCAGAGAACCGGATTGTGTTCACCGCTTCCATCGTCACGGTGGTTGCATCCATAGTCGCGCTTCTGTTTGGAAGAGGATAAACGATAGTACATATTCCGGATGTTGCGGAGGGAGGAACGTTTTCATGGCAGAAAAATCCACTGGCGAAAACCGTTATGCCCGCCGCCGCCCGGAACAGGTGGACAGAAGTTCCGCGAAACATCCGCAGAATCCGGGACAAACGGGTACACACGGAAACGGTATCGCTACCGGAGCGTATGGCAGACAAAATCCTACCGTGTATGGAAAAGGCGGAACAGCAGAAAACCGGAGATCTGCCGCAAATCAAACCGTGCGGAACGGAATCAGCGTATCGCGCGCCGCGCAGCCTGCAAGGAATACATCCTATGGCAGACCTGCACGGGATCCGGCAGCTATCCATCGCACGCCGCAGCAGAATCCGCGCAACGCGCAAAGTGAGCAGCGTGTCCGTCGGGAAACCCAGCGTCAGGGATCGTCTGCGCAGCGACAGCCGAGAAACCAGGTGCAGACGCAGGGAAGAAATATACAAACCGTTGCACCGGTTACAGAAACGCCAATCCAGGCATTGACCCGTTCGTGGAAGCAGAACCGCGCCGTAAGCCTGGAAAAGAAAGCGGTCAAGGCGGCAGAGGCGGAGGTTCAATGGCAAAAAGACATCGTCCGGGTGCGCGGCGGCATCGATAAGATCATGCTCGGGATCATTCTGCTCTTAGTAGCGTTTGGAACAGTCATGGTGTTCAGTGCCAGCTATCCTTACGCACTTACCAAGGGGTACGACGTCCTGTATTACGGCAAACGCCAGCTTTTCTTTGCAATTGCCGGACTGGTACTGATGGCGATTCTGTCCTTCATTCCCTATCGCTTCTATTGCAATAAGGTAATCGTTCTCGGCGCATACGGTGTGGGTGTTCTCTTACTCCTCGCGGTGCTGGTGCTCGGCATATCGGAAGGAGAGGCGCAAAGGTGGATTCAGCTCGGGCCGATCACGATTCAGCCGTCGGAGATGATGAAATTCATCCTTGTACTGGCGTTGGCATATTATATGCAGACCAACCAGAAAACTCTGCGCGATCTGCGTACTCCGCGGCAAAAGCTCTTTTATAACGTGATCTTTCCCGGTGTCATCATCGGTATCGCGTGCGGATTGGTCCTTCTGGAAAAGCATCTGTCCGCGACACTCATCATTGGCTGTATTGGTTTGCTTGTCATCTTGGTCGGCGGCTGTGATTGGAAATGGGTCGTTCCGTGCTTTATGGCGGCGGGAGGACTTTTGGCGGGCATCTTCGTCATGCTCAATCCCTACGCGCTCAAACGGCTGGTCACCTTCAGTGATGAAGATGCGGATCTGTTGGCGGAGAAATTCCAGACGAACCAGAGTCTTTACGCCATCGGCTCCGGCGGATTGTTCGGCGTGGGACTGGGCGAGAGCCGGCAGAAATACAGCTACATCTATGCGGCGCACAACGACTTCATTTTCGCTATTGTCTGCGAGGAATTCGGCTTCATCGGCGCGGTCTTTCTTATCGGACTGTTCCTTGCCTTCATCTGCCGCGGCTATATCATCGCATCCCGTGCGCCTGACACATTTTCGATGCTTTTGGCGTTTGGGATCACCACACAGGTAGGCATTCAGGCTATGCTCAATATGTGCGTGGTGGCGGACATCATCCCGAATACGGGCATTTCGCTTCCTTTCTTCTCCTACGGCGGTTCGTCCCTCGTGGTGCTGCTCTGTGAAATGGGGGTGCTGCTCTCGATCTCCAGACAGTATTATATGACACGCGATCAACTCCGTGAAGAGGAAGCGCGCAAAGAGCTCGGCATGGATTGAGCCTGTACATCGTGCCGATTGTCCATAGAGTCCTACAGTATATAGAACATGGACATATAGTATCACCTGACGAAAGGCGCGCGGCAAAGGTCGTGCGAGAATAGCTATGAGAGTTCTTGTTACCGGCGGCGGTACCGGCGGACATGTCAATCCCGCCCTTGCCATTGCCAATACCATCAAGCAGAACGATCCTGACGCTGTTATTGCGTATGTCGGGACGAAAAAAGGAATTGAGAGTAAGCTTGTGCCGAAAGCCGGGTATCCGCTTTATACGGTGGAGATCCAGGGCATCCGGCGCAGTCTCTCTCCAGCAAATCTGAAAACGGCGTATCTCGCGCTGACCTCGGTCATCAAAGCGAAGAAGATTCTCGACGAGTTCAACCCCGATCTCGTTGTCGGAACAGGCGGATACGTCTGCTGGCCTGTTGTCAAAGCGGCAAGCGAACGCGGTATTCCAACCGCCCTGCACGAATCTAACGCTATCGCAGGCGTGGCGGTCAAAATGCTCCAGAACGCCGTAGATCGCATTTACCTTAATTTTGCAAAAACCGGAGACACGCTCCATTGCGACAAAGAAAAGATCATGCAGGTTGGAAACCCGATCATGAGCGATTTTAAGGCGATCACCCGGGAGGAGGCGCGGAAACAGCTCGGAATTCCAGACAAATACCGCTATGTGCTTCTGTCCTACGGTGGCAGCATGGGCGCGGAAAAGGTCAATGATGCGATTCTCTGCCTGATGCGTGACTTCACTGCGAACCATCCGGAGGTGCTGCACATCCACGCGACTGGATCGATCGAGTGGGAAGAATGCGGCGCAAAATTCCGGGAAATGGGATTGGATAAATTTGAAAATATAGAGCTTGCCGAGTACATTTTCGATATGCCCCTGAAGATGGCAGCAGCAGATCTCACTATTACACGTGCGGGAGCTATGACGGTCACAGAGCTTGCGTCCACCGGAAAGTGTGCAATTTTCATTCCGTCGCCGAATGTAGCGGAGAATCATCAGTATAAAAATGCGAAGGTACTTGTGGACGCAGGCGGTGCGCTTCTCTTTGAGGAAAAGGATCTGATCGAGGAAGCAAAACCGCTTATCGATAAGGTCGCGGAGCTGCTCTGTCCGGCGGGAGATCCGCTGCGTGCGGAGATGGCGGAGAAGATTCGTCCGTTCGCACTAGAAAATACCAATCGGCAGATCTACGACGATCTGTGTAAGTTGGTCGCAGAAAAATCCACAGCAACGAAAAGCTGAAAGCCGATGATTTGCGTTTTACACGAAAACGCGACGATTTTGGCATATCTTTGAAAAAAACGAAAAAAATTGCGGAAAGGAAAGGAGCAGAAAAGGTGGAAACGAGAGTATTTCAGAATCCGAATACGCGGAAGCCTGACATGGCGCGCGGAGAACCGATATACTACATATACGACCATGTGACGACGCGTTCGAAAAAAGACGCGGAAATGCGCCGCAGATTTGGCTCCGCTGTGTCCCGTACCTACGATCGTTCACACCCGACAAATCCCCGCCGAATTGTCACAAACGATCCTTTCCGGAAAAATGTGCCGCCGCATACGCAGGCAAACCGTCTCGATGACAAAACGCAAACCTTCTGCAGGTCGTCCGGCATACACCAGAAAACACAGCGCGGGAACGTCCGTAATACCGCCGGAGTGGAGAAAGAGCGGATGCGGTACACAAAATTCGCGCATTCCGGGGGAGAAGGTTTCGGT
>CAVIKO010000051.1:10200-13598 GCA_963643035.1 bacterium
CACAAGAAGCTTTTTCTCGATTCCATCGTGAATTTCTTTGAAACCATTGAGGAACGGTGGCAGCGCGATGTCGATTCCGCAAAACAGCAGGCGGTGCTGCGGCGGAAATTCGTGGAGCACCGGCGGGGGTTCTTACTTGCCCTTGTGATTCTCGCGATTCTTGCCCTGTTCGCCTTTGGCGTATACCGACTCTTTTTCGTAGTCCGTCATGTGGAGGTCGATACCTCGTCTACATATAGCGTAAGCGAAATCCAGATGGCTGCGGGCATTGCGGACGGTGATACCCTCTACTCTTTCCGGACTGCCGATGCCGCGGACGCCATTACATTCCGTTTGCCGTATATCAAAGCCGCCGCGATCACGCGAACCATTCCGAATCGCGTGACCATCGTGACGGAAAACGACGAGATGCGCTATTACACGGAGATCTATGGGGAGACGGTCGCTCTTTCCGCAGGTCTGCGGGTGCTTGGCATTGTCGATCCCGATGCGGCTGAATCTGCCGGTGCAATTTTACTGTATTTGCCGACTGTGGAAAAAGCGGTTGCCGGGCGGGTCCTTACATTCCGGGATACGAAGAAGGAGCGCACGATCCGGGAACTGCTCTCCGAAACGGAAAAATCCGTCCTATCCGACCGCATTGGCATGATCGATGTACGGAATGAGCAGAATATCCAGATGAACTGCGATAATGCGTACCGTCTGACATTTGGCTCCGCCACAGACGCGGGATTAAAGCTTCGTATGGCGAACAAGACGATTTCCGATTCGCTTTTTGAAACGGGGACGCTTGCAAAGATCGACCTGAGCGTAACCGGTGTGGCAAGTGTCCAGTACGATCTGCGACTGGATCTCTCAGTAGTGGATTAAAGATGCAGCGTATCCATAAAAATCGTTGTTCGCAATCTGTACAAAGGGTGCTGGAAGAATTTTCACAAAGAATTTTGTGAAAAGCTATTGCAAAACGCATGGTTTTGGTATATTATATAGAGTAGAGGTATTCTGCCGTAATCTGGGCAAAGCACAGGCATTCCTCGATGGAGAAATATGCCGTATTTGTCAGAAAATGGCAGCAAGATCGTTTTCCAGCCACGGAGAACACGTTGGACCATATGGTTCCGAAACAGAGAAAATCACTCTGGACTTCCGGGCAGCGGTTGAAAAACGGCAAACGGAAGACAGTAGACAGCAATTCGGTTTCGTGTGAAGCCGGGGACGAACAAAAACGAGGAGGGCACGGACAATGCCATTTGAACTGGAAGATTATAACTTTGACAGCGGCGTTAATATCAAGGTAATAGGCGTCGGCGGCGGTGGAAACAATGCCGTGAATCGTATGGTTGCCGACAATGTGCGCGGCGTGGAATGTATTGCGGTCAATACCGATATGCAGGCACTGGTCAATTCCAGCATCACCAAGAAGATCACCATTGGTGAAAAGGTGACGAAGGGACACGGTGCGGGATCCAATCCGGATGTCGGCGCACAGGCTGCGGAGGAAAGCATTGAGGACATCAAATCTGCCCTAAGCGGCGCGGATATGGTGTTTGTCACCGCAGGCATGGGCGGCGGTACCGGTACAGGTGCGGCTCCCATTGTGGCGAGAGTGGCAAGAGAACTGGGAATTTTGACCGTTGGTATCGTGACCAAGCCATTCCTCTTTGAAGGAAAGCGGCGCATGATGCAAGCGGAGGCAGGTATCACCAATCTGCGGGATTATGTGGACGCGCTGATCATTATCCCGAACGAGCGGCTGAAGCAGGTCGGCGAAAAGATCACGCTGATGAACGCGTTCCAGGTATCCGATGATGTACTGCGCCATGGTGTACAGTCCATCACGGAGCTGATCAACGTCCCCGGCTACATCAACCTCGACTTTGCGGACGTAACCTCCATCCTCAAGGATGCGGGCTATGCACATATGGGTGTCGGCGAGGCAACCGGTAAGGATAAGGCGGAAACCGCCGCGAAGATGGCGATCTCCTCTCCTCTGTTGGAAACCTCGATCTGTGGCTCCAAGGGCATCATCATCAACATTACCGCCTCTCCCGATATTTCTATGGATGACATCGATATTGCGGCTTCTCTTGTTACATCGGAGGCACATGAGGACGCGACCGTGATTTTCGGCGTGGTGTTCGATCCCGATTTGGAAGATACCATGAAGGTCACGATCATTGCGACCGGCTTTGAGAACAAGAACGAATCTGCTCCGGCGTTCGGCAAATCCGCAGCTGTGGACACCAAGCTCCGTACCGTTGCTGCCGGGAAAATCGAAAAAGGACAGGTCGTAAAGAAGGAATCCCAGATTCCGGAAGGCGATAAGGGCGAGGATGCGGATAAGGAAAAGGATGAGGACTCCCCGATTTCCGAAGACGATTTCAACGAAATCATCAATATGCTGAAAAAAGGCAGAAACAACACGCAGCAAGGCAACAATCCCCCGCCGAGACGCTACTAATCCTCTGTACCAAACACAGAAATCAAGAAAACGTTGATGCAAGGCTGATTTGTTCAGAGCGGATCCATATAAAAGAGAAGAAGCTGTTCCCGAGAGAGCAGCTTCTTTTTTCGCGCGGTGAGGAATAACACGTGCAATCGTATGAGAATTCCGTATCGGCTCTGGAACGTGATTTCTTATTTCTAAATTCCTTGAAACCACTTGCTATAATTGCCGGAGAATGGTATAATAAGGCATTACCAATTGAATGCGAATACTGTGCAGCTGATTGGTGAAGCACTCTATCCTACTCTCAAGATATAGATGCAACAGTCGAAAGGAAACCGGCATGATCAAACGATTTCTACCCTATTATAAGCCGCAATGGAAGATGTTTGTCGCAGATATGCTCTGTGCGCTCATCCTCGCCCTGTGCGACCTTGTGTATCCGACGATTACGCGGAGTATGCTCAATGAGTATATTCCGAACAACCAGATCCGACTTCTTGTGTTCTGGGCGGTCATCCTCCTCTTTATCTACGTCGTCAAGCTTGGTATGAACTTTTTCGTCGCCTACTGGGGGCATCTCGTCGGCGTACACATGCAGGCACATATGCGGCGCGACGTCTTCAATCACCTGGAACAGCTCCCGCTGACCTATTTTGATAACAACAAAACGGGAACGATCATGTCCCGGATCGTCAGCGATCTTATGGATATCTCGGAACTTGCCCACCACGGGCCGGAGGATCTCTTCCTCTCAATCATCACCATCATCGGTGCGTTTCTTATGATGGCGCGGATCTATCTGCCGCTTGCGGTCATTATTGTTATGACCTTACCCGTCATGGTGATCTATTCCGCACATCTGCGACTCAAAATGAGCGCGGCGTTTACGGAAACGCGTGTAGAAACCGGTGAGATCAACGCGAATCTCGAAAACAGCATCGCCGGTATC
>CAVIKO010000052.1:0-2816 GCA_963643035.1 bacterium
GTCTAGATCGATGACACATACGCCTTCTCCGGTGGTTTCGTCGAGCATGACGTTGTTGAGTTTGGTGTCGTTGTGGGTGACACGGAGCGGAATCTCACCGCTTGCCAGCGCGTCCACGATCACACCACAGTCGCTCTCTCTGTCAAGAACAAATTGGATTTCTTCTTTTACAGTATCTCGGCGACCTGCCAGATTGTCCTCAACCGCCTTTTTAAAGTTGGCGAAACGGACGCGTGTGTTGTGAAAGTCTACGATCGTCTCATGGAGCTTTTCCGCTGGGTAATCCGAGAGCATATTCTGAAATTTGCCGAATGCACGCGCAGCATTGTAAAGCTGATCGTTGTTCTCAACCAGATCGTAGGATTTTGCATGGGTGATGAATTTGTACATACGATAGTATTCATCATCTGTGTGGTGGTAATATGGCTTACCATCCTTGGTCGGGATCAGATTCAGCGTCTCTCTTTCCGGATTCCCACCCTGTTCGATGATTTTTTTTCGCAGGAATGCGGTGACACCCTCGATATTTTCCATCACTGCCGGCGGATTGGTAAAAACCTTTTTGTTGATCCGTTGCAAAATATAGTCGGGCTGCGCGTGTACGATATACGTGTCGTTGATGTGGCCATTGCCATACGCGGTTGCTTCAACGCTAATATCAAAGTGATTGAGAATATCGTAAAAAGAAGAATTCATGGATTTATAGTCCTTTCCTGTTTGGAATATCTCCATCTTGTGGGATAGTGCTTACATCTTTCAGACGTACTCTTCTTATAGTGTACCACAAAATACCGAAAAAGGCAAGAGCTATTTCACGAGTTTTCTTACCTTTTGCAAATGATTTGCAATTGCGTACATTCTATCGTTCAAATATGGCGGAGCATACAAAATACCGTTTTACAAAACGAAATATTTCATGCGTTCGTGCTGTTTTCCGTGTTGCAGCAGGGGGCGTTGCGGCTGGAACGATGAAATAAACAGATCTGCAAACATGAAGAAATTGTTAAAATCCGAAATGTGCGTCAAAAGCTCTTGATTTTTTCGTCCATTTCGGGTATCATATGAAAGAAAAAACGATATCACTCCTCCTCCCGCGACAAACGGGATTTTTGTGCTATTTTGGATGGAGTATGACGGAGGAATACAATATGAGCGACATCATGGAGCTGTTCCGGCAGATCGCGAAGGAACCGCAGCAAACGACGGGCGCACCGGAATACCTGATTTGCGGACTTGGAAATCCGGGAACGGAATATGCGCACACCAGACACAACGCCGGATTTATGGCAATTGACTACCTTTCGCAAAAGACGGGTATACCCTGTATGCGTTCTAGGTTTCGTGCGTTGTGCGGCAGCGGGACGATCGCGGGCAGAACGGTGCTTATCATGAAGCCGCAGACCTACATGAATTTATCTGGAGAGGCGGTACGGGAGGCGGTACAGTACTACAAAATTCCGCCGGAAAAGATCATTGTTCTGGTGGACGATGTGTATCTGGCACCGGGCAGGATGCGTGTGCGTCGTTCCGGAACCGATGGCGGACACAATGGACTGAAGAACATCATCTACCAATTGGAGAGCGATCGGTTCCCGCGCATCCGGTTGGGTGTGGGAGAAAAGCCGAATAAGGAATACGATATGGCGGACTGGGTACTCGGTCGCCTCTCCGATGATGATTGCAAAAAGCTATACCTTTGTTTGGAAGCGTCGTATGATGGGATTTGTCTCATCCTGCAGGGAAAATTCGATGAGGCTATGGGTCGCTGCAACGGTATGAAGCCAGACGCGGAGTCAAAAGAAGAAACACATCCTGCCGTATCTAACGGAAACACAGAGGAAAACAAATGAGTACTGCAATCCTACAGAATATTTTCCGGCGCAGTCGAGAATACACGGGACTGATCAACAGCCTGCAAATGCCGCAGCGTGGGAAAATGAAGCCGTATGCGGTCAGCGGATTGACGGAGGGAGCGGAGGCTCTATTTCTGGAAACGCTCTGTACGGATTTCCGCGACGCCGATGATCCCAACATCATAATATGTGCCGATCCGAAAAAAGCTGCCGCGCTCCGGGATCTTCTTGTGTCTGCCGGATTGCGTGCAGCTCTTTACCCGGCGAGAGAATACAATTTCAACAATATGACTGCCTCTCATGATTTTGAAAATGAGAGGCTTTCGGTGCTTTCTGCATTATACGGGATTGCGACCGGTGCGTATGCAGTGGAGGAGGCGCCTGAAGTGATCTGCACAACGGTTGAAGCGCTCTTGCAATTGACGATACCCCCTGCGATTCTCGGCGCGTACACGCAGTATATTGATACCTCCACCGCAATTGACACCGCCGTGCTTGCGGAAAAGCTGATCGTTGCCGGATACACACGGGAGGAACTGGTGGAGGGACCGGGACAATTTGCCATCCGTGGTGGGATTGTGGACGTATATCCGCCAACGGAGAAGCCTGTACGCTTGGAACTGTTCGGAGATGAGATCGACAGGCTGGGATATTTTGACCCGCAGACTCAACGATTCACGGAACAGGTGGATTCCAGTGTGATTCTGCCGCCTGCCCGAGAGATTTTACTCGACAAGGAAAAACGCGAGGAACTGGCATCTCTCATACGTAGGCAGATCAAGCGTATCGGAAAGATGGAAGGGGCGGACGAACGGTACCATCGTGCCGCGGAAATATTGAGTGGGGAATTGACTGTTGTCGAAAACGGGATGGATATGCCTTTTGCTGACAAATATCTCCCTCTCATTTATGAGAACGGCAGCTGTCTGCTTGATTACATGGAAGGAATGTTCATTCTGATCG
>CAVIKO010000052.1:2826-3980 GCA_963643035.1 bacterium
CTGAGGAACGGTACCATGCAGCAGAAACGCTTCTCTCTCAAAGTATAGAGGATCTTTTGTCCAATTATGAGCTGCCGCCAATGCGGGGGGGCTTTTATCTATGTCCTTTTGAAAACCTGCCCGCGAAAACAGAGCGGCATCCTGCAATTCTTGTGGATGCGCTTGCCCGTTCCCATCCGGGATGGAATATCGCCGCCAATTTTTCTTTTGTCACGAGACATGTACCGTCCTACAACGGAAAAATGGAGCTGTTGCAGGAAGATCTCGACAACTATCTGGCAAGCGGTAAAACAGCTGTTGTATTCTGCGCCACGGAAGCCGAACAAAATGCGGTGTTGAAGAACGCACAGGAGAATGGCTGCAACGTTTCTCCGATCCGCGGCAATGCAGAGGACTGGAGCAAACGGTTTGACGAGCTGTTTATCGAGAAAAAGTCGAATACGGTGTTGACGATGCTCGGATCGTACTGCAGTGGTTTTGAAATGGACTCTCCGATGGTGGTCTTTCTCGATTTTTCCTCTGCCGGAGTAAAGAGCCATACGGGACGGATTCTGCGGGGAAAGAAGAACGGTAAAAAATCCGCCTCCGAGGCGATTCTGTCTTATGCGGATCTGGAGGTCGGCGATCTGGTGGTTCACGCGGCATACGGCATTGGAATGTACATGGGACTGACCAATTTGACAGTCGCCGGGAGCGCACGAGATTACGTACACATCAAATATGATGGTACGGATGAACTGTTCCTTCCGGTTGATCAACTCGATATGGTTTCAAAATACATCGGAGCCGGGGCAGACAGCGGTGCTGTCAAGCTTTCCAAAATGGGCGGCGCAGAATGGGTGCGGGCAAAATCCAAAGCCAAAGCAGCTACGCGTGAGATGGCAAAGGAACTCATTGAACTGTACGCAAGGCGCAAAAGAACACGCGGAATCCGGTTTGATCCGGATGACGAAATGTGTCGGGAGTTTGCCGACTCGTTTCCCTATGAGGAAACGGATGGGCAGCTTCGTGCCATTGCGGATGTACGGCGGGATATGGAAGCGGAATATCCAATGGACCGTCTTCTCTGTGGCGATGTTGGTTATGGTAAAACAGAAGTGGCACTGCGTGCGGCGTTCAAAGCTGTCATGAGCGGTAAGCAGGTGGCAATCCTC
>CAVIKO010000052.1:3990-13500 GCA_963643035.1 bacterium
AATGCGTTCCTTCCCGGTTCATATCGATATGGTGTCGAAGTTCCGTACCGCGTCTCAACAGCAGGCATCAATTCGTAAGGTACGCCGCGGCGAGACAGACATCATCATCGGTACACACCGTCTCATTTCCAAGGATGTGGAATTTCATGATCTCGGACTCATAATTATCGACGAGGAGCAGCGATTCGGTGTAGCGCAGAAGGAAAAGCTCAAATCGATCGCTACAAACGCAGATGTCCTGACTCTGACCGCAACGCCGATCCCTCGTACACTCAATATGGCTATGGGCGGTATTGTCGATATGAGTGTGCTTGAGGAAGCACCAGGACAGCGTGCGCCCGTACAGACCTATGTGCTGGAATACGACGCGCCGGTAATTGAAGAAGCCATGCGTCGGGAGCTGCGCCGTGGCGGACAGGTGTTCTATCTCTACAATCTGGTTGAGGGAATCTACAATGTCGCCAAACGACTGCAGGACGCCATTCCAGACGCACGGATTGCAATCGCGCATGGCAGAATGGAGCGGGAGGATATTGAAGCAGTCTGGGAGGAACTGCTCAAAGGAAATGTGGATATTCTCGTATGCACAACGATCATCGAAACCGGGATCGACATTCCGAACGCGAACACGCTCATCATCGAAAATGCCGATCACTACGGACTTTCTCAACTGCACCAGATTCGCGGTCGGGTTGGACGTTCCAGCCGTCGTGCCTACGCATACTTCACCTATCGCAAGGCAAAGGTGCTGTCTGAGATTGCGGAGAGACGGTTGTCTGCAATCAAAGAATACGCCGCGTTCGGCGCTGGCTTTAAGATTGCGCTACGGGACTTAGAGATCCGCGGCGCCGGAAATCTGCTCGGCGCACAGCAGCACGGACATATGGAGGCGGTCGGCTATGATCTTTATATGAAACTTTTGAACGAGGCAGTGTTGGAGGAAAAGGGCGAGGTCAAACCTCCGAAGCCGGAATGTGCCGTGGATGTTCAGTGCGATGCATATCTGCCGAAAAACTACATTACATCTGCGCCGCAGCGAATGGATATGTACAAAAAAATTGCACGGATTGAGACGGAGGAGGATTACAACGATGTGTTGGATGAGATCTGCGACCGATATGGCGAGCCGGGTTCTTCCGCAGTCAATCTCTGCCGGATCGGTTATATCAAATCGCTTGGCAGCAGGGCAGGTTTTCGTAAGGTGGAGGAATCGGACGGCGTGATCCGACTCTATCCGAAGGATCTCAACGCCAATGCTGTCACCAAGCTAGCTGCGAAATTTCCGCAGACACAGATGCGCGTCCTGCTGGGCAATATGCCGCATATCCAGCTCAAATGTCCGAGCAGCTGTCGTAATACGGAATTTCTTATTGAGCTGCTTACAAAATACAATGAGTTTATAAAGTCATGACGGAAAAGTTCATATTTATTCGCTATAATATAATATACCTTTTGGTGCTATAAGGAGAACAATGTGAAAACGATGCGAAGAATCCTGCTTGCCATTTTTTCCGCCTGTCTGCTTTTGACCGGATGTGCATCCGCAAATACAGCTATGACCTACGGAAAAACGCAGATTTCGGAAAATGTATTCCGGTATTGGCTGTCCTACTACAAAAATATTTTTCTGAACACCTATAAGGATATCGATAACACGGCGGAATCCTTTTCCATGATCCTCGAAAACGGTCAGACAGCGGAGGAATACCTCTATAACCAGACGGTGGAAAACGTAAAGATGACCTTAATCTGTATGGAGCTTTTCCGACAAAAAGGATTGTCTCTGCCGTCCACGCTGGAGGAACAGATTGACGACTATGTGGATGACATTTTGAAGGAATATGCAGACGGAAATAAAAAAACGCTTAATGACGCTTTGTCCGCCTATGGTGTAAACATGAGTATGCTACGCGAGATTTACCGAGATCAGGAGAAGAGCAGTGTACTGTTTGACTATATGTATGGAACAAATGGCACCACCTCGGTCACTGAGGAGGAGTACACCGAATACTATGAGGAGAATTATTGCCATATTCGCCACATTTATGTGAACAACCAGTATTACTATGTCACGGATGAGAATGGCAATTCCGTGTTTGATGACAAAGGTTCCGTGAAAACCGCCGCCATGGATGCAGAAATGCGTGCGGAAAAACAGGTCGTGATCGACGCCATCGACGATGCGTTGGCAAACGGTATGGATTTTGAAACTGTATATGAAACCTATTCTGAGGATCATTACTACGAAAACGGCTATTACCTGACGAGAGACATCGATTTCATCGATGAAGTCGTGGATGCGGCGTTTGCGATGGAGATTGGTACGTGGCTGAAGATTGAATCGGATTATGGCGTACACTACATCAAACGACTGCCGCTTGTTGACAAAGCATATGCGGATGATGCCAATTCCGATTTCTTCCCAGACTACGAAGAAACGGTGAAGAATGCGCTGTTTGTGAACTATATCCGCTCGTTTCTACCGGAGGTTACAATAAATGAGGATGTGATCAATCGGTACACCATAACGGATTCACCTGTGAATTATCGCTTCTGAACCATGCCAAATTTCCAAAAGCAGACCGACGAAATTGCCGGTCTGCTTTTATTTTGGTATAGTTTTTTTGCGGCGGAGTACCCTGCCGAACCTGTCAAACGGTACAGCAATGAGAAATACAGATAGTAAATACGTAAGCATAAAACGGATGACCAGCCGAAGTGAGAGGGAGTGGATCCCGCAGGTATTACAGAATCCGTTGATAAGAAAAATAAACAGCGGATGAAGAAGATAAATGGCATAGCTGTGTCGATTGACAGATTGGAATAACTTAGGAGTGTCGCGATGCTTCAAGTTATATCGATCGGCAAGCGCGAGAAAGGTGAGGATCGCGTAGATACAGTAAAGGATATGGAATACTTCCAGCCATGGTGCGTAGTAGATTCCTCTGCCGTTTAAGACGATAAAGACCCAGTTTATCACCGCACTGATGCCGCAGCCGATATAGATTGATCGCGCATGATGGTGCAGATAGGCACGAAAGTGTGTGTAATACCGTCCACAATAGCATCCGGCGACAAAGTAAAAAAGATAGGTGGTACAAAGAATGGCGTTTTCTGTAAATGCTCTCCCGCTGAGGAGTGTGATGACGTCCGGAAGGTAAAGCTTACAGAGAAGCATGATCATAAGCGAGGTGAGAAGCGACAGTATGGCACTGCAGCGGTAGACCATATGCCGCCACAACGGGATGAGCAGATAAAACTGGCAGATCACCGGCACAAAATAGAAATGTCCGACCAGTCGTCCTGTCAACACATCCCACCACCACGCATCGGCTGTTTCATGGAGCTGTCCCAGTACGCCGAAATAGACAGAAAAGAGAACCGCTGCTCCTAAGTAGGGAAGAACAACTCGATGCAGTCTGCCGATGTAATACTGCAACAGGGAGAAGGAATCCTCCATAGGTTTGTTTTTGAGAAACGCTTTCACACCGGCAAGAAATAGAAATCCTTGCACAACAAAAGAAGAAAGCCGCCACGGACCGAGTACCAGCGCATACAAAATGCTGTCGCGGCGATAGAGGGAAACAGGCTCCGCAAGCACATGGATGAGGATCACCAGTGTGCAGAACACCACATTGCACAGATCCAACTCCCGCCGCTTTTCAGACGTCCCGGGATAGATGGTCATCGATTGAAATTCAAATTTTTGCAACGTTATCATAGGCGATTACAATTACGTCCATTCCTCTGCCGCTCACAGAAAAACGTATTCTGTCGGTAAGCGGTAGGGGAGCAGTGTATTTTCCAGAGCGCGGATTATACAAAATGGCTTTATCAAATGGTACAATTGCGCGATTTAAGGTGATGGGCGTGCCGTTTGGAATATAGAGATACGCGCTGGTCGGGGAAACCATGGCGGGAACATACTGTTCTCCAGGTGTATTGTCGCGTATCGCGTCTGTCACAGGCGTATGGAAACGCAGATTGTGCCGGATACAGAAATTGTGGAAGAGGTGGATTTTCTCTGCTGCCGGACGATGGATTGCCGTTTTCCAAGAATTGGGCCAGTAGTCGTTTGTTTCTGTCTGAAACCGCCACACACTGGAATGTCCATAGGTACAGCCGCACGCACCTGAAAAGAGATTCCGGTATAAGGTCTGCCGAACATCTGTCTCATCGAAATAGCCGTTTGCCGCATTGAAATCCTTCGGGTGATCCTCATAACAAATCTCCCCGTCAACAACGGGACGGAGCGGTGTACGCCGATAATCTGTGAGTGTCAGTTCGTATGCCGGTTTGGTTGGAAATCCGTGTCCGGACTGTGTCATATGGAAATCGAGCCATGGCGCATCCTGGAGATACTGCGAGGAGGACGCTGCACCACATGGATGGAAACCGATGAGGAATTTACCGCGATCGCCGGCTCGAAGTCCTTCTGCCATAGCGTCAAGAGTCGCACGATGTTCCGGTGTGCTAATTGGTCTATCGCCGCCTAAAATCCATAGAAGATTGTTGTGGTGACAATATCGCATGCCTAGCCATTTCCCATACGTAAATGCGTTTTCCGGTGTGAATATCTCCGGACCTGTCCCACCGATGCGATTCCATTTATCCCCCCATGTCGGCAGCAGTGCCACATACAGTCCGAGGGATTCCGCCGTAGAGAGGACATATTCCACATGATCAAAATAGGAATATTCTCCGGCGCAGTCTGGCTTTGTCGGATCAAATTGACCGGCGTTGTCTCGTTTGAGCGGCAACCTACCATATGCATTCGGCGTATGCAAACCATCACATTCCGCCAAAATTACGGTTTGAATCACGGTGAATTTTTGTTTGGCGCGCGTTGTGAGATACCATGCGGTTTCCTTTCGGTTGAGCTTATGGAGCAGTTCCCACGCGGTGTCACCGATCCAGTGAAAGGGCGTGCCGTCCGTCTGTTGAAAATAGCGGTGCGTCTGGTCAATGCGAAGCGGCAGCATAATAAAAGATCCTTTTCATAAACAGATTTTTAAGAAAGTGCCGAAGAAATTGCGTTTCTGAGCTTTGTGGACATAACAAGCCTTGCATCAGCCATTCCTTATATATGCTTCATTATACCATTCCGCAGCAAAAAATGCAATCGTTTTGCGGGAATTGTCAAAAAAGGTAACATCGCCATGGGTTGCATTCCAGCTATGGATGTGCTATAATGGAGAAAAACCTCCAACGCTGGCTGTTTTGTGCATGTCATCGTATACACATAATTGGCAGAAGAGAGTCTGTAAACCAATAAGGAGAGAATCAATGATACGTGAACTGATGCACGATCCGCTCTTTCTTGCACGGAAATCCGCACCGGCGGAATATGCGGACAAAACGGTCGCAGAGGATCTGACAGATACACTGCGCGCACACAGGGAAAGCTGTGCGGGAATGGCTGCCAACATGATCGGCTCTGCCCGACGGATGATTGCATTTTGGGAAGGAGATATGGTCACGGTGCTGTGGAATCCGATGATCACCAAACGGTCAGAGCCATACAATACCTCGGAGGGATGTCTCTCTCTGCTCGGCGACCCGAGAAAGACAAAACGGTATCGGAAAATTACGGTGGCATACGAAATTCCATCACCAAACAACAATGCGCTGATGCGGAGAACACGGAACTTTTCCGGTTTCACGGCACAGGTAATCCAGCACGAGATTGACCACTGCGACGGTGTGTTGATCTGAGGAAAAGCTCGCCTTACGGACTCTTTTTCCGCTGGATATTGTATCAATCGGGCTGTTTCCCGCCGCAGCCCCGTCCGATGAATTTAAAACTATGCACGCTTTCTTTTATACATAAACCGTAGTGGATTGCTGAAATGGTATTTATGGAATGTCCGTGATCCCAAGACGGTGCAGATACGCGTGGATGTAGGTTGAAAGAATGGCTTCAGCAGTCGGATTTTCCCCGTTTTCCGGCACGATCAAATGGGCAGTGCGCCGCTCCGGTTCCACGTATTTTTCGTGCATTGGCTTCACAGTCCGCTGATACTGTTCGATCACAGCCGCGACGGATCTACCACGTTCGACGGTGTCGCGGTGCATTCGTCGAATAAACCTGAGATCCGCGTCGGTATCCACGAAAACGCGCAAGTCGAAGAGGGAGGCGATCCGCTCGTCGTGAAACAACAGGATCCCCTCCGCAAGCAGAACAGGTGCCGGTTTTACGATAACGGTATTTGCCATCCGTTCGTGTGTCTGAAAATCGTATATGGGGCGTTCGATGGCTTCTCCGTGCAACAGTCCATGAATATGTGTGAGAAATAGATCGCCGTCGATGGCGTCCGGCTCGTCATAATTGATTGCGGTACGCTGTGCTGCGGTCAATTCTGTGTGGGGCTTATAATAATCGTCGTGGCTGAGTAAAACCGTATATGGAGCAAAACGCGCGGCAAGGGAATGGACAAGGGTCGTTTTCCCGCTGCCGGAACCGCCTGCAAATCCGATACAGAGCATAGGTACACCTCCATGATTTATATAAAATTCCGAAAAAGGACCTTATCTTCATTATACCGTAAAATCGCGGAGAATGCAAGGGGATCACCGATTGCATGGACATCCTGAAATCAGTGTTTCTTTGTGTACTCTGAAAATCAAATTCCAATGAATACACGGCAATTCCTTGCAATTTAGCTGGATTTGTGCTATACTATCGGAAGAATGAAAAATGAGAAAGGTGTTTTACTATGATTTCTTCTATCTCTTACACCGACGCGGAAAATCTGCTCCGGAAATACAATAAGGAATCGTTTCATCTGCGACATGCGTATACCGTAGAGGGTGTGATGCGGTATTTTGCCAGAACGGAGGGCTATGCGACGGAGGAAGATTTCTGGGGCATCGTAGGGCTACTGCACGACATTGATTTTGAACTGTATCCGGAAGAGCATTGCCAGAAGGCACCGGAGCTTTTGCGGGAAGGTGGCGCAAACGAGGAGATCGTCCATGCGGTTTGCAGTCACGGATACGGAATTTGCTCGAATGTGGAACCGACACATCCTATGGAAAAAATCCTGTTTGCCGCTGATGAGCTGACCGGGTTGATCTGGGCGGCTGCCAAAATGCGTCCGTCTCACAGTACGGCGGATATGGAACTGTCCAGTCTCAAAAAGAAGTATAAAGATAAGAAATTCGCTGCCGGCTGTTCGCGTGATGTGATCGCAAGCGGTGCGGAAAAGCTAGACTGGCCGCTTGATACACTTCTCGAAAAAACATTGTGCGCCATGCGTGAGACAGAAGCTGCTGTCAACGAGAAGTGCGACGAATGACAGGAAAATCCCGGATATGGGGCGGAATTTGCGACTATTCACAGAAATTTCATGATTGACCATTGCAAATCCGATGGTGCTGTGGTACAATTAAGAGAACGCTGACTAAAGGTTGGTTTCGCATCAAAAAATTCTTAAATTCAAGGCTTTTGACGCGAAATCTCGACGTATTTAGTGTATCCGTCAAGTTGATTTTCGTATCAAAAACCACTAACAGGTGTGTTTTCGCACGAAACTTGATTGATTCGGCGATTTTCTGAAGTAAAAAGCGTTTCTGTACAGGTAGACGCGGCTGAAAAAAGGCGGTTTTCACTATGTGGATCGGATTATGCGGACAAAGCGGTGCCGGAAAGGGATATATTGCTGCACTGTTTGCAAAGAAAGGTATCCCGTCGATTGACACGGATCGCGTATACCGGGATTTGACCGGATCTGCATCGCCGAAAACGCCGTGCATGGAAGCTTTGTGCGCCGCATTCGGATCGGATGTTGCAAACAAAGATGGCTCTCTGAACCGAGCGTACCTGCGTTCACGAGTGTTCGGTGCAGAAAATCACGAACAGCTGGCACTGCTCAATCAGATCACACATCGGTTTATTCTTGCGGAGACGGAAGCGCGGGCGGATTCACTGACCCGTGACGGAGCAAAATTTGTACTGATCGACGCGCCACTTCTTTACGAAAGCGGATTTGATAAACGATGCGTAGCGGTGATCTGTGTGACCGCTCCCCTGGAGGTTCGGCTTTCGCGGATTGAAAAGCGGGATGGCATCAACAGAGAGGCCGCCATGGCGCGGATCCGTACACAGATTTCAGAGGAAATACTCCGGAAACGCGTGGATTACGAAATCTGTAACGACGAAAAAACGGATCTGGAGGAACAGGTAGAGAAGATTCTCGTGTCACTGCGGGAGCGTTTCTATTCTGCTGACGGACGTGTACAGACGGCCATATCGCAGGAGGGACAGACAGGATTACACCATGAGATTTAGAAACACCGTGACGCGCAGTATTGTGATTTGCTGCATTCTTGTACTGTCGCTGGGGTGCGGATATGTGTTTGACACGATATGTCGACGAGTGGATTATGATAACCATCCGCGGTTGTATGCGGAATATGTCACAAAATACGCTGCGCAGTATGGGATTCCGGAATATATCGTTTATGCCGTTATCAAAACCGAGAGTGATTTTCAGAGCAATTATGTCTCAGCAGAAGGAAATGTTGGCCTGATGCAGTTGTCGGAGACGACATTCCGTCAGATCACCGCCATGATGAAAGACAACACGGATAGCGGTATCCTTTACGATCCAGAAACCAATGTGCGCTACGGAGCATACTATCTTTCCTACCTATACACGAAATACAATCGTTGGAATACCGTTTTTGCGGCATTTTATGCCGGACGGGAAACAGTGGACGCCTGGATGACGGATTCATCGCTGACTGATACACTGGGAAACCTCACAACAATACCGGACGACGCTACTGCGGAATTTACAAAACGCGTCACGGAAAATGTGGAGCTTTATAAAGAGCTATATTATACAGGCAACAACACATAAAAAGAAAGGACAACCACTATGGCTGACAAGACAAAGGGACAACTTTTACGGGAAGAACTTTTCTATACGAAAAAGAGCGCATTTGAAACTATGAAGCAGGCGGAGCTTGATACTGTAATGGACTACGCCGAAGGCTACAAGAAGTTCATCGATGCAGCAAAAACGGACAGAGAGGCTGTTGTGTATGCGGTGAAAATGCTGGAGGACGCTGGATTCCATGCGTATACACTCGGCGATAAGCTAACTCCCGGTGATAAAATCTACTACTCCAACCGCGGCAAGAGCCTGTACGCCATTCGTGTCGGAACAGAGCCGATCGAAAACGGTATCCGTGTTTGTGCCGCACACATCGATTCTCCGCGTCTCGACCTGAAGCAGCATCCGCTTTTTGAAAATGAAGGTGTAGGTTATCTGAAGACCCATTATTACGGTGGCATCCGGAAGTATCAGTGGGCAACCATCCCGCTGGCACTGCACGGTGTTGTTACAAAGCGCGATGGTGAGACAGTTGAGATTCGCATCGGCGACAATCCGGGCGATCCGGTGCTGTGTCTGACCGACCTTCTCCCGCATCTTGCCAAGGATCAGAACGGTAAACCGCTCGGGAGTGCATTCAACGGCGAAGGCATGAACGTTATTATTGCCT
>CAVIKO010000053.1:0-13249 GCA_963643035.1 bacterium
TCTTATGCCTTCGGATTGGGAAAGGTACATTGTTTTTTGAAAGGAAGCATCTCAATGAAGGAACTCATGAACGCCACCGAATCTGCGCGGCTTCTCGCACGGCGACTGACGATTTTGTTCTATCTCACCATTGCCCAGTTTATTCTCGGCTATCTCACCAAGGATACGGTACTTTCATTTGCACCTTGGCTACGGTACCCAGTGTATGTGCTGCTTGCCGTATGCGGCATCGCGGCAACAGTCTGTCTCTGGATGTGTGCACCAGCCTGTGACCGGTATCAGAAAGCGGCAATTTTCACGGGACTCGGGGTATTCATGGACAGTATCGTCCGTTTTTCAAACAACACCTATGTGGACGCCATGATTGGGTATCCAGCGATCGTCATCACCACTTTCGCACTGTATCTCACCTATACCGCTCACGCCGTGATCCTTGACGACAGGGACGCCCGCCTTGCCGTACGATTCCGGGAACTTTGGCGTTACACTCTCGTTACCGTGGTAGCGATGTTTCTTGCACCGTTTCTGGCGCGCGTTTCCGGAATATTCGCCCTCCTGCTTCTGGTCGCCGCGACCATCGGAAACATCATCGCGACCATCGCCGCCATTGTATCGTTGCGGCAGATGCTCCGGATTCTGGAACGGGACAGCATGGCGCATTGAGTCTCTGATTTTTCTTCATTTCTCTACTGAGTAGAGAAATGAAGAAAAATCCTGTTGCATTTGCAACTTTTCTACTCTCCGTATACCTCTCGCACAAGCCATTCCACCCACCGTAGAGCAGCAACATTTCCCGTAGAATTTGTTTACCTGCCCGTAGAACCTATGACGGCGCGATAGAGTATTCTCCTTCTTTCGAAATAGACCCGCTCGAACCATCTGTGGGTGTACGTTTTCTTCCCTTTGTGGTATGCTATGACCATCGAATCCATAACCATAAAGGAGTGACACCACGCATGATCACACGTACACCACTGAAGGATAGAGTTTTACCGAATTATACCCGCGGCGAGGACATTGCCAACATGGTCACGCACATCATCGGCGGCGTTCTTGGAATCGTCGTTCTCGTGCTGACCGTTCTCGTTTCCGCGTATCACCACAATGTCTGGGGAATCGTCTCCAGCGCAATCTACGGCTTCTCCATGATCGCTCTATATTCCGTATCCAGCGTCTATCATGGGCTTCGTCCCGGTATGGGCAAAAAGGTCATGCAGGTAATTGACCACTGCACCATCTATCTTCTCATCGCCGGCACGTATACGCCGATCCTCCTCTCCGCCATCCGTCCTGATTATGCTACGCTCGCCTGGATCGTCTTTGGCGTGGAATGGGGACTGGTTGCGTTCGCCGTCGTTTTCACCGCCATTGACCACAATCGCTACGCCAAGCTGTCCATGATTTGCTATCTCGGCATGGGCTGGTGCATCATTCTCGTACTCCGCGCCACGCTTGCCGCACTGGGAATCGCCGGATTTTTCTGGATCCTCGCAGGCGGCATCGCGTATACGGTTGGCGCCGCGCTCTACGGTATCGGACACAGCCACCATATCTTCCACACAATTTTTCACGTATTTGTGGTGGCAGGCAGTCTTCTGCAGGCAGTCGGCATTTTGCTGTACGCGCTGTGAGCCTGATCGTTCTTCATACTATTAAGAAAATACGAAATACATCCGCTGTATACCGCTCTTGCTGTGCTACAGCGGATTTTTTATCTGTATTTCCCAACGGCGCGCGCACCAAACTTACCGCCATAGAGATGCTTTGGGCGTTCTGCTCTATCTGATAGGACGAGATGTAGAGTATGTCATACACCGGCGAGAACGAACCGCTCTCTGTGTAAGTTCATATGTCCCATATTGACAATTGTCACGCTGTGTGATATAATATGCCTCCGAAAGAAGGTGTACCTATGAAAAAACGTATTTTATCCCTGCTGCTTGCTGCTTTGCTCCTGTCTTCCGCAACAGCCTGCGGCAACGACAGCAGTTCCGCAAAAGACGAAAACTCCAATTCCACCTCCACCACCCCGGAGAGTACCGCCACAGATGTGGTTACAGAGGATACCGCTCTTACAGATTCCCTGCCGGACGGGCTTGATTTCGGCGGTGCAAGCTACACGATCTATGCCCGCGAGGATCTCGAATGGGGGACGGAGATGTACGTCGAAGAACTGACCGGTGAGATCGTCAACGACGCGATCTACAACAGAAGCAGAGCTGTGGACGAGCAGCTCAACGTTTCAATCGGACAGATCTCGGCACCCGGTATTTGGGGTAACGAAACGTCCTTCCAAGAAGCGATCCGTTCTGCAGTCATGGCAGGCGACAACACCTATCAGCTTGTCGCCGGATATGCCTATTATATCACCGCGCTTGCCACCGACGGACTTTTCATGAATCTTTTGAGTGTGCCGTATATCGATTTTGAGAAGCCGTGGTGGAACAGCGACCTACGGGATGAACTTACCCTGTATGATCAGCTCTATTTCGCATGCGGTGATCTGTCCCTGACGCTGCTCTCCTCCACGTTCTGCATGTTTTTCAACAAGGACATGGCAACAAAGTACAACGTACCGGATCTCTATGAAACAGTGCAGAACGGCAATTGGACCTACGACAATATGTACTCTCTTGCCCAGAGCATTTCCGTGGACATCAACGGTGACGGTGTAATGGACAAGGAGGATGAATACGGTCTCGTCATGCCCATCGGCAACCAATGCGACCTACTATTCGCCGCCTTTGACCAGCCGCTAACCGCCAAGAACGATGACGGCTCCATCTCCCTCCGTATGGGCGACCAGAAGGCACAGGACATCGCAGACCGGATGATGGACATCTTCACGAAAAACGAGGGTGCCTTCTGCGTTGATGAGGAAAGCACCACCGAACAGACGCATTACCTCCCGTTCCGCGAGGGCAGAGCGCTCATGGTCGTCGCGTCCTTCAATTTTGCCGAAAAGACACTGCGCAATCTCGATCTCTCCTATGGTATCATCCCGTTCCCGAAGTACGACGAGAATCAACAAAAATATCAGACGATCTCTCAGGATGCGTACTCCCTGTTCTGCGTACCGCTGACCGCCGGGGATAGCGAAATGATCGGTGCTGTAACGGAGGCACTTGCGTTCAATTCCTACGAAAATGTCACACCCGCATACTTTGAAACCGCGATGAAAGCAAAGTACAGTCAAGATGAAGCGTCTGCCCGTATGCTCGACATCATCCGCGATGGACTCACATTCAACTTTGGATTCGTGAATTCCTCCTCCTGCGAGAACATGATCCATATCCTCCGCGATGTCGCCGCCTCTAACAAGAGCTACTCTACGATCTACGCCGCGAACGAGGCAAAGTACACCGCAGCCATCAACACCCTTGTCGAAAAGTACAAGGAACTGGGCGAAAAACTGGCTGCTGCGCAATAATCCCCCACATATAGAAGAACCGCGCCGGAATCTCAAAAGGAGAAACCGACGCGGTTTTTCTATGCCTTATCCCTCGACGGAATATGTATTCGCATCAAAATCGACTGTTATCCGCACACCGTTTGCGAACGTGGTGCGCTGGACTCTGCCGTTCTCCGAGACAAACTCATGGCGGAGCATCTCGGACAGTGCCACACGTTTGTTCAGTTCGCACGCTGCCTGTACCTCCGCAATCCGCGCCGCATCCGCGTTGATCGGGCAGTACACGGGATTGCCGTTCAGAATCGCGTGCATATAGGCAGAATCATTCTGCGGGATCCCCCAGCCGCCGCGTGAATCCTTCCCGTTGATCCACGGAATGACCACACAGTCGTGATAGACGAGATTCAAAAACGGGATCGGTATGCCGACCGGATCCGCCGTGGACGATCCGAGATTGGACGTGAAAAACGGCGCGTGGTGACACAGCACCTGCGAGGAAAGCATGCACCCAAGCGTTTCCTCTGAGGATGGGATGATCCCGCGGCTGGTCAAAATATCGAAACACTGCCGTCTCGCCCGTGCGCACTGCTCGCGTGTCATCGGATGCCGCTTGTTAAAGCATTCATCCAAAGCAACCACGGAGAACACATCGAGATACGAACCATCAAGTCCGATGCCCAGCTTTTC
This sequence comes from bacterium, assembly GCA_963643035.1. GTDB lineage: Bacteria > Bacillota > Clostridia > Oscillospirales > CAG-272 > UMGS1696. The sequence goes on from CAVIKO010000053.1 coordinate 4,100, forward strand.
AAACGTGTCGTAATTGCGCGAAACATAATCTGGTGCCAGCGTTGCACAAAGGAGAGAATGTGGACCGCCGTGCCAGATCGAGCAGAACGGATGGCTGCCATCCTCGTTTTCACACGCGTTGTCCATATCGAACGACGGCGCGTCATAGTAGTAATCGCGGTACTGGTCGTGGATGCCGAAGAGGTAGCCAAGCTCCCTTGCCGTATCGGACAGCCGTTTCATACCCGCGGCCCCGCCTGCTTTCTCATGCGGCGGGAACGGATCCGGGTGGAGATTGTCGTATCCGTGATTGCCCCAGCCGTCGAGGTGGATGTACGCCTCCCGTAGACCACGGTCATGGAGCGCACGGAGCTGCGCTGCTCTCTCATCGAACGTGATGTAGTAATCGTTCTTTTCCGGCTCGTCCTTGTTATAATAATTAGATCCCGGGGAAATATGTACCGCAATGCCCTCATGGATAATCGGTGCGCCAATGAGCCGTGCGACATTGGGGTTTTTCGCGATTTTTGCCGTCAGCGGGACAAGCTCCCCATGTTCATCCACGTAAGCGCGGTAAGCTTTCGCAATAGTGTTGTAGTCGCCGTTTTCGAAGAAGCGGTAGAGCATCCGCCGCCAATAACGCATTTCTCCGAGGGACGGTACAAAATACGGGCAGACCCTCTCGCAATCCAAACGGTACCGCGCGTCATACGGTGTATCAAAGATCGCGGCATAGGCACTGCTGTCCCAGACTTGACCGTACACAGGAATGTACGCATCGCGCTCAAAGACAATGCCAGACGCGAGCTGAATCGGATGCCCCGCCGGGACGAGCGTCCCCTGCATCCGAGGCAGTACCGTATAACCGTGTCCTTCCGGTACGTTAAAATCAAAGCCTGCTGGGAACGCTACAGCACGCACATCCGGCTTGCCCGCTTCCTCCGTGAGACTGGCGAAATAAAGATCATCCCGCGTCTTTTGCAGCGTTACTCTGGTCGTGACCGTCACGCCTTCTCCAAAATCGTAAAGTGCCTCTACACCATGACATACGCCGGTATCGATGAGCGTTTCTGAGAGAAGCTGTGCCTCATCAAAATAGAGTCTGCCCCGTCTGCCCGTTTCGATATACGGTCTGGTCGTCATGCTCCATTCCGCACCATTGCAAAGCCGCACTGCATACCGCAGCCCCGCCGTATCCGCAAACACGGAAAGCTCTCTTCCCTGAATCGTTAGCATCTTTTCATCTCCTTTTCAATTTTTTTATGAGATTCTCAGTATTGTTGTATTCTCTAAGGACGCGCCGGATCCATCTGCCGGAAATCAGCAGCCTCCCGCATTTTCTCGTCTATCCGCGATTTCCACCGTTATGCCGGACGCGCCTGTCTCCACAGGCTTTCCGTAGGTATTCGCCATGCTCCCGGTGATCTGCCACGACACAGTGTTCTCCCCCTCTGTGAGCAGTGCCGTGATGTCCATTTCCCACGGCTTCCAGAGAAGTACGCCGGCGGTCTTTCCATTGACGGTCACATCCGCACGGTCATGGATTTCGGCGAATCGGAGCGTACAACGGCGACCCTCCGCAGGCGTATAGGTGAAGCTGTGCCGATTTTCTCCGAGTGCGACGATCTCTGTCGGATCCCAGATCGGCGTTTCTCCGAGTTTTGGCAGCGCGTCTGTATTCAGGCCGAAAATCACCGCTTCTCTCGCACCAATATGAACCGGATACGCGAATCCGTCCTTGTGGATCGATCCGCACACCGGAGCCGTTTTTCCTGTGAACGCGTCAAAACGATAGGCGGTGCCGGAAATGTTCGTAATAAGGTTTCCGTCGATTGCGTCATCTCCCTCGTTAAACAAAAGGAAGAACGGATAGCCGCTCTTGGTCAGATGAACAAAACGGAGCGCGGGTGTCTGATGGTCAAAATACGATGTTTTCTTGCCATGCTTTTTCAGATAATCGGAAAAATCGCTCGAACGAACCATACTGCCGCCTTCCGTTACGAATCTGCCGATAGTCGTGACCGTTTCCGCATCCAACCGGAGTCTCGAATCGACCAGAAGCGTATCGTAGGTATATCGGTCAATGCGGATTTTTCCGTCGTGGATGTGCGCGACATCGTTTAGCTCCTCCATGGTGAGATAGTTGAAGCTGTATCCGTTCTCATAGAGGTACCGCACGGAGGAGACGGGGATGTTGTCCTCCGCTGTCAGCACCGCGAAATCGGGATTGTTCGTATTCGTGGCGTTGAGCCAGCAGAGCCGCTTGCAGTAATTCGCGATTGTACGGTATTCATTCCACCAGATGTTACCCGGTCCCACATCCGGCGGCCGTTCATTCGACTGGAGCGGCGTTTTTAAGGAATAATAGAACGCGTGCGGGAATAGGAGGTTCACGCCGCGTGCCATGAGAAAGTGGATATACCAGAACATATCGGCGCAAGAAAAATCCCACGGGTTGTCCGCCTTACCGCACACACCAAAGCACTCACAGCTGTTCCGGGACACACCCTTATGTCTTGCGGTATCAGCGGCACATTTCGCGAGTACACTGTCGGATGCGGTCAACTCCGTCCCCGGTTCCACCATCCGCCATACAAGATCCTGTCCGGGCACATCAAAGGCACGGCACAGTCCGATGTCGTGGCTGGATGCGGGATGGCCCATGAGCGCGACACCATGCTTCAGGCACCAATCAGACAGCGAACCGTAATAGGATTTTGCCAGACGACGGCGCAGGGCGGTTTGATACACATACTGCGCATCCTTGGCGACACGCTTGTCCTTTGCCGGAAAGAGCAGAGATGCAAGCATAAGGGGATCGCCGCCCGCTTCTCCAAACGATTCATGAAAATCATATGTCCACGAGATTCTCCCGTCCATCTTTGCACACCGACCGGCAAGAGACGGTTCATCCGTAAAAAATCCAATGATGGTCGTGCCGAAATCCGCTCCGAAATGGCGGAAATATGCATCGTGCGTGAGACTCATGAACCGTTCGGTCGCTTCCGGATTGAGCAGATCCGCGGCAAGCGGGGCATTGGGTGCGCCATCCTCCTCCGCAGGACACAATCCGCGAATCGTACCACCGGTAAAACCTAAGATAAAATCATACCATTTGTAATCTGCGGGAACCTTGTCCGTATCCGTGATCACATCATCGAGCAGTCCGTCGTCCGTGAAATGGAGAGCCATGCGCATTTCTGCTTCTTCCCCATCGGCAAGCGTATATGTCCCGGTCGGTTTTGCGTAGAGACACCGCGCAGCAAACAGTGGATTGCTCCCTGCCACCATCCCATGAGCGGAACCGGACGGATACATTCCCTCGTCGTACAGCACAAGGAGCATACGCCGTTTCTTCATAGCCTCAATGCATACACCGACAAGCCGGAAATATTCCTCTCCCAGATACCCGCCGTCCACGTCAAAGCCCATGCGCGGGTGAATCACCAGTCCGTCGATCCCCTTTTTGTGGAAGTCGTCGATCTGCCGGATCAATTCCGTCTCCTCAAGCCTATCATTCCAGAACCAGAACGGCATCGGAGAGAATCCCGGCCCCGGATTTTTGAATATATCGCATAAAATATCAAACATAGCTATCCTTTCTCTGCGGACACGCTGAAAAAATCAAGTATTTGCGGCAAGGATTCGGAAGTGTAGGTTTCATCGGCGCAAAAGCGATAATCAGCGTTTCCTTGCCGGAATTCTCCGGCAGTACCATCATTCTACCATCTTTTTCACCAGATTGCAAGATGTCATTCGGATTTTTCTTTAGCGTTTTTTGCATATCTATTGACATTCCCTCATGACTGTGATACCATGAGAAAACAGGCAGCACACTACAGCTGCAGAACAGTACGGCACCAGAACAGACAAGGAGAGAAGCTATGGCAGACAAACGGATTATTTATGTAGATAAAAACGCGCAGGCAGACGGCGACGGCAGCATAAACGCCCCTTTTGGCACCATTGAGGAAGCACGAGAATTTGCACGGAACGCCGTACACGCGGGAGAGACTGTGACAATCGAGATCGCACCCGGAAGCTATTTCACCACGGGACTCATGTTTGACAATCGGGACAGCGGCACTACCTATCACGGAGCAGACGGAGCGGTTCTGACAGGCGGGATCGAGGTGCCGTATCTGGAAACGGAGGTGCCGGACGCGACGGTTCTCTCCCGTTTATCGCGCATGGCTGCCGCAAGGGTACGCGTGATCGATCTGAAAAAATATGATGTGGATCCCGCGCACTACCGTAATCTGTATCCCATTGGCACATATCACACGGCGGCGAAATACGACGGTGCGCCAACCGGAGACAACATTGAGGTCTTCGAGGGAAACAAACGCATGACGCTCGCACGGTATCCAAACGACGAGTATCTGAAAATCGAACAGGTCAAGGATGTCGGCGATGTTGCGGAATTCCCGCCGCAGAATTACTGGAAAAACTGGGAAAAGAACAGAAACCACCGCGGCGGCACCTATATCGTGGATCGGAATACAAACGAGCGGATGAAGACATGGAAAACGCCGGAAACGGCATGGATCTTCGGCTATCTCTACTGGGACTGGGCAGATTCGTCCTCACCGATTGACAGGATCGATACCGACAACCGGGCGATCTCTCCGCGCTATGTGAGCCGCTATGCCTGCCGGAGCGGCGCACTCTACTATTTCTACAATATTTTGGAGGAATTGGATGCGCCGGGTGAATGGTATCTGGACCGCGAAAATGGACTGCTGTACATCTATCCGGAAAGCTCCGACAGTACGTTCTCTATCTCCCTGTCCGAAAATCCGCTTGTCACTTTTGCCGATGCGACACACATAACGGTATCCGGACTGACGATGGTCTGCACACGTACAAACGCTATATCCGGCACGGGAAACGATCTCACCTTAGACCATTTGACCATCCAAAACGTTGGCGGGTATGCTGTCGCCCTCAACGGATACCGGAACACCGTGCGGTTTTGTGAGATTTCCCACACCGGCCGCGGCGGAATCACGCTGAGCGGCGGTGACCGTACGACATTGACCTCGGGGGAAAACGTGGCGTTCGGCAACTACATCCATGATTTTTCCGAGGTATACCAGACCTATCAGGCAGGTATTTCCCTCTCCGGTGTCGGCAACCGCTGCGCACACAACGAAATCGCCCGTTCTCCGCACATGGCAATCGGCTACAGCGGTAACGAACATATCATCGAGTACAACGACATTCACGATGTGGTGTACCATTCCAGCGACGCGGGCGCGATCTACGCCGGCTACGACTGGGCAGGTCACGGCACGGTTGTCCGGTACAACCTTCTGCGCAATATCGGCGGCGATGGCTTCACACCGGATGGCATTTACTGGGACGACGGACTATCCGGGCAGACCGCATATGGCAACATCCTGATCGACGTGCGGAAATTCGCTTTTCTGATTGGCGGCGGCAGAGACAACGTGGTGCGCGACAACATCATCATCGGGGAATCAATCCATCCGATCTATTATGACGACCGGTGCCGCGACGGATTTATAAACGGCGGCTGGTTCCGGCAGGCAGTCGAAACACCGGATGCGCACGAATGGCGGAATCTCGCACGTGTGCCATACCGGAGCGAGATCTGGGCGAAAAAATACCCGACCCTTGCCCGGCTCACAACCTCCTTTGCCCATCCGAACGACCCGAATTTCCCGATCAATCCGGCAAACAGCGTGGTAGAGAACAATGTCATCATCAACCAGGATGCACGCTTCGGAGAGATGGCGGAATCCGTCTATACCTATAATAAGATCGGCGACAACTACACCTATCACAGCTGCGACAAAGCGGGATTTGATCTGGATACGCTGACCTTCCGTCTGCCGCGCTACGGTTTTCCGCCGATCCAGGCCGCACTGATCGGAAGAAAATGGCTCCAGACTGCAATAGAATCGTGAGTCATCGCCATTCCGGCGGAAAATTCTGAATTTTTTCGCAAAAAACTATTGCAAAACCGCACGGGATATGGTATACTGTCTTTTGTATGTGCGAGGGTGGATTCTGCCCCGCGCTGCCATATCGAACAGTCCTCTGCGAAGCTCCGCACGAATGTTCCAGTTTTAGAAAGGAGTCGATTTCCAATGAACAAACTCGACGCTTTTACAAAAGAGCAGCTGAAGGAAAATGTTCCGTCCTTCAACGTAGGTGATACTGTACGTGTTGCCAACCTCATCAAGGAGGGTACCCGCGAGAGAATCCAGGTGTTTGAAGGCACTGTGATTTCTCGTCATGGCGGCGGTATCTCCGAAACCTTCACAGTTCGCCGTGTGGCGTATGGCTGCGGCGTAGAAAAAACTTTCCCGCTTCACTCTCCCCACGTTGCATCCGTGGAAGTGATCCGTAGCGGTAAAGTTCGCAGAGCAAAGCTGTACTACCTCAGAGACAGAGTCGGCAAGAGCTCCAAGGTCAAGGAAAAGATCTAACTTTTCAAATCGGCACAAAAAGATCCCCGAACGATGGTCACGCCATTGTCGGGGATTTTTTGTTTTCTCTATCGGCGTCCCAAGGAAGTTCCCTCGCATCGGCGACACACCGTCAAGTCCGCTTGTAAAATCGCGCCAACAAAACCAATATCTTATGGATGTCTGGAATAAATAATCCGGATTGAAGGCTTGCACTCTTCTATCCATTATGCTATACTGGTATTAGAATCTACACAAATCTGCATAGGAAAGGAAAAGACATATGAACCACACACCCTCTCTGATCGGTCAATGGGCCGCGCGGGACGCCGGAACGCTCCTGCACATTCTGTCCGATACCAACGCGCTACTCGATCTCAGCGACTGTGGCGAATACGGTGTAGAAACGATGCTGCGCCGGGACGACAACGCGCTCTGCTTTACCTCCGCCTTTCTTTGCGTTACGCTCCGTCTCACCGATCCGGCAATCCTGCAGGGAACGTGTGTCCGCGCTGTTTCCAAACGAAAATGCCCGCTATACCGGCAACACCGCATACCCTTTCCGGCTGGAGGATTACCACAATTACATGGCGAAAACACCCTGTATTTCAAGCGCAGCCTGCACAGTGCTGACGGCGTTGACTCCAGCACGGCTGTCTATCTTTTCCCGCTTTCGTATCCGAACGGATTCAAAAGTCCGGCGATGCTATCCTCCTCACCGATGAGACAGCATTCTGGTAAGCTCTTCACAAAAGAAGCCCCCGCACGTTGGCAGGAGCTTCTTTTTCTATTTACAGTTTTACTTCGTGGTGCGGCCAAACAGCGGACCATAGTTGGCGCATGCTCTATAGTCCGCGCCTTCCTTGTCCATGCCGAATGCGTTCCATGCCGCCGGACGGAAAATCTTGTCTTCCGGTACGTTGTGCATCGCGACTGGAATCCGGAGTATCGAGCAGAGGGTGATAAGATCCGCGCCGATGTGACCGTAGCTGATCGCACCGTGGTTTGCGCCCCAGTTGTTCATCACATCGTATGCGCTCTTGAACGGACCTTCCTTGCCGTCGCAGCGAGGCGTGAACCAGGTGCAGGGCCAAGTCGGATTGGTGCGTTCCATCAGCGTATCGGTGACTTCGTCCGGGAGGTTGACCGTCCAGCCTTCCGCGATCTGAAGCATCGGCCCAAGACCCTGTACGAGGTTCAGACGGATCATGGTCGCAGGCATTTCCGCACGGGTTACAAAGTGGCTGGAGAATCCGCCGCCGCGGAAGTTGTCAAAGCCGGCTTCGCACCATACGGTAGCATCCGTCATCTTCTTGATATCCTCATCGGTAACTTCCCACCAACGCTTCATCACAGGCTGACCGTTTTCGTCACGGCATTCGCCGCACGCATCGAGACAAGCGGCACCGGAGTTGAGCAGGTGAATGATACCGCCGTTTTCCTTTGCCTTGCCTTCAAGATCATAGCCGGTCACGCGCTTGGTTGCTTCCGGAGACCAGAAGGTACGCACATCCGCGAAAATCTGAGCGCGGTTGGTAAGCAGTTCCATAAAGAGCATGCCGAGACCGTTGAGTACATCGTTTTCGGTCGCGAATACCATCGGCTCCTTCTTTCCGGTAAAGTCAAAGGAGGAGTTGAGGACGGCTTCCGGATAGTCACAGTTCGGCCAATGATCCGTCCACTGCCGCTGTCCCTGGAATCCGGCTGCGATGGCGTTGTGTCCGACTTTCTCTTCCACGAACGCATCCGGCAGATTGTCGTTGCCCGCGATCAGATCCTTGATGATGCAGTACATCTTGATCGTGAACTCCCACTGCTTTTCCTTTTCTTCCGGAGTGAACTTGATTTTTCTCTTTTCGCCGAGAAAATCGACGTAATCCGGGTTGTCGTCTCTGCCTTCCTTGCAGTGTTCTTTCGTCCATGCGAGTGCCTTTTCATAGGCTTCGTGATCGTAGATGCCTTCTTCCATACGGCGAAGGATCTCCACCTCGTCCACGGATTCCACATGCATACCAAGGTATTCCTCGATGAACCGCTGGTCGATGATGGAACCGCCGATGCCCATGCACATGGAACCAATCTGGAGATAGCTCTTACCGCGCATCGTAGCGGCTGCCACCGCTGCACGGCCGAACCGGAGCAGTTTTTCACGGACGTCCTCCGGAATATCCGTTACCTCGTCGCGCTCCTGCACCTCATGACCGTAGATACCGAACGCCGGAAGTCCCTTCTGCGCGTGGGTTGCAAGAACGGACGCAAGATATACCGCACCCGGACGCTCCGTTCCGTTGAAGCCCCAAACACCTTTGATCGTCGTGGGATCCATGTCCATCGTCTCGGAACCGTAGCACCAGCACGGAGTAACGGACAGTGTAATCTCTACACCCTCTCTCTTGAACTTTTCAGCGCAAGCTGCAGCTTCCGGCACACGACCGATGGAGGTGTCGGCGATGATGACTTTTACGTGCTCACCGTTGGAATAATAAAGGTTTTCCTCAAAGAGCTTCTTTGCGGCTTCCGCCATTGCCATGACCTGATCCTCAAGGCTTTCACGGAGCTGCATAGGTCCTCTCCGTCCGTCAACGATCGGACGAATACCAATAACCGGGTAGGAACCGACATATCTGTTTTTTGCCATAACCTGAATGTATCCTTTCTGTCACACAAAAAATACGCATATAAATGAGGCCTCTCCCCCGCGGGAAGAAACGTCCATTTGTGCATAGTATAGCAT
>CAVIKO010000054.1:0-13239 GCA_963643035.1 bacterium
CCTAAGAAGGGTGTAGGGCAGAGCCCTCATCCTTCTTAGGCGCCCCCGCGAGGGACAACAATCCCGCACCGATCCGGTGCATAGAAAAAGCCGCCCCCGCGAGGATCCCCAACGCACCGATACGGTGCATAGAAAAAAGTGCCGCAAGGCAAGAATCCGCACCAAACCGGTGCATAAAAAAAACCGGACAAAGTCCGGGAAAATCAAGAAGCAAACAGCATTGCTGCATAAAAAGAAAAGGTACGGAGCTGCGCTCCGTGTATATCATGAAATCGCTGTTTTTGTCCCTGGGCGGTACAACGGACGCCGCCTATGAATCCCTCTGCCGCGAATACTGGAAGCGGATGCCGGGGGCGCAGATCCTCGATCTCAAGCCGGAGCCGCTTCCGGCAGATCCCAAAGCAGGAGACATCGCCCGCGCACTGGAGAAAGAGGCCGATCGGATCCTCACCGCGATCCCCCGCCAGTACTACATCGTCGCGCTGTGCGTGGAGGGCAAAGCTCTCACAAGCGAACAGCTTGCCGATACGCTGACAAAGGCAGAGCAGAACGGCTGTCCCGGTGCGGCCTTCGTCATCGGCAGTTCCTACGGTCTGTCCGACCGCGTCAAAGGCGCTGCGCAGCTCCGGCTGTCCCTGTCTGCGTTGACCCTCCCCCACAAGCTCGCTCGGCTTGTTCTCGCAGAAGCCGTCTATCGGGCGGGGGAGATTCAGAAAGGCTCCCGCTACCACAAATAACCCGCAAAATATACTCAAGTATAGAGAAAGGTTTTGTACGCTTCTATCCTATGAAACCTCTGCATCCTTCGGATTTTTGCGAAAAAAGGCTGAAATATGAGGGCTTTTATCGCAAAAAGAGCCTTACGTCAGAGGCTTCCTGTATAGACGCGTACTGTTTCTCATGTCCCATCCTATTATCCAAAAAACAAAACTGTGGGCGCGTCGGCTCGGTGCGGCTGCTGTCGTGTTTGGATGCACATCGGCAGTGGTGCTGTATGCGCTGGGGTACTACGATCTTGCCTTCATCGATCGCGAAAAGGTGTTCGGGAAGGCAGAACACGAGACGGATGCATCGGTCACTGCCGAATCCACCGCAGAAACACAACCGCGCGAATCGATCCCGCCCGCTGATACAGAGCCTGCCGGAGATGCAGGCGCATCGAATGCGGGCGCATCGAATGCGGGCACGGAGGAATCCACGCCGGAAACGACATCCGTACTGCCCGTGCAATCCAAGGTGCGCGACTCCGTCGCCGCCGTCACCAATCCGGATCTGCTATCCGATGACGTGCTCTATATCGCGACCTCCGGCTCCCTTGCGGACAAGGGGTACCGCCTGACCGCGGATTCGTTTGATTCCGACACAATGCGGCTCGGGAAGATGCAGTTTGGCTACAAGCTTCCCGAGAAATTCTCCGAGAACACACGCGTCGTACAGAAGGCGGTCTATACGGAGCCGGCGGACAACAGCGAAGTCACCGTCTCCTACGTGGATGTCGTCGAGCAGCGGCCGGCTCTGGAGCTGTACATGGGCGCGATCTTCTTCGACAGAGGCGACAAGCTCTTCTATATCGATTCCGATGGAGTGGCGCGGTTCACCTTTGACGACACGCAGACAATCCCCGCCTATACCCGCGATCTTTCCGGCAATCCGCTTTTCTATCGGCTGACATGGAGCGGCACGGGGTATGACCGGGTCTATTACCGCGTGGACGGCAAGACGTTCGTTCCTTCCGCCTACGACGACGACGCAGACGGGCGCGGACTGTATTTCGACTATCCCGCCGATTACGGTTTGCCGGATGCCGGGTACGTCAAAACCGTGGAGGGGGAAGAGGATGCCGCCAAGCGATACGCCGATGAGGTAAAAGCGTTGGAAGACGCCGATCGCGCCCGCCGGGATTCCATTTCCGCCCTTCCGGAAAGCGAACAGCAGCAGGCGACGCTGGCATACAACAACGAGCTGAAGCTGGCAGCCCTGAACACCCCGGATTACGACGGCAAAAAGCTGGCGTTCTTCAAAAACGGCGTGGACTTCACCGGATACAAATTCCTCACCGCGTCCCAGTTTTCCGGCGGGTTTGCCGCTGTGACCGCCAACGAAAACCGCCGGAGCCTCTACTTCATTGACGGCTACGGTCGGACTGTCCTCGGCACGACCACCCACTACTACATGGCGGAGTACGAGCGGTATGTCATCGCTTCTTATCGCGCCCCTCTGACCACAGGCGTGGAATCGGTTGGCTCCTTCTATTTCGACCACGGCTATGTCCGCGTCCGCAAACAGCTCATCGACTACTACGCCTATCAGGTATACCACAATGTCCGCGTCATCATGGATGTGGATGTGCTGGTGAACCAGAGCGGCAGCGAGTTTCCCATCCCGATCGGCTACACCCTATGCGCCTACAGCGACGGTGTGCTGCTGCTGGAAAAGGATGGCAAGTACGGCTTTATGGACTATACCGGCGACTGGATTGCACAGCCGATCTACACCGCCGCCACCGCATTCCGCAGCGGACTCGCAACCCTGACAACCCCGGACGGCAGAGTCGGTATGATCGACCGCACGGGCAAAATCGTCCTCCCGTTCCGCTATACCTATATCTCCTCCGCCTCCGACGGTCTGATCACCGCCTTTGATGGCGCTTGGAGCGTATACAAAATCATGTCCAAATAATTTTTTGGGGAAACGCGGGGGACGGGGCAATATTGGTGAGCAGTCGGACTTGCACAAACGAAACCCATGCCACCAATTCATAAAAGTTCTTGCCAGAGCTGGAACGAACAAGTTCGTTCTCAAGAAGCCGCGTCCCCCGTCTCCCACGTGTCCCCCGTCCCCCGCATCTCCACCCTAACGAAAGCACCTACTATAGAAAGGATATATAAAAATGTCAATCTGGAATAAGAAGAATAACGAAAATGAAAACGCACCGGAGGAGCCGGTGAATAACGCGCCGGCGCAGAACGCCGGTGAAGAAAAGACGCTGGATTTCAACCGGTACTTTTTGGCGGATCGGCGAGTCATGCTGGAGAACGTGAGCTACGAGACGAACAAGCCGGAACAGAGCACAAACGGATACCGCCTGACAGGCAAGGATTCCGTCGTGGCGCAGCTGGTGGGCAATTCGGGTGTAAAGGTCACGTATAACCGGACACTGAAGTTTGATCCGGAAGGCCCGTTCACAATCTCCGTCTCCTACGCCGTCATGCTCGTGTTCAATCCGGGTACCCGCGATGAGGTCGATTGGAAGTCCGTGGATCTCGCCGCCGAATTCCGCAAGAACTGCGCAAACATCATCGGTGCTATCTCCGCACGCATCTCCCTCCTCATCGGCGAAATCACCTCCGCAAGCGGTCAGCCTCCCGTGATCATCTCCATCGCTCCCGGTCAGGTTCCTCAACAGCACTAAGGAAAACGCGGGGAGCCGGGGGACGCGGCTTCTTGAGAACGAACTTGTTCGTCCAGCTCTGGCAAGAACTTTTAGGAAGATGGATTTGCACAAACTATATTCAAGTCCCTCTTCCTCATAAAGTTCTTGCGGAGCTTCTTGCAAGAAGCGACCGTCTCCCCGTCTCCCACGCGCTCCCGTTCCCCCCGCATCTCCACCCTAACGAAAACACCCACTATATTTACATAAGGAGTTATAACCATGGCAAAGATTAAAGTTGGCGTAATCGGCTGCGGCACGATTGCGAACGCGGCGCATATTCCGTCGTACATGAACTGCGAGGACGCGGAGATCAAGTATTTCTGCGACATCATTCCGGAACGCGCACAGGCGGCTGTAGAGAAGTACGGCTGCGGAATCGCGGTAACGGACTACCACGAGGTATTGGCAGATCCGGAGATCACCGCCATTTCGGTCTGCACGCCGAATAAGATGCACCCGATCATCTCCATCGATGCGCTCCATGCCGGCAAGCACGTGCTGTGCGAAAAGCCCGCGGCACGGACATATAAGGAAGCGCTGACCATGCAGGCAGCACAGCATGAGACGGGTCTGACGCTGAATATCGGCGTAGTGAACCGGTTCAATACCGCCGTCAATGAAATCAAGAAGCTCATCGACGCAGGCGAACTGGGCGAAGTATACCACGTGTACGTATCTTTCCGCGCACATCGGTCCATCCCCGGTCTGGGCGGCGCGTTCACAACCAAGGAAATCGCAGGCGGCGGCGCACTCATCGACTGGGGCGTGCACTACCTCGACATCGTCATGTACTGCACCGGCGACCCGCAACCTGTCACGGTGTCCGGCAAGGCGTTCTCTAAGCTCGGCGTGGACATGAAGAACTACGTCTACGAATCCATGTGGGCAGAGAACACCAAGAATGTCAACGGCACCTACGACGTGGATGACTCCGTGACCGCGTTCGTCCGCACCGCCGGCCCGACCATTTCCATAAACGGCGCGTGGGCACAGAACATCGGTGTATCCGAAACGTACATCGACTTCCTCGGCACGAAGGCGGGCATCCGTCTCCAGTACGGCGGCGATTTCACCGTGTACGGCACCAAGGACGGCAAGCTCATCTCCTACAAACCGGAATACGAGTCCACCCCCATGTTCCAGAACGAAATCAACGCGTTCGTCCGCTGCGTCCAGACCGGCGAAAAGCTCCCCTCCCACATCGACCGCAACATCCTCACCTCCAAGCTCATGCAGGGCATCTACGACTCCTCCGACTGCGGACGCGAAGTTGTCGTGGAGTAAAATTATAGGGAACGCGGGGAACGCGGCTTCTTGAGAACGAATAAGTTCGTTCCGGCTCTGGCAAGAACTTTTATATACGGAACGTTTGTTCTTACGTTGTTGTATGGGGCTTGAACTTGCATCGTATCCTGCACCGTGTATCTCCGAAATTACTTCCTGTGGAAAAGTTTCGGTTTTCCCCCGGCAGACACCGTTTTCCACAGCAACAAAAAATCAAAAAGGATCCTTCCGTTTGGTTGGATCCTTTTTCTGTTTTCGGTGAGGGAAGTGCAGTTATTTTTCGAGCGTTTTCAGTATCGCCCTCCGGCAGACGGACTTGCACAAACTATATCCAAATCCATCTCCTCATAAAAGTTCTTGCCGGAACTGGAGCGACCGTTCCCCCGCGTTCCCGGCTTCCAATCACTGCTCAATGGAGGTGAACTGCTCGATCAGCTTCTGCATATTCTTTTCCGCAGCCTTGATCTTTCTCTCGTAGAAGACAGACAGGGAATCGATTTTACTCTGTACCATGTTGCGGGGCGCGTAACCGAGACTGTTGAATGCATCGCCGTAGACGTAGGCAAGGTCGGTTATGAAGTTCTCGCGGATGATTTCAATCATCTGCGCGGACTTTTCGTCGCGGGCATATTTCGACTTCAGCACGGTTTCGTAGTACACAGGCAGGAAGTCCGTGTATCCGTAGTACGAAAGCGCTTCCAGTACCGCAGAAGTGGCTTCTACCTTTACCGCGTTGACCGGCAGCACCATAACTTCGATGATGTCGTGCGCAATCGTGCCGTAGCTTTCCTGAGATGCAATCGCTTTCGGGGTCGGGAGGATGCCGTAGTCGTCCTCCATCTCACGCATGTTTTCCGATGTGTACAGGAAGCCAAAGAGGAACATGCTCTCGCCTTCCACGAACTTTTCACGGTATTTTACGTCATCCTCATATTCAGAGCCGTATCCAAATCCGCCGGGACAGTCGTTGTACAGCTTCAAAACATTCGTCATGGCATCGGAATTCGCCTCTGTCAGAATCGAGAGTACCGGAATATCGTTTTCATCGCGTGTGGTGCAGCGGCGAGATCCACCATACAGGAAGGGGTCAACGTTGTTGTAGTTGTTGATGCCGTAGCCCAGCTGATCCTCTCCATCTACCGTTCCGTTCGCGTTTGTATCGATATAGACGGTCTCCGCAATCTCCATCAGACGATCGAGATTCCAGTCGCCCTCCAGTACCACATCATACAGCTCGTCCGCATCCTGATAGTAGTCCTCATACATCGCCTTGTTGTAGTAAACACAGGAGAGACACCGCGTGCTGTCCAGCGATACGTCACCAACCATGCAGTAGATCTTGTCCTCGCCGATGGTCATTTCTTTCATATAGTCGTAGTTCCACCATGGCTTGTCAAAGGAAACATACGGCGCGCTCTTCATGTTGTAGAACATATTCTGATAGGAATATTTCGCCGCGTTCCACTGTACGAGTGAGAACAGATCGTACGTGTTGTCCCCCGCACGCACCAGCTTCTCGAGAGCCGCGCCCGTGCTGTCCGACTTTACGTCCACCATGTCGTGGTAGTCGAGTTTCACGTCAAGCTTGTCCTGCACTTTCAGGTTCCGGTCGTACATGCCGTCGTCAATCGCATCGCCGGTCAGCTCGCCCGCCAGATCGAGATACGTTTCCGCTACCGATACAGAGGTCGTCGTGTACCAGATGGAAATCGACTCGCCGTCAAAGGTTTTTCCGTCAGGTACACCCATCGGGAGAGCTGTCTCGGCAGCCTCTGTCTCTTCCGATTCCACCGGCACGTTTTCCGCGCCCGTCGTATCCGTTTCGCCCGATTTCGTTGTATCTTCCGTGCTGCTGCAGCTTGTCATCGCCGGTGTCAGCATGAGGCAGGCAAGCAGCATTGCCAGAATCCGTTTTTTCATGGTATATATCCCCACCATTTTGTCAAAATTTTCAAAACAGAACGCGCATACGTATCCCATTTTGGATTATGCTCAGTATACCACATTTGCCGCGGCGCGTCAATGGATTTTGCCCCATCGTGACAGTTGTAGCTTGCATTTTTGGCAAAAAGCATAACTCTGTGCCATTCCTTTTGTGCAACATTACTCTTTTCACTTTTTACAACGGAGCATAAACGACGGGAAATCTACCGTTCCGGATGTCGGAGATACAGTATGTTTTCAAAAAGATGTTTCACGTGAAACAGTGTGGCGATGTTTCACGTGAAACAATTTCCGCTTTTACCCGTTTCCATGAAATTTACAGTTTTGCCGTTGACTTTCCCAATACTATGGGTTATAATAAAGGGACTATCAGTAGTGTTGGAGGTGCTCGATGTATACGGTGGCGTTTTCAAATCAAAAGGGCGGTGTCGGCAAAACCACGTCCTGTGTGAATATGGCGGCCGGCTGTGCCGCAAACGGGAAGAAAGTGCTTCTTGTCGATTGCGATCCACAGGGGAATACCACCTCGGGCTTGGGCATCGCAAAGAAATCTGTGAAATATTCCGTGTACGATGGTATTCTCGGAGAAAAAGATGTTCCTGCCTGCACCGTGGAAACGTCTGTCAAGGGACTGTCTATCATTCCGTCGCAGATCGCTCTTGCCGGCGCGGAGTTTGAACTGATGGATATGGACGCACGGGAGGATGCTCTGAAGCGTTTTCTCGCAACCGCGGAGGGAGAGAATTACGATCTCTGCTTCATCGATTGCCCGCCTTCGCTCAGTCTTCTCACCATCAACGCGCTGAATGCCGCGCAGGGAGTCGTGATTCCGATGCAGTGCGAGTATTATGCCCTTGAGGGACTGACGCAGCTGATGCTCACGATTCGTAAGGTAAAAAAGTTGTATAATCCGTCTCTGTGTATTCTCGGTATCCTTGTCACCATGTATAACGCGCGGCTGAATCTGTCGGTTCAGGTATTGGATGAAATAAAGAAATACTACGCGGATAAGCTGTTCTCCACACAGATCCCACGCAGTGTCAAGCTGACGGAGGCACCGAGCTACGGCGTACCGGGGATACTGTACGATCCGTATAATAAGGGCTCCCGCGCATACGTCGATGCCACGCAGGAACTGCTTGCTCGGATTGGAATCTGACGGAAACGATTTTGTGGAAAGGGAAATAGAACATATATGGCAAAAGGAAAAGGACTCGGACGCGGACTCGATTCCATTTTTGTGGACAATACCGTTGAAGAGGAAGAGAGCGGCGGCGTAAAACAGCTGCGGATGGCGATGATCGATCCGAAAAGCGATCAGCCGCGTAAGAATTTTGACGCGGATGCTCTGTCTCAGCTTGCGGATTCTATCGCCGCAAACGGGATCTTGCAGCCGATTCTGGTGCGCGAAACAGGGAACCGGTACGAGATCATTGCCGGAGAGCGTCGTTTTCGCGCGGCACGCCTGGCAGGTCTTTCCGAGATTCCGGCGTTGGTGCTGGATGCGGACAACGAAGCGGCGGCTAAATATGCCCTGATTGAAAACCTGCAGCGGGAGGATCTCAATCCGTACGAGGAAGCGGCGGCGATCCGGAAGCTCATGGACGAATACGGACTGAGCCAGGAACAGGTGGCAGGTTCCATCGGTCGGTCGCGGAGTGCGGTCGCGAACGCCCTCCGTCTGCTCGATCTGCCGGAGGAGGCAGTGAAGCTGGTGACAGACGGAACACTTTCCGCCGGTCACGCACGGACGCTTCTCGGTCTGATCGACAAGTCGCAGATCGGGGATGTGGCGCAAAAATGTGTGTCGAGTGCCATGTCGGTACGGGAACTGGAGACGCTCGTAAAAAAGCTGAATCGGCTGTATACGCAGGCAAAGGACGCAATCGAGGAAGAGCCGGGTGACACACTTACGGTGGATTATTTCGCATCGCTGGAGAATCGGTTTACATCGGCAACCGGACGGCGCGTAAAAATCACGGAAACGCGGAACAAGAAGGTTTTGCAGCTGGAATACCGGGACAACGAGGATCTGGAGGAGCTGCTGCGCAGCCTTGCCGGTGACGCGTTTCTGGATGAGGTATAAAAATGCAGCTGAATATATATTATTTTGAAAATCTGGACCTGCCGGAAGGCGGGACAACGATGACGCTGCTCATCTGGCTTCTGTACGCTGGTCTGCTGATCGGCTCGATTTTCGCGACATTTGAAAAACAGTACTGTTCGGGTTTCGTTTCCGCACTGCGGGATACGGGTGCGGACGCACCGGAGAGAGCGGTTTTGCTGAATGATCTGGAAATTCGGGGAAAATGGTACCTGAAAAACGCGCTGAAACCCGGAAAGGCTTTGCGGAAGATGGTCGCAGTCGCCGGTGAAGAGAGTAAAGTGGAAGGAACGCGGTTTTATCTGCCGGAGGAGAAGCGTGTGAACGCGGAGCTGCGGTACGAGAACGGGAAAAAGCCAATCCGGGCGCTGATTTTCTCCGCGATTCTCTTGACCGTGGTCGCGCTTGTCGCACAGTTTATCCTGCCGGAGTTGCTCACGATGTTAGACAATCTTGTGGGAAGTCTCTGATGCGGGAGCATACGTATGGAACACGCCGTGTCGCATGAGACCGGCAAATCAGATGGGGAGTTATTGCTTATGCAAGAGTATCGTACACCACAACGCAGTCAACAGCGGCCGCAGAAGCCGCACAAGAAGCGTCGCCGCCGGAGCTTCGGTTCCGTCATGCTCACAATCCTGTTATGCGCACTGCTCTGTCTCGTTGGCATCTTTGCCGCCGTCTACTTTATGGGAGTGCGGTACATTCAGGTACGCATTTCTGACACGTCCTATGTGAAATTTCTCGGGATGGTAGACGACGAGGGGTATCCGTACAAGGGACGGATTATCTACTCAGACGGCATATCGGCGGAGGTGAATCTCGACCGGAACCAGATTTCGTACTCGAATGGGGACGTATATGAGGGAGAGCTGAACCGGAACCTCTTAAAGGAGGGAACGGGCAAGATGTTCTACGCGAACGGAGACGTATACGATGGTACGTTCGTGGGGGATCTGATCTCCGGTGAGGGAACGTACACCTACGTCAACGGCGATGTATATGTGGGATCCTTTGCGAATGGCGTAAAGGAAGGTGCGGGAACGTACACCTTTGCGGACGGTTCTACGTACACGGGTTCCTTCTCGAACAACCAAAAGAACGGCTCCGGAGAATACCGTTTTGCAGAGGGGGATTCCTACATTGGCACCTATGCGAACGATCTGAAGGAGGGTTCCGGGATCTACACCTACGCGAACGGAGACGTGTACGAGGGGCAGTTTGTCGCAGACGAGCGGAGCGGCAAGGGAACCTACACATGGTCGAACGGCGAGCAATATGTGGGCGAATTTCAGAACAACATGATGTCCGGTTACGGCACCTACACGTGGCCGACGGGGCGCGAATACACGGGCTACTTTGAAAACGGCATCATCGTCCGCGCGGTGGAATCCTCGGAAACCGAGTGATGGGAAGAGGGAAGAATGGCCGCATTCTTCGCCGCGCAAAAACCTTATAAAGAATCAAAAAAGCTGTTATCCGTTCCGGGGATTCCGGGGCGGGCAACAGCTTTCTTTTTTGTATCCGGTCAATCGCACAGCGGGTGGATTTCGTAGCCCTCGCCGCGGATATAATCGATGAGATCGCCTAAAATGGCGGGGTTGGTGCTGCCTACGCAGTGGAAGAGGTAGACGGCGCCGGGGTGCAGTCCCTGTTTTGCCTTTTCCAGCGCGGAGGCGGGATCGGGCTGATCGTTCTCGACCCAGTCATGGTGTCCCCACGACCAGAGAACGGTGGTATAATCCATTTTCTGCGCCATCGCGAGGACCCATTCGTTGCAGGCTCCCTCCGGCGGGCGCATATAGCGCATAGGCGGCGCATCCGGGAACTTTTCCTTGATCTTATTTTCAAGTTCCGTGAGTTCGTTTATGAATGTCTGCGCGTCTACGGTGGTGAGATCGGGGTGGTTATTTGTATGGTTGCCGAGGAGGTGTCCCTCATCGATCATGCGGCGGATGACGGACTCGGCAGTATCGACATAATGTCCGACCAAAAAGAACATACCGGGTACGTTCTTCTCCTTCAGTACATCGAGGATCGGCTCCGTCCAGCCGTTTTCATAGCCGCAGTCAAAGGTAAAGTATACGACCTTTTCATCGGTATGCCTTCTGTAGATCGCACCGTAGGTATCGAGAAGTGCAAGCGTATCCTCTGCACGATCCCATTTATACGTAACCTCGCCTGTGGTCAGATCGCGCTCCGTCTTGCCGGGATACCACGAGGAGGAGCTGCCGCTGTCGGAAAAGAGGGCGCGGGAGAGACTGTTGACATTAGAGAGGTCGGACAGACCGCTGCGGTCCGGCTCCGGAATGCTGTAGACATATTTGCCGTTCTCGATCGTATAGGAGGGCGTTCCGCCGATCTGGGTGTCCGCACTTGCGGACGTGTTTGTACCGGCAGACGGGTCTGTGGTGTCATCCGCATTTGTTTCGCTCTCCACTGCCTGCGCGCCTTCCGTGATCTGCGCTCTGCCCACGCCATTCTGCGACGGCGATGAGCGGGCGGAATGTTTGACACAAGCGGACATTGCGGTGCAAAGCAGGGACAGAGCCAGAAATCCTGCTGCAAGCTTCCGATTCCAATGGAGCATACGATACCTCCCCAATATGGTATATACTGACAATAGTATAGCACAGATCGTGCCGAATTACAAGGGGAAAATCAGAATTGCACACGTGCATCGCGATATTTCCCGGACAGGCATCCCAGATTCCGTATTGAAAACTGCTCACGAATATGGTATAATACAGTGTAGTTTATGATTATAGAAGGAGCCACTTATGCTTGACATCGCACTTCCCGGAACCGGTGGAACAACGCCTCGTGCCGACCGTCATCTATCCTGCGCCTATCTCCGTGTGGACGGCTGCGGAATCCTCATCGATTGCGGCGAGGGGACGCAAATCGCGGTGAAAAAGGCGGGATTCTCGCTCTCCAGAATCGGACTCATCCTGCTTACGCACTTTCACGCGGATCATGTGGCGGGACTGCCGGGGCTGCTTCTTACGATGGGGAACGAGGGGCGGCGCGAAAAAGTGAAAATCTGCGGCCCGGCGGGGGTTGGCGAGATTGTGCGCTCGCTCTGTGTGATCGCGCAGGATCTTCCGTTTCCCGTGGAATGCGTACCGCTTGCGGATATGAGCACACTATCCTATCACGGCGTGGACGTTACGGCGTTCGCGGTACATCATACCTGCGCCTGCCTCGGCTATGATTTCCGATTGCGGCGCGGCGGGCGCTTTGACAGAGAAAAAGCGGAGCGTAACGGCGTTCCGATGAAGATATGGCGCACGCTCCAGGGCGGTCAGGCGGCGGAATGTGACGGAGTGACATACACGCCCGATATGGTTCTCGGCGAGGTTCGCCGCGGTCTGCACGTCACCTACGCCACGGATACGCGCCCAACGGAGATGATCGGCTGGATGGCAACGGAGGCGGATCTGGCGATTCTGGAGGGAATGTTCGCGGATGACGCGAAGGAGAACCGCGCAAGGGAGACGTGCCACATGACGATCCCGGAGGCATGCCGGATCGCGAGAGAAGCGATGCCGGCGCGTCTCTGGCTCACGCATTACAGTCCGTCCCTCCCGAATCCGCAGGACTACGCCGCGCAGGTCGCGAAGCTGGTTCCGCAGGCGCATCTGGCAAAGGATGGCGATACGATCACGCTCCGGTTTCCGGATGAGGAATGAGGGGGCGTACAGGATGGAAACGAAACGATTTACCAAAAACGACAGTGGTTTTGTGTGTGCAAATTGCGGGAGAGAGGTGCCGCCGCTCGGATACAGCTCCCGCAATCACTGTCCGTATTGTCTCTGTTCGCTACACGTAGACGTGAATCCCGGTGACCGTGCGGCGGACTGCGGCGGGATACTCGATCCGATCCGTGCGGATCCGGATCCGAAAAAGGGATTTGTAATTACGCATCGATGCCGGAAATGCGGCGCGCTTCGCCGGAACAAGGCGGCGGCGGACGACGATCGGGAATTGCTTATCCGGCTCACCGCCGGCGAGATCTGATCCCGCGGCGCTTGTCCCGCGTCCCTCCTATTGATGCAGCTATGGCATTGCGGGATTATGGATTCCTCGCGGGGGCGCATTATTTTTGCACCGGATCGGTGCGGGTTTTGATCCCTCGCGGGGGTGGAGCGATTTTTGATGCACCGGATCGGTGCGTTGGGGATCCTCGCGGGGGCGGTCAGAGAGGTAGGAGACGGACTCTGCGGAGTCCTTCTCCTATCTCTCCGACACCTCTCAACCTCTTCCTGAACCACGCAAGGCGTGGTTCGGTGGGATGATCATTGCTGCCGCGGGTTTATACCAATATTGGTATCTGGTATTCGGTGCTATCGTTCATCCCCACTTCGATATATCGTTTGGGTGCTTTGTGTTCGGGCTTGGATCGCTTGCGTTTCAGAAAATCTTGTTAGATTTTGATCGTACGTTTTTCATTTGTGCTGATGGAAAAAAGACG
>CAVIKO010000055.1:0-13040 GCA_963643035.1 bacterium
GCTACATGCTGATCTTCGATTTGATTCACGGCGGCTGTTTGGTGCAAAGTGGGAAAAACATCAATACCCGTTTTTCCGATACCGTGGTCGCATACGTGGAAAGTCATTGTACGGAGGATATTTCTGTTGCGGATGCGGCGGCGGTGCTAGGTTATAACAAATCCTATTTCTGCAGGCTCTTTCACGAGACAATGCGGATTTCGTTTACGGATTATCTGCATCTGGTGCGAATCAACCTAGCACGCAAACGGATGGCGGACGGAGAGACAGACATATCCCGTCTGGCAATGGAAGTGGGATACAACAGCCCCAGCTATTTTTCCAAGCTGTTTCATCGATATATCGGAGAGACCCCAACCTCCTTCTGCCGCCGTGTACAGACCGGAAACAGAACGTGGAATACCGTGGTGCCAACGGAACAAGAATCGATGAAATAGGGTGCGGCTTTTGCCATCGGCATAATCAGCGGATTTCCTGCCAGATTTTGTATAATATCGGTTCGTCAGAATATGCAAAAAAGCAACGGTTATGGAGCCGCTGCTTTTTTGTGTCAAAGATTGAACGGTCAAGGATTTGACGAATGAACGTTTCCTCAGATTCCATATTTCTGCCGGATCCGGGTGAGCTTTTCTGCAAACGGCTTGCGAAACCAGACTAAAAACAGTACGTTCGAAACCGCGTACAGGATTGTGTGCGGAATGGCGGTGACGATGGCAGTGAGGTATAGGGAAAGCGAAAATCCACCGCTCCACAGCACCGTCCACACATCCATGAGAAAGGAGAAAAACACGCCGGACAGTATGCCGTAGCCATACAGCGCAATCGGATACCTACGCAATAACGGCGCAACACAACCGGCAAAATATCCAATCAGTCCCCACGCAAGCATCTGGAACGGTGTCCACGGTCCCTGTCCGAAGAAGAAATTGGAAAAAAGAGCTGCCATCGCACCGACAAAGAAGCCGGATTCTCTGCCGAGATACAGTGCTGTCAATGTAGTGACAGCGGTGATCGGCTTGAAAAACGGGATCAGTCTGCCAATAGCGGTCAACGCGGTTAGAAGCGAGGTGAGAACAAGCCGCCGGGAGGCGATTCTGCGCCGGAGGTATTCCTCTCCTGCCGTATCGGATTTTCCGGAGATTCCGCAGAAAAACAGCGTCAGTGTCAGAATCGCGCCCACAAAGGAGATAAAAACATATTTGCGATCTCCGAGCAAGCGCACACCAAACGCGACAAGGGCAGGAAACAGGCAGAACGGGATAACAACGGAGAGTACACGCCGTGCCATTTCATCTCTCCTTTCGGTATCCGTTCGCACTACAGAGAGCCTTTGCGTCCGCAACAGTGACGGTATTGTCGAAATATCCGCGTGTGATCCGGCTGACGGCGGTGGTGTAGAACCGATTGTCCGTGAAAAAGCGGCGTGGTGTGTCGATGGAGGTGATTTCTCCCCGGAAGAAAAAGGCACACCGATCGGCGATGGAGGCGGCAAAATCTACGTCATGGGTCACACAGACAATGGTCAGTCCACTGTCCCGAAGTCCGTGCAGCGTGTGAACGATCCGATCCCGCGCCATGGCGTCCAATCCCTTTGTCGGCTCGTCCAACAGGAGCAGGCGTGGATGGGCTGCAAGCACCTTGGCGAGAGCGAGAAGCTGCTTTTGACCGCCGGATAGATCGTAGGGATGGGTGTGCGCCGCTGCCATGAGGGATGGCGGGACAGGGACATCTGCCTCCGCAAGCTCCTTTTCCACCGTAGAGCAAGCAAACAGGGTTGTGACATCCTGCGGCAGATACGCGAGACAATTGTGAAACAGAGTATCGCCGCTGTATTCCCGGAGCCGTTTGCCGCACACCCGTACAGTTCCGGCATAGGGAGTGAGCCAACCGGACGTGACCGAGAGCATGGTGGATTTGCCACTTCCGTTGCCGCCGAGTACACAAAAAATCTCTCCCTGCCGCACGGAAAATGTCAATCCCCGCAGCACATCCGGCGCGTCTTTCCGATAACGGAACCACACATCGCGAAACGACATTAGCTCCGGTACATCCGGCGAAGTGGTATCCGCCGCCGTCGGCAGGGAACGAACGGAATTTGCAAAATGTGTGCGTAGATACGCCTTGCCTTCCCGGATGGTGATTGGACAGGGGGCAGGATATTCCTGGAAGAGCCGGAAGGCAGCAGGAAGTCCTGGCAACATATTCTCCCGCACCCGCAGTCGCTCCAGCACCACTGATGGAATGTCATACGCGAGGACAGAGCCGTTCTCCAATACGAGAATCCGATCCGTATACGGCAGAATCTCCTCCAGCGCATGGGTCACAAGCACGATTGTCATGGAAAATTCCCGGTGGAGTCTGGCTACGGCAGAGAGAAATTCCACAGACGCGATCGGATCCAGCTGGGCAGTCGGCTCATCAAGGAGAAGCACATCGGGATCCATCGTCATAACGGCGGCAAGGGAAAGAAGCTGCTTCTGACCGCCGGACAGGGATGCGGTATCTTTTTCGAACCAGTCTTCCATTCCGAACAGACAGGTGATCTCCGCGACACGGCGGTGGATTTTGTCCATCGGCATTCCGATATTTTCACAGCCGAACGCCAGCTCATGCCACACGCGATCCGTGACAATCTGCTCTTCGGGTTGCTGAGCAACATAGCCGATCCGACATGCGCTGTCCCGATCCGAGAGGCTGTTCATCGGCGTACCATCGATTAGAATTTCTCCGGTGCGAGAGCCAAGCGGTGCGATCTCCCGCTTGATCAGGCGGAGAAGCGTCGATTTGCCGCTTCCGTTTTCGCCATATACAACAACAAACGCACCATCCGGAATCGTTGCGGAGATATGAGACAATGCTGTTTTACCTGTATTTTCCGCGCCGGACGGCAGATAGGAAAAAGTCAGATCCTGGAACGCAATCGATGCCACAGAAGCACCTCCCAAAGCCGGAAAATTCCCGGCAGAATACAAAGCACGGTGTAGGACAGATAGGCGGAAATGGCGCGGACAGACAGAACGGGCGTAATGATTGCCGGGTACCATCGAAACCCGATCCATCCGAAGGAGATCCCACAGATCGTGACGGTGGATAGCACGCAAAGCATGCATAAACGGAGCAGATCCGCTGCACGGAATCGATAGATTGAGTAACTGGTACGCTGTGCAATGCCGTATCCGCGGGATGCCATACTGTCGGCGGTGACGATCCCATTTTCCAATACCCACCCGGTCATGACGGAGAATACGCGCGCCTCGCTCCGGAGCGATTCTACCATGCCGCCTTCCTCAATCTTACCGATGGATCGCTGTGCCAGCCGAACCGTCCGCGCTTTTTGGGTGAGCATCGGGATGAAGCGGAGGGTCATCGAGAAAAACAGGGCTATACGCGGTGAAATGCTGCCAAACAAAGCGTGGAGGCGATCTGCTGTCATGTATCGGGTGAGCAGGTGCGAGAGGGAGAGCAGGACAGCGACCATCGTGCCGGATACGGCACCATAGACGATGGCTTCCAGTGTGATGGGGTGATCGTTCAAAAGAAAGAGAACCGTCTGCCCGTTGTGAGAAAAAAGCGGATTTCCAAGCGTGAAGAGAACGATCAGGACACATAACAGGAGAGAAAAACGGCGATCCCAGGGGACAGCATAAGCGATAGTATTCATGATTGCGCCGAGGAATGCTGTGAGAAGCAGCACAGGATCCATGCAGAACAGCACGATCCCCCCGACCAGACAGAAATAGAGGAAAACAACAGCCGGATGGATTTTAGATAACAGCAAGTGGTTCACTGTACACCTCCGTCATAGAGGGCAAGATCCATACCGAGATCGCAGGTATACAGCCATTCGATGGTGTCGCCGTCCGCTATAGTATACGTACCGCAGCCGACATTGGGGGACGTGCCATTGACACGGTAGACCCAACCGGACAGATCGCCGAACGCAAGCTCATAGAGGTATCCGATTCCAGCGACATATGTATAACTGTCACTGCCGCGTGCGTCGATAGAGATTTTATATTTCTGCGCCGCCCGAAGAAGCACATCGTATACAGTGTCTCCGGACAAAATGGGAACGTTCTCCGGTGCGAGAAGTATCCCATCTGCGGGAATGTAGTCTTCCGCTCCTGCCACCAGATCGCACCGGATCGTCATGGTCACACTGCCTGTAGGATTCGCTATATCATACGTGTCGGCATAATACTGGGAAGGGGACGTGATCCGGATGCACCAGATGCCTATCAGTAGCACGACGGCACAGCCTGCCGGGATCAGATAATTGCCGATCCGCTTCCTGCCGTGCTTTTTTTGGATCAGCAGTAGGATTCCGCAGCCGATCACAATCCCGCCGCTGCAAATCATCCGTACGATCCGTGTGCCGGACGCCTCCGATGTATCGGATTCTGCTGGAACAGTGGCAGCGTTCTCGGGTTGTGGCGCGAACGGTTCCGCGGTCGTTGTACTTGTTGCCGTGGCATCCACTGTCGTGGTATCTGTGCCCGATTCATTGGTTTCTGCTGTCGGTACATATGTCGGGAGCTCCTCGTCGTTGAATCGGTAAAGGGGACCGTACCCATTTTGTACCCGCCAGAGCGCGGTCATGGCACAGAATACCTGTACCGTCGCCATACCGTTTTTTTCTCCGCCGACTGTATGGGAAAATCCACCGTCCGCAGTCTGGAAAGCCAAAAGTCCATTTACAGCGTCCGCAAACCGTGTGTCGTCGGTCGGATCGATTCCGCAGGCGGCAAGTGCGATGAGAACCTGTGCACCGCTTTCCGCGTTGATTGTCCCGTAACTTGCGAATTGACCGTCTGCGGTCTTTTTGGATGCGATCCAGTCGATGGCGGTATCTATAGCACTGGATACCTCCGCTTCGGATACATCCACAAATGAATCATCCGACAGCATGGTACGGCAGGTGGCAAGTGCGGCGACGGCCATAGCGGTCGTATCCACATCCCCATAATTCCCGGTTACGGAAAAGCTGCCGTCTGCGTGCTGTCGATCGAGCAGGAGGCGTACTGTCTCTTCAATGGTATGAACCGTCGATGGCACGCCGTTTGTGAGCAAATGAAGTCCGAATACCTCGCTCATGATACCGAGCGCGCCGATACAGGTGTCCGCGGTTTCCACAACATACGGATCCTCGGCATCCCATTTTCCACAGGCAAGCATCGCCAGTGTGATCCGTTCGCGGGATACGGGATTTGTGGGTGCATTCTCTGTGATGCATTCATTCAGCGCGGCGGCATAGGCGGTGAAATCAAGTCCGCTGTACCGTGCACGAAGTGCGATTGCGAAAAAATCCGTACTCACTCCGGCTCCGTCTGTGACTGTCGAATTGAGAAAGGACTGTATATCCGCCGCATCGTAGGATGCAACAATACCGCCGATGCTAAAGGCACCGACGGCATTGTCTGCCAAAACGGAATATGATAGTAAGAAAATACAGAGAATACCGGTAAAAATGCGTGTGAAAAGCTTAGTTTTCATAGGAATGCTTCTTGCGTGCGGATACATATGCCGCACCGAGCATCGCAAAAGCACCGCCAATGCACCATACGCTGTATTCGGCAGTCTGCGGTGCGGTCACGCCAACGGAAACAAGGCAGACCGGCGGCACCAGCGTTTGACTGTCGGAATGTGCGCTTATGGTATATACACCGGCGGCAGAGAAGGGAACCACAGCTACGCCGTTTGCATCCGTATAGATACCCGTGCCGTTGCCATCGATGGTAATTTCCGCGTTCGCTACCGGAGAGGTGATCGGCGCATAGTTTTCGTCAAATCCGGCTGC
The DNA here is from genome assembly GCA_963643035.1 of bacterium. Lineage (GTDB taxonomy): Bacteria > Bacillota > Clostridia > Oscillospirales > CAG-272 > UMGS1696. The sequence goes on from CAVIKO010000055.1 coordinate 5,798, forward strand.
GGACAATGTGAGTGTTACAGAACCGCCGACGGTGGCGTCCGTAGCCTGCTGCGCGTCAAAATAGCAGTATGTGTCGGAGAAAGCGGTCGTGTCGGTATAGACAAACGCTGCGACATAGGAACCTGCGGATACCGGATCAGCAAGGCTCATGGCGGATGCGTTGTTCACGTAATACCCATAGCTGCCGCCGTTTTCGATACCCCACAGCTTGGTCAGGGACAGACCCCAATCGCTTTGCGCGGAGCCATAACCGTCGCTGCCGCCGTCATAATAGGTCATGTGCGCCGCGTACAATGTGTCGTTGATTGTCAGCGCACCATCGCCGTCGATGTCAGTCACGGTAACAGGCTGATAGGGGAGAACGAGCGCACCCTTGTCGTCCGCGATAGAGACGTATACAGTTTCGCTGTCTGCTGCATAGGTGGGAATGCCTGCCACACCGAGAAGCAGTGCGGCGCAAAGTACAGTGAGAATGGTCTTCTTCATGATAGTTACTCCTTTGGATCTGTGAGATCAATGGTTGTGAGGGGGTCGGCAGCTGCCACTTTTGCCTGTAGACGGCGGTTCCGTTTGGCGCGAATCCGCTTTTCACGATTGTGTGCGATGCGGTCGTCATTTCGCGGCGGCTTGATCCCTGCGGCCTCGAGGGCGCGCGGCCATGGGCCGAGAAAGGCTTTGACAGCACAGACCTCGGCGTCAGAAAAGTCCGAGCGGCGCGGATAACGGTTTTCACCGGCAGCACATAGTGCGTCATATTTGTTCCGGAGCAGTGCCTGAACGGACTGTTTTGTGTATTTTGCGTTCATGAGTGACTCCTGTGGCAGAAAAATGGAAGCACATGATTGGATCATCAGACAGAGGCTTTCTATTCTGTACGCCATGCAAATGTTGTGTGCGGAAAAACAAAAACGTGTTCTGAAGAAGAACACGCATAACCACAAACCCCCACCGACGGACCAAAAAGCGCACAAAACAACGCTCCCCGATTGCGGACGATTTTCATCGTTGCTAAGGAAACCATCTGGGAGATTCACGGCTGCATTCTTCTTGTCCAAAAATGTAGAATCCGAAAAATACGTACTGCGGCAGGTATTCCGACTTGGGAAACGAGAACGTTTCCGTTACGGTAATGACGGTTGCGACGGATTTTCACCGAACTTCCCCCTGATCCTGCACGAACAGGAACCGCGGTACGTTATTTGATTTTATGACAGTATAGCACAAAAAGCGCGTGTTGTCAAGGGATGTATGCACGAAAAAATCTGTGGTCCCTCCGCAGGAGGGGAATCGCCGTTACAGTTCCAACTTGGCAAGTCCACCTGCAGAGGTTTCCCGGTACCGCGCGTTGATATCCCGGCCGGTTTCATACATTGTTTTTACCACCATATCAAATGAGATCTTCCGCGTTTCTGAGAGAAAATTCGATAAACTCAGCGCGTTGATGGCCCGCATGGCGGCTACGGCGTTGCGCTCGATGCATGGGATTTGCACAAGCCCACAGATCGGATCGCAGGTCAAACCGAGATGATGCTCTAAGGCAACCTCCGCGGCGTATTCAATCTGATCGATGGACATTTCATGCAGTTCGCAAAGGGCCGCTGCCGCCATGGAGCAAGCCGTGCCGATCTCTGCCTGACAACCGCAAGCTGCACCGGAAATGGACGCGTTTTCCTTAACAATGTTGCCGATCAGTCCGCCGACCGCCAATGCGTCGAGGATTTTGTCGTTCGTGAAGCCCTTTTGTTCCCGGAAATACCGGAGCACCGACGGTACTACGCTGCACGCGCCGCAGGTCGGAGCAGTCACGATCACGCCGCCATCCGCATTCTGCTCACTTGCTGCAAAAGCATACGCACAGACAATTCGATTCTCCCTTGTGTTCGGTGACTCATCGATATGCCGCTGGTTGTAGAGATATTGTGCCTTCCGTTCCACACCGAGTCCACCGGGCAGGGTACCGCGTTTTTGGAGTCCCATGTCGATCGCCTCGTTCATCACAAGCCAGATCCTCTCGAGAAACGGCTTGAACTCGACGTCCTCGTGCTCGTAAACATACGCAGAAAGGCGCATGTTGCGATCCTTGCAATATTCAGCGATCTCCGCAAAGTGATTTTCTCGGTAGATTTCCGGCGCGTCCAATTCCGGGATTCCTTCGATGCGTATCTCACCGCCGCCGATGGACAGTACACGGATTTGTTCTATTTCCCAACCGTCTGCCGTATAGGCGCGCAGATCCATCGTGTTCTCATGGGGCAGCGAAAAATCCGGCTCCGGATTCCACAGAATCTCGCATTTGCGCGGCGCAAAAGTGTCGAGAATTACTGTATCCGTGCAGTGACCATGTCCGGTTTTGGCAAGCGAACCGTATAAGGTAACGGCAAAGTGGTCGGCATTCGGATGCTTGGCGGCAAAATACGCGGCGGCTTTCTGTGGCCCCATCGTGTGCGAACTGGATGGACCATGCCCGATTTTGTATAGCTCTCTGATCGATTTCATGCTTATGTATCCTTTACAAAAAGATACACGAGGCAGTTTCACGCTGCTCCTCGTGTATCGTGGTTTTTCTATAGGTATGTGCCGCAGTTCTCATATGTATTCGCGCAGTCGGAATTCCGCACCGAGATCCGCGGCAATCCTGCGGCAGCGATCCACATCGTTCGGCTGAATTGTACCCTCTACGGCAGTCAACACTACCTTCGGAACATATTTGCTGATCTCGCGGGCAAATTTGAGTATGCCCACGTAGGTATCCTCGCCGAATTTCGGGTGGCAGAGCTGATAGTACGTGTCCGGATCGGCGGCATTCATACTGATGGAAACGACATCGATGAGTCCCTTGAACATCGGGGCGGTGTCCTCTCCGGAGATGAGCGATGCGTGGCCGTTTGTATTCAGGCGGATCGGCGTGTCTGTCGTCTCACGCAGTCTTTTGCATATTGCAAGCAGATCGTATAGTCGGCATGTAGGCTCACCATAGCCGCAGAATACGATTTCCTTGTATTTGTGCAGATTCTGCGAGAGCACATCGCTAAGGATCTCGTCCAGTGTAGGTTCTCTCTCCAGTTTGAGACTGGCAAAGAGTCCGGTGCCGTGATCCCGGATACAGAAATCGCATCGATTGGTACAGTGGTTTGTAATGTTGAGATACAAACTGTTTTTGATGTTGTACGTAATTAGCATGACAAGCCTTCTTCTTGAGCGAATTTGATTCTTCAGCGAGGAGTGATCCTGTAGACGCGGCAGCCGTTTTCGCGGGTGATTGAGAGCAATTCCGCCGTCGAAACACCGTGGATCTGCGCCATTACTTCTGCCGTCAACGGCAGATAAGCAGAATGGTTCATCTCCCCGCGATGGGGTACCGGCGGCAGATACGGCGCATCTGTTTCAAGGAGCAGTCTTTCCAGCGGTATGGCGGCACACGCTTCTCTGACACGCGCGGCGTTTTTGTACGTCAACGGACCGGAAAAAGAGATGTAATACCCCATTTCCACATATTGCCGCGCCATCTCCGCGCTACAGCTGCAGCTGTGAATGATACCGTGCGTACTGTGGCGGGAGAGCATATCGAACGTATCTCCATGTGCGTCCCGATCATGGATGATAACCGGTAGTCCGACTTCCTCCGCAAGAGTGAGCTGTCGGTCAAAGAACCAATGCTGCCTTACCCGGTCTGTATCGTCGTAGTGATAGTCAAGTCCGATCTCCCCGATCGCGACAGCTTTCCTGTGGTGCGCCATCTCCCGGATTTCCGCGAGGGCGGCCTCTTCCATGCCGAGTGGAATCTGTTGCGCGTCCGAGGGGTGGAGTCCGACTGCAGCGTAGACAAACGGGTATTTATCCGCCAGTGCCAATGATGCGTGGGAGGAGGAAAGATTTGCGCCGACATTGCAAATGTATTCCGCCCCACAGTCGTGTACATATGCGATCGCACCGTCCGTACCCGCATAGTGACGATCGTTTGCGTCTATGGTAAATTCCGTAGCAAAACGATCGTCGTCATAATGGGCGTGAGTATCGAAAAATCCCACAGGGCTCACCGTACTCGTTCTCCAAGCGGGGTATCATCGGCAAGAAATACCACGCGTATCTCTTCTTCGCCGGACGCAAGAATCATACCATTTGACTCGATACCACACAGTACAGCGGGCTTCAGATTGGTGACTAAGATGATTTTTTTGCCAACAAGCGTTTCCGGTGTATAGAATTTCGCAATGCCGGAGACGACCTGCCTCTGTTCATAACCGAGATCGACTTGTAACTTGAGGAGCTTTTTCGCTTTCGGCACCTTTTCACAGGTCAAAATCTGGGCGGTACGCAGTTCTACCTTCATGAAATCGTCGATACCAATCTGCGCGATTCCCTCCGGCTTTTCGACAGGCTTCGACTGTGCCGCTTCCGCCGCCTTTTTGGCTTCCTCCTGCTTTGCCTGCCACTCGGCAATCAGTGCTTCCTCATCGATTCTCTGGAAGAGCGGGGCTGCCTCACCGACCGATTTACCCGGAACAAGCGCGCCGAAAGCGGATACGGAATCAAAATCGGTGACGTCCGTTCCGATCTGGTTGAAGATGGATTCCGCTGTTTGCGGTAAGAGAGAGGTGAGCAGTACGGCGCCGACGCGGATCGCTTCGAGAAGGTTGTAGATCACGGTTTTCAGCCGCGGCATGGTTTCCTCAGATTTCGCGAGTGTCCACGGAGCCGTCTCATCGATATACTTGTTTGCACGGCGGAGCATCGTAAAAATATCGGCGCACGCGTCGGCAAGATGGAAGGAATCCATGGCATTGGTGAAGTTCGCCACGGCGGTGCGGCAGATCTCCTTCAGCTCAGCGTCCGGACCTTCCTCGCTGCCCGGTTCCGGTACGATTCCGCCAAAGTACTTTTTCGTCATGGCGATGGTGCGGTTTACGAGATTACCGAGATTGTTCGCAAGGTCGGTGTTGTAGCGGTTGACCATGCTTTCGTAGGTGATGGAGCCATCGTTCAGATAAGGCATTTCGGAAAGTGCGTAATACCGAACGCCGTCCACGGTGAAATGGGTTGCCAATTCATCGGAGTAGATCACATTGCCACGCGATTTGGACATTTTGTCCTCACCGAATTTGAACCACGGATGCCCAAAAATTTTCTTCGGGAGCGGCAGGCCAAGCGCGTGGAGGAAGATCGTCCAATAAATGGAATGGAAGCGCATAATGTCCTTCCCGATGATATGTACGTCCGCTGGCCAGTATTTCAGAAAATTCTCCGGCTGTACCTCGTTTGCGGGGTCGTAGCCGAGAGCTGTGATGTAGTTGCACAGCGCGTCGAGCCACACATAAGTCACGTGATCTGGATCAAACGGTACCGGGATCCCCCAGCGGAAGTTGGAACGGGTGATGCAGAGATCCTGGAGACCGGGCTTTAAGAAGTTGCCGATCATTTCCTTCTGGCGTGCTTCCGGTTCGATAAAACCGGGATGACTCTCGATGTAGTCGATCAGCCAGTCTGCGTATTTGCTCATCCGGAAATAGTACGCCTCTTCCTTGGTACGGATGACCTCTCTGCCGCAATCCGGACATTTGCCATCCACAAGCTGGGAATCGGTGATGAAGGATTCACACGGCGTACAGTACCACCCCTCATACGCGTCCTTGTAGATGTCGCCCTGGTCGTAGAATTTCTGGAAGATGTGCGCGATGGCGGCTTCGTGATCGGCATCTGTGGTGCGAATGAAGCGGTTGTAGGAAACATTCATGCCGTCCCAGACCGCCTTGATCTGTCCGGATACATTGTCGACATATTCCTTCGGTGTGATCCCGGCTTCTGTTGCTTTTAGCTCAATTTTCTGTCCGTGTTCATCTGTGCCGGTGCAGAGGAACACGTCGTAGCCGCGCTGTCTCTTGTACCGTGCGATGGCATCCGCCATGATAATGTCGTACACATTGCCGATATGCGGCTTGGACGATGCATAAGCGATGGCGGTTGTGATATAATATTTCGGCTTGTCACAAGCGTTGCACATAAATTACCTCAAATTTCTCGCCGGGCAGGATCCCCGGAACGGATATAGATGTGGAGTTGAGAACGCAATGTAGGAGCGTTCCCGGAAGAATGCGCTGTATCCTTAGTCTACGCGTTTTCCGGCGCACCATACGTCGGTGATAGCGGGAGCGGTCGGATCGGCGATGCGGATAAAGTCGGCACGCAGTCCCTTCTGGATTCTGCCGCACTTGTCCGCAATACCGAGCATATCCGCCGGATTGGAGGTAGCGAACGGCAGAACTTTCTCGATCGGCAGATCGCAGAAGCGCATGAAATTGCATACCGCTGCGAACAGATTGAGCGTACTGCCGGCGAGCGCACCTTCTTCATTAACCGCGCGACCGTTCTTTACGAATACCTTCTGTCCCGCGATGCCGTATTCTCCATCGGGACAGCCGGTCGCCTCCATGGAATCCGTGATGAGTAGGAGCTTATCCGCGGGCTTCATCCGATACGCGATGCGCAGGATCGCCGGGTGGAGATGCTCGCCGTCGCAAATGAATTCGGCATAGGCGTTGTCGCAGAGCAGGGCGGCTGCTGGCGTACCAGGTTCTCTGTGATGGAGTGCGTGCATGGCGTTGAAGGTGTGCGTAAAGGATTTGACCCCCAACTCGACGGCATGGCAGGCTTCCTCATAGCTCGAATCGGTGTGCGCGATGGAACAGGTTGCTCCCAGCTTGATGGCACGACGTATGCACTCGTCGCCGCCAGGCAGTTCAAACGCACCGGACATGTGGACAGGAAGAGGACACATCTGCATGAGCATTTCCTCCACTTCATCGGCGTTCATCGGCGCGAGCAGGTTTGTAGCGTGCGCACCCCTTTTTTTGGGATTGAGGTATCTGCCCTCAAGATGAATCCCGGCAATAGTGGTCATCCCCGGCGTGACTGTCCGCTGCCCGTTGATTACCGCGATGGAGTGGCGGAGTCCCTCCATTGTATCGGAAGCAAGGGTCGCCATGATTGTGGTTGTGCCTGCCTTCGCGTAGGCGCGGCGCATATCGGATACCGCCGTATCATCAATAGAGTTGAAATCGTGACCGGCTCTGCCGTGTGTATGGCCATCTATCAGACCCGGCAGAAGATATAGCCCGGCGCAGTCTACCACCTGGGCATCCGGCGCGTCAACTTTTTCCGCTATTTCTGCAATTACACCGCCGACAGACAGAATATCGGCGTGGACAAACTTCGCTTCCTCACTGCAATATACCATAACGCCCACGAA
>CAVIKO010000056.1:0-12954 GCA_963643035.1 bacterium
TGAACGCGATAGCGGTAATAAAAAAACGTGTGTACCACACCGCATACGTGCGCACCGCAAACGTGCGTATCGCACAAACGAACGCCGTCTTATTTCCATCAGCACAAATGAAAAACGTATGATACAAGCCAAACATCCCTACTGAAACGCGAACAGTCCAAGTCCGAACACAAAGCACCCAATCGATATATCGAAGTGGGGACGAGCGACAGCACCGGAATCCAGATACCAATATTGGTATAAACCCGCGGCAGCAATGATCATCCCACCGAACCACGCCTTGCGTGGTTCAGGAAGAGGTTGAGAGGTGTCGGAGAGATAGGAGAAGGACTCCGCAGAGTCCGTCTCCTACCTCTCTGACCGCCCCCGCGAGGGATCAAAAACCGCACCGATCCGGTGCATAGAAAAACGCCCCCGCGAGGGATCAAAAAGCCCGCAGTGTCATAGCTGCATAAAAAAATCCCGGACAAAGTCCGGGAGAATAAAGAAGCCGCATGGAAAGGGCGCGGGACAAAGTCCCGCTTATTCCGTCACCGTAGCGATGCTCTTCAGATCGTACGGCGTAGCCTGGTAGACAAAATAGTTCAGCCAGTTGGAAAATAAAAGATGCGCGTGTCCTCTCCACGTGTTGCGTGGTGGGAGCGTCGGGTCGTCGTTCGGGAAATAATGGCGCGGCATCGCGATATGCAGCCCGCGCTCCACATCGCGATGGTATTCGGCAGCAAGCGTTCCTGCATCGTATTCGCTGTGCCCCGTCACAAAGAAGAGCCGCCGTTTCCGGGACGCGACAATGTATACTCCCGCCTCTGCCGACTCCGCTAGAATTTCCACCTTCGGACACTTTTCAATGTCGGCCCGGCGCACCTCCGTATGGCGGGAATGCGGGGCGGAGAATGTCTCGTCAAATCCGCGCACCAACGGATGGGAAGGTTGGAGCGTGTCGTGCGAAAATACGCCGAACATCTTCTCCGGCAGGGAATACTTCGGGATCCCGTAGTGATACCACAGTGCTGCCTGCGCCGCCCAGCAAATGTGCAGTGTGGAGTATACGTTCGTTTTTGACCATGCCATGATCGCGCATAGCTCGTCCCAGTAGTCCACATCTGTGAAATCGAGGTTTTCCACCGGTGCGCCCGTGATGATCAGCCCATCGAACCGTTCGTCACGCACATCGTGAAAGGTGCGGTAGAAGGCAGTCATGTGCGATTCGGCGGTGTGGGTAGCGGAGTGGGAGGCAGTCTGCAAAAGAGTCAGCTCGATCTGTAAGGGAGTGTTCGACAGGAGACGGATAATCTGCGTCTCTGTGGTGATTTTGGTAGGCATCAGGTTCAGAATCGCCAGCCGCAGCGGCCGAATATCCTGCGTGATGGCGCGGTGCTCATCCATAACAAATATATTTTCGCGGGACAGGATTTCGCCGGCGGGCAGGCCGGAGGGAATTTTGATTGGCATATTGACTCCTTTGATATTGGAATAGGGGATCGCCGTTGCAGCATGGTAAGAGTGTGCTGATGAAATCAGTACCTCCCGGAAGGTGCGTATGTATGGAGATTTACAGCAGCGTTTCGATCTGCGCGATGACATCGGCAATATCGACGGCTTGGTGTGTGGCGGCGGCGCGGGCATTGGGTGAGGATACCGTCATGGCAAAACCGTGGTAGCGGGACAGCATCGGTATATCGTTGTCGTTATCGCCCGCCGTGAAGATCCGGCTGTGGTCGATGGCGAACCGTGCTGCGTACCGTGCAATCCCCTCGCCCTTGTCCATACCGGCGGGCGCGATGTCGATGCAGTCCCCGTTGCGCATCGGATTGAGCATCGGAAAGGCTTCCCGAATCGCAGCGGTACCGGCAATCGCCTCCTCCTCTGTCGCGCAGGACGCGTTCGCGGAGCAGAATTCCGTGAAGGCGCCGATTCGGTCGAGCGGGGATAGATCCAGATGCGTGCCGGACCAGCGGCCGTTGGGATAACGCGCATCGAACCGTAGCGCGCTGTAGCGGTAGTAAAAGCCCACGCTGGGGGAGATGTTGGCAAAGATAAAGCTTCGCAGAGCGACCATCAGTTCCGGATCGCGGATTGTATCGGCAAACAGAAGATTTCCGGGGGCGTCAAAGGCAACCACCCCGTTGAGTCCTATCACAAAATCAAACGGGAACAGCCCCTCACTGCGGAATCGCTGGTAGCCCCCGGCATAATCGCGGCCGGATACTACGCCGAACCGCCCGCCCGCGTTCCGGAACCGACAGATCGCCCGGCGCACCTCGTCCGAAACCCCGCCCTGACACAGCGTTCCGTCATAATCCGAGGCAAGCAGCACCCCGTCCATTCGTCTGTCCATAGGAAAAACCTCCGGTATTGATATAAGATAGGAAAACAACAAAGGCGCGAAGCGTGGAACAGCAGTTGCGATGTACATTAATGAAGAAAAGGGGAAGGTGCCGCATGAACGGAAGCCTTCTCCTTTCCGATGGGTAAAGAATCCTCTGATTTAAGGTTATTTTTGCGATAAAAACCCCTATATTCCATTTTTATCGCAAAAATCCAATGTATTCAGAGGTCCCCCGAGGTAAAATGGGGGATGGAGAAATGTGCGACAAGCAGGAAAGGATTCCATGCCGTCCCTTTCACAGGAGCTTTCGAAAACGTCGGACAATCGTCCCCCTTTTCTTACGCAAATTACTTGATAATTTCTCCGTAGCACTTGCCGAAAGCGCAGGCAGCGTTGGATTCGTCGGTATCGATGTGCATAGCGGCGGCAAATTTGGGACTTACGCGGACGACAACGTCACCGAAGATGGTGCTTCTGTCGGCAGAGTTGATTTTGACGGAAACGATCTGCTTGTCCTCTACGCCGAACGCCTCTGCATCTGCGGGAGTGAGGTGGATGTGGCGTTTTGCGGCGATCACACCCTCGGAGATTTCGATTTCACCGCAGGGTCCGACGATCTTACATGCACCGGAGCCGGCGATGTCGCCGGATTCACGAACGGGCGCGTCCACACCGAGGGTACGCGCATCGGTGAGGGATACTTCAACCTGGGTTGCGCTGCGCGCAGGACCGAGGATAATCACGTTGGGGATGGATTTTTTCGGGCCAACGAGGGTAACTCTCTCTTCGCAGGCGAACTGACCGGGCTGAGAGAGGGGTTTCTTAACCGTAAGGGTCGCGCCCTCGCCGAAAAGAACCCGGATATGTTCCTCCGTCAGATGAACGTGACGCGCGCTGGTTTCTACAAGAACGGTATTTGCCATAATGAGACTCCTTTGTTTTTCGTATAAGATTGCAACGTTATTATAGCACCAATGCGCGGGGAAGTCAATCGGATTCTGTGAATTCCGGCGGATTTTGTTAGTGGTGGCTTCTATCATTGGCGACCCGCCTTTTGCTTTTTCATACGGATGGCGCAGCGGGAGCGGTCGGAGAGACTAGGAGAGTCTGCAGCTCTCTCCGCCACCATTTGATCCCTCTCCCGAACCGCGCCTGCGTGGTTCAGAAATCCGCCGCAGCGGGATATGATTGCTGTCGCGGACAAATTATCATTGCTTTTTTTCACACGGTGTGTTATACTATAGGCATCTCAGGAAACGCTGCGGAAATCGGAATTTTGCGTCTAAGCCCGTTTTGAATTTGCAGGCTTTCGGACACAAACGCATCCACCGGTCAGCGGTTTCTGTACTCCTGCAATGTCGTACATATCCGCGTGGGGGATTGCCATGAAGCCATACAAAATCAAAAGAAAGGAATCGGATGACGCGCCGCGCACCACAGTCGCATGTCTGCCGCCGGATACGGTACAGGATCGCGACAGTGCGGCTCTTGTCCGCCGTGCGCAAACCGGGGATGAAGCCGCCTTCTCCGAGATCGTCGCGCTCTACGAACGGTTCGTCTATCACACCGCCGTACGCGTACTCCGTATGTCCGGCGGCAATCCCGACGACGGCGAAGATGTGGCACAGAACGTTTTCCTGAAGGCATGGCGATCCCTCGATTCCTTCCGCGGCGATTGCGCCGTCTCGACCTGGCTCTACCGCATCACCGTCAATGCCGCCCGCGATCAGGTGCGCGTTTCCATGCGGCACGAAACCGTATCCCTCACCGTTGCCGACGACAACGAAGATTCCGCCGACACTTCCCTCATCGATGTACCTGTCACCTCGGGCGATACCGTCCCCGAATCCGCCGTCGATCGCCGTGAAACCATTCTTGCCGTCCGCCGCGCCATCGAATCTCTCCCTCCCGATATGCGTCAGATCATCGTTCTCCGCGACCTCAACGATATGTCCTATCAGGATATCGCTTCCCTTTTGCACCTTGAGGTAGGCACCGTAAAGTCCCGTCTCAACCGCGCCCGAAATTCTCTTAAAAAAATCTTAAAAAACGGGAACCTTTTCGATTCCTGAACGTCCAATGTGACGACAGCGGATATTGGATACAGAAGAACCGCTTTTTTCACGTATCCCCACCCCATGAAAGGATTTGATGATGAAAAAACGCCGCCAAAAATCGAATACACAAATGAAGCATGGCGACGTTCTCACGCCGGAGGAGGAAGCGCTGCTACATGATCTGTCCGGCGTGTCTCATGGTGGTGATATGCCGCCGCCCCTTGTCCTGCCCGGGAGCTATGTCTCCGATGCGGATGGTGACAGTACGGAGGACGAGGACGCGCTGCTGCACGCACTGCTGCAATCCGCATATCCTGCGCCGCCGGAAAATCTGCGCAGAGACGTGATGACAAAAATCAGCGCGATGACACGGAGACGGAAGATACGCCGCGCGGTTCTCCAATGGGGCAGCGCCGCCGCCTGTTTTGGCATAATCTGCTCCCTCGCCATTGCCGCAAGTCCGATGCTCCGAAACGGGGGCGCAGCGGAAGCACTGGCGATCGCCGAAACAATGCCTGTCACCGCGTCTGACGCGGTGATGCCGGAATACGCAACAGAAGCCACCGATGCCTATGCGTTCGAGATCGTACCGTTCTCCGGCGACACAACCGGTGAGGATTCTTCCCCCGTCTCGTCCGACGCCTCGCAACCCGAGGAGGAAGCCATAACGGAGGAAAATGCAGGTGCCGCACAGGTTCAGGCAGAGACGAGCGGACACGAAGAGCTTTCGCAATCCGCTCCCGACACAGCCACCCCAAAGAGCCATGTCGCCACAAGCCCCGACAGCACGTCCGGAAGCAATACCGGGAAGAACAGTACCTCCGGCAGCAGCTCCAACAATACGTCCGGGAAAAACAGTACCTCCGGGAGCAGCTCCAACAATACATCCGGGAAGAACAGTACCTCCGGCAGTGGCAAAGCCACTACAGGAAATACCGTTCCGGAGACAACCGCAAAAACCGAAACGCCGCGCAGATTTCTCAATCCCGGCGGCGCACAGGTGATCACGGACGACGGTGCGGAAACCGATGCAGGTTCCTCTGCTTCCGGGAATTCCAGTTCCAATGCAGTCGCAAACCGCCATCCTCTGCCGTTCCTCATGGAGGAAGCGCCAACGCAAAGCACGGCGAGCGGCACGACCGGCGGATCGAGTGCATCCAATGGTGCGGGCAGTGCGGGTGCGTCAAACGAATCCGCGAACGCACCGACTATCGTTCCCCAAACTTCTTCCGCAGTATCGGAATCCGACACCTCGGAGTCTGCGGCGTCGGAACCCGCCGTTTCCGACTCCAACACATCCGTTACCTCTGACGCGTCTGTTTCCTCTAATGCGCCGGTTTCCTCTGATGCATCCATCCCCGCTGTTATCGACAGCACAGACACCCTTGATGAAATCGAGGCGGTCGAGGGCATCGAGGCGGTCGAGGGCATCGAGGAAGCGTCTCTCCATACGGTGCTTACCACGGTAGATGATCTGGAATCGCTTGCGTCCGTGGAATCCGGGGGAGTGGCGGAATCGAAAATCACCTCGAAAAGCACTGTAAATCCCACTTTTGTCGCACAGAATCAGGTAAAATGGGCGCTGATCTCCTACATTCCTGCGGAAAAATACGCAAAATGGATGATAGGAAAGGGTTATCAGAATGCCGCGGACTTCCCTCTTGCGGAGCTTGTCACCGAAATGCAGATCTCCCGCGACGTCTTTCATACCGTTGTAACGACGCTCGGGCTGGAACGGCTCATCGATGAAAAGCGATTCTACCCGGCAGCAGACGCTTCCATACCGTCAAACGAATCCATAAATCCATCCGACAATCGTATCGCCAATACCGCGATACAGAACAGTGTGAGTTGAGAACGCGTTATCGCTCAGAACAGGTATGTATCACGCGGGTCACCCATGTATGGATAGCCCACATGAAAAAAGACAGCGCACAGGAATTTTTCCCCGTGCGCTGCCTTTTTTCATGCCGCCGACAGTCTGTATTTCCTGCCGCACGATCGATGAGGCTGCTGCAACAGTCGTGTGGAATACTATACAGCTGAATGGCGGAGCGCTCCCTCCCACTCTCGAGAATTTCCTTGACAGGAAATTCTCCGACGGTGGGCTTAAATCATAGACAATGCATACCCGCACATCATACATATCCCCGCTCGATGGAATGGAAAGCGTGCGTCCATGCCCTCCTGCTGCGCCTTCGTATCGGAATTTTTACGATGTTTTCAGAAAAATAACTACAACATTAATTATTTATATTGCGACAGTTTGCAAATTTATTTCAGAATTTCCTTGACATATATTGGTGGATTTGATATAATAAAGACGGTTGAAAAATGCGCGCAGGACGTGTGGTGGAATGACTGCCGTTCCAATACAAATCGCGCCGATATAGGAGGACGATATGACCAAAAGAATGCTTTCTTTCCTTTTTGCCGGACTTCTTCTGATCAGCTCACTGGGGTCCTGCGGCAATGCGGAAGGTAAAACAGAAACGACCCCGCTAAACGCGGAGAACGAAGAGACCACCGGGGAAACCGTTGCTGAAACCGAACCGGATCCGTTCGCGGGCACCGATTTCGGAGGTCAATCGCTGCGGATCAGTTCCTCCATGGATGAAACAGACGCAACGAACGCCCATCGTTTTATCGCGGGCACCGGGGAGATGAACGGCGAAATCGTGAACGACGCGGTATTCAAGCGGAACGAGGATGTGCAGACGCTGCTCAACGTGACGCTGGAGATCACGCCGTCGGAATGGACGTACTCCAACGCGAACACACAAATTGAAAAGATCGTGCTTGCCGGAGATAGTCAGTTTGACATTGTGGCAAACGACATTATGTGCCTGTCGAAGCTGACACCGAAGGCATATTTCCACTCCGTGAAGGATTCGGAGATCCTCGACTTGGACAAATCCTACTGGTACGGCGATGCGATCCGGGATCTCGAGTTTGTGCCGGGCGCGATGTACATGCTGCTGGGCGACTATTTTACGGACTCACTCGCGTCGGCGCACGTATTATATTACAACAAAAAACTGATCGCCGACCACATGGGGGACGCGTCGTATGTACAGGACATCGTTCTCGATGGCAAATGGACGGTGGATGAGATGATTGCGCTGACACAAGAGCTGACTGTGGACACGAACGGCGACGGTACACTCGCGGAGGGTGACCAGTTCGGCTACACGGTGATCGGTCCATGGGGTCCGATGATTCCGGTGCTGATGGGCTTTGATGTGCAGTTCATCGACAAATCGGACGGAAACGTCCAGTTCTGCTTCAACAACGAGCGGTCTGTGAAGATTCTCGAAAAACTGAACGAGCTGTACTGGAGCGAAGGTACGCTGCCGAAAACGAAGCAGGGCGACACGGAAGATCTGCGCACAAAATTTGCGAACGCGGAAACGGCGTTCGTGGGTTATCTCCGTCTATGCGACCTGGAGGTCATGCGCGACATCGATTTCGGCGTGGGGCTTGCCCCCTATCCGAAGCTGAATCTGGAGCAGGATCATTACGTCTCCAGCTTACATGACACATCTGAGGTAGGCGCGATTCTGGTGACAACGCCTGTGGATCAGCTTCCGTTTGTTCACACCTGTCTGGAAGTACTCGGACGCGAAACCTCCAAGACGGTAATCCCGGCATACTATGAGGATGCACTGAAGGTGAAATACGTTGGCGGCGCGGAAGACGCAGCGATGATCGACCTCATCCACGACTCCATTACCTCTCCGTTCGCCGTCGCCTATAATGGCGTGCTGGGCGACTTCCTCCTCGCGAAATGCTTCCTGACCCCGCTCGGCGCCAAGCAGACCGATTTCGCGTCCGCCTACGCCAAAAACGAAGCCGCCGGTCAGAAAACCCTCGACAAGGTACTCGCCCAATTTGAAGAATCTCTGGCGCAGTAATTCGTACATACTGCCGGTACAGAGTGGGAATGATATGCAGCTGAACGTTGGAGCGATCTTCCCACGGTTTAGGCTCGACAGCAGTGGGAGAACGGTTCCTTTTGAAAAAGCTCCCGCAAAACCTGTATAACACAATACCTGTAAAAAAGGGGATGGCTACAGCATGTGCAAGTCCCTATGCACAAGCTGTAGCCATCCCCATCTCATACAAAAGTTTAGCGGAAGCGCTATGCCTCCTCGCGGACGCATTGGTTCACAAGCGACCGTCTCCCCCGTTTCTTTTTTTCCAGGTAAGATAGTCCTCCAATATAAGCCGCGCGGATAGTGCATCCACGGTGGCTTTTCTTTTTTTGCCGCGGACGTTGTTGTCTGAGAGGATTTTGTGCGCGCTGACCGTTGTGAGCCGCTCGTCGTAGAGGACGGTTTCAATGCCGGTCGCTTCCGCTAGCTCACGGGCGAACGCCTGACACTTTGCGCTGCGCGGTCCCTCGGTTCCGTTCATATTTTTCGGATTGCCCACGACAATCCGCTCAGCATGGAGATTTCGCACCGCATCTGCCACTGCGTCAAGCGTCTTTTTGTAGCTGTCCGCCGTGACGCAGCCCGCCTCGCTTGCCATCATCTCGTACCTGTCGCAGACCGCCAGCCCCGTACGTGCGTCACCGAAATCGATCCCGACGATTATCACAGCGTACCATCCCCGCTTTTCGCTGCTTCCGCGCTTTCCGTTCCCGTATCCGACTGTTCCTCCGTGCGCGCCTTGGCAAACGCGATCACCTCGGATAGAGTCGGCACGGATGTGGACGCACCCGCACGCGATACCGATATCGCCGCTGCGCAGGTCGCGAAATCCGCTGCTTTCAGAATGTTGCCCTTTTCGAGATACCAGTACGACAACGCCGCCGTGAATACGTCACCCGCCGCCGTCGTGTCCACAACCTCCGTCTTTTCCGCCGGGAACGTGTAATACTGCCTGCCATCGTACAGGAACGCACCCCGGTCGCCGAGCTTCAAAAGGATGTACCGTGCGTTCACTAAGGTCGAGAGCTTAATGGCGGCACGCAGACAGTTCTCTTCGCTGTTCGGCGTGATCCCCGTGAATACCCGCGTCTCCGATTCGTTCGGGGAGAAGATCTCCACCTTGCCCAACCGGCTGAGATCGTAGTCCACGCTTGCCGGTCCCGCGTCGATGAATACCGGAATGTCCGCCTCATTCGCCCGTCTCGTCGCTTCCACTACGGCCTCAAACGGGATTTCCAACTGCATATATACCGCGTCCGGATAACACGTAAACGGTTCCTCAATGTCTGCCGGCGTGATATAATTGTTCGCGCCCGGATATACGATGATCCGATTCTTGCCGTTCTCCTCCACCAGAATCGACGCAAGCCCGGTCGGATGTTCGTCGTCCTCCCAGATGTACCGTGTGTCGATTCCCTCCTTCGCGTAGATGGCGGATAGCCGCTTGCCGTTCGCGTCCCTGCCGAGCTTGCAGGCAAACACACAGTCCGCGCCGAGCCGGGAGAACGTAATCGCGCTGTTGGCTCCCTTTCCACCCGGGACGTAGCTGTAGCCGTTGTCCATCTCCGTGACCGTTTCTCCGGAGTACGGAACACGGCGCATTCTCTGCACAAAATCAATGTTCGCGCTGCTGATGACGAGGATTCTCTTCTTTACCATAGCCCATATCCTTTCGCTCCATTATGGAAACGCTGCCGTAAGGTGGATTTCGCATCAAAAGTCCTTCATTCCTATGCTTTTGACGCAAAATCTCGATTTATGCAGCGCATCCTTCTATATTCATATCCGTTTACCGCTATGCCAATGCCGCCCGATGGTATCCACACGGCTCATTTCTGTTCTGCAAGAACCGCTTCCAGAGCCGCCATGATGCCGAGTCTGCCGCTTTCATAGGTCAGACCGCCTTGCATATAGGCAATGTACGGTTCGCGCATGGGGCCGTCCGCTGACAGCTCAATCGACGCACCGCCGACAAAGGCACCTGCCGCCATCACCACGGGATCCGGATATCCCGGCATCGCATACGGCTCCGGCACCACGTACGAATCGATTGGCGAGGCAGACTGGATTCCCCGGCAGAACGCGCACAGTCCCGCACCGGTGGCGCACTCAATCGCCTCGATGATGTCCGAACGCGGTACATCCCACGCCGGATTGACGGAAAAGCCCTTTTGGGCAAAGAGATACGCGGCAAGATGCGCCGTTTTGATCGCCTGCGCCGTTGTGTGCGGCGCGTAGAACAGACCGCGCAGCATATTCCGATTCTGTCCCAGCGACGGTCCGCCATCCAGACCCACGCCCGGACAGGTCAAGCGATAGCCGCACAACTCGACGGCGCGCGCCGTTCCGCAGATGTAGCCACCCGTATCCGCCATGCCGCCGCCCGGATTCTTGATGAGGGAGCCCATGATGATATCGACCCCTTCCTCCTCCACGGATCCGGCGGGAACCGCAGTCGGCTCGTATTCCTCTGTGAATTCGCCGTAGCAGTTGTCGCACACGACATACGGTGCGGGAATTCCCAGCTCGCGCGCCGTTTCCCGGATCTTCCACGCAGCGTGGCGGATCTGTGCCGTGGTCAGTGTCGGGCGGTTCTCATATCCCTTCGACCGCTGGATATACATTACACGCACCTCGGTTCCGTGTTCCCGGAGAAAGGCGCAGGCGGCATCGAGATCCGGCGCACCGTTTTTCATCGGTTCTCCATGAAAATGCACACCGAAATCGCGCAGGGAGCCGTTGCCGGGTTCGCCAATGATGCCCACAACCTCCAAGAGCGTATCATACGGATTGCCGGTCAGCGAATACATCCAGTCGCCGGGCCGGAGAAGTCCAAAGAGCGCGACGGTGATGGTGTGCGTGCCGGAGGTCAGGGACGGACGCATGAATCCGGCCTCGGCACGGAAAATTTTCGCCGCAAGCTGATCGATGGCGTCACGACCGCGGTCGCCGTAGCCGTAGCCGGTAGAGGGGGTGAACATGGATTCACCGACCTCCGCTGCCCGGAAACAGTCGAGGACATGCTCTGTATTTCGCCGTGCGATCTCGTCTACACGATCGAATATCGGTTTCAGTTGGATTTCCGCCTCCTCCGCGAGACGGCGAACTTCAGGAGAGATCTGCATACTATATCCTTTCCTCTGCGAAGCTTTCAAAAAGCGTTTTTTTACGAATTTGTGTATTTGAGGGAAATCGTTCCCACTTGACTGTACTTTTTAACTTTGGAGAATTTCCTTTTAGGAAATTCTCATTCCCACTCAATTTCCCGTGCGGCGGTACTGTTCGGATAGCAGGTCACATCGAGAAGCCGCTGATTTCTGCTCCCGCGATACCGGAGTCCGAGATCGCGCTGCGCTTCGATGTATCTGCCGTCCACCAGAACCTGTGTCGCGGCAAGGAGTCGATGGACGGGCGGCTCGTTTTTCGCCTTTTCGAGAAGCTGTTCGTACGTCCAGCCGGAGTAGGTCATGATGTGGTATCCGCGCCGTACGGCCGCTTCCGCGATTTCCGACAGTTCGTTGCCCCAGAGAAACGGCTCGCCGCCGCTGAAGGTCAGGCCCGTGATCGACGGATTCTTGATAAGATTTTCGTAAATCCGCGTGGTGGTGGTCGCAAATCCGCCTGCCGGATCGTGACTGTCGGGATTATGACAGCCGGGGCAATGGTGCGGACAACCCTGCACGAACACCACGAACCGGAGTCCCGGTCCGTCCACGATGGATTCCCGCACGATCCCGAACAGGCGAATCGGCAGCTCCCGTGGAAAATCGCCGCCTAACGCAGATCGATACGCTCTGCTCACCGGCGTATGTATCATAAATTTCACCTCTGTCCAAGCGGCTTTCGCAAAAAGAGAAACAAACCGCCACTTTACTATAGTATACCGCAAAACGGTAGAAATTGCAAGCCCCGGCGGATATGTTTTCCATGGCACGGGCCATAATACGAGAAGGCGAATCCATTTCCGGCATAAAAAAGCGCGGCAGCGAATACACTTTTCCGTTTCTTAACATTTATTTCACTTTTTGCTCTTGCTTTTGCATGGAAAATATGATACGATACTGAGGAAGGGAATTTCTGTTAGGAAGAATTTCTGCAAAATGCCGTTATGCGGATGTGACTGCATAAAGTCCCTGCGGCGGCAGATGAAAACCTGTCATGGAGGAATACACGTCATGGAAAAAGGAAAGAGAAGCTCTCTTACAACATTCTTTATTATTATCGGCGCAGTTGTCAGTGTCGGCGCAATTCTTGTAATGCTGTACACTTTCTTCAAGAAGTATTTCAAGATTTCTCTGGAATGCAACGACGACAGCGATGACACCGAATGCTTCGATGATGAGGATTTCGGCGATGAGGATGGCAGCTACGAGCCGATCTGCTGCTGCGAGGATCACAACGAAGAGGATTCCGCCGCTGCAACCGACGAGAGCACCACGGAAGAAGTAGCGTTCTAATAGTGCGTTTCACCCAAGCCAGACAAGCACCCCGATCCTACCGGATCAGGGTGCTTTTTGGTGTTATCCGCAAGGCAGGCTTCGCTCTTGCCTTACGGCGCATTCTTTCCATGCAGCTTTACCGCTGCGGCGGGATTATGCCTTGCGGCGCACCAAAGGACGGGGAAGAAGGATTT
>CAVIKO010000057.1:0-12842 GCA_963643035.1 bacterium
TCTGCCGGATTCTATCCGGATCGGCGGATTGAAGGGACCGACATCGATGGGCATGAACAATCGGATCCAGGTTCTCTCCAAGCTTTCGATCCGTGAAAAGCTCTTCACGCTCTTTTCCATGTACCAGAAGCCAAACGGAGTCCGCACCATCCGGTTGCCGTTTGACCGAAACGGACTGGCGGTTTATCTCGGCGTAAACCGGAGCGCACTATCCAGAGAGCTTTCTCGGATGCAGCAGGAGGGACTCATCATATTCGACAAAAACGAGTTCACGATTCTGTAGAACTTTGGCGGCTCGTGGTTGCAAATGCAACGTATGTGTCTGTGGCGTTCCGCTATACTATGGATAGAAATCATAGAAACTAAGGAGTATATTTGCTATGAAGAAATTTCTATCCGCTTTGCTTGCCTCTCTGATGCTTACAGGACTGATTGGTTGCGGCGCGGAAAACAGTGTAGAAACGATGTCAGAAACCGAGACGGATGTGAATGCGGATACGAATGCGGATACCGAAGCCACTCCCGTTCTGCCGGATTCTATCCGGATCGGCGGATTGAAGGGACCGACATCGATGGGCATGGTCAAACTGATGGCGGACAACGAGGCGGGTACCACGGAAAACACCTACGAATTCACCATTGCCGCCGCTGCCGATGAGCTGACCCCGAAGTTTATCCAGGGCGAAATGGACATTATCGCGGTGCCTGCCAATCTGGCGTCCGTACTGTACAACAACACGGACGGAGCGGCGGAACTGCTTGCGGTCAATACCCTCGGAGTAATCTACATCGTGGAAAAAGGTGAAAGCGTGAATTCTGTCGCCGATCTTGCAGGCAAGACCATTTATGCGACCGGCAAAGGTTCCACGCCGGAATATGCGCTGCGCTATATTCTTTCCGAAAACGGCATTGATCCCGATACAGGCGTGACCATCGAGTGGAAGAGCGAGCCGACAGAGGTTGTAGGTGCGCTGTCTGCCGCGGAGGAGGGAATCGCAATGCTGCCTCAGCCGTTTGTCACCGTGGCGCAGGGGTCCGTGGAAGGACTCCGCGTGGCGATCGATCTGACGGAGGCATGGGATGCGCTTGACAACGGCAGTACGTTGTTCACTGGAGTGCTTGTAATCCGCCGGGATTTCGCGCAAGCTTACCCGGATGCAGTCAAGACGTTTCTTGCGGAGTATGAGGCGTCCACAACATATATCAACGAAAATATAGCGGATGGCGCGCAGCTTGTCGAAAAGTACGGTATTGTAAAAGCAGCGGTTGCGGAAAAAGCGATTCCGTACTGCAACATCACCTATATCGCAGGGGAGGACATGGTCGCTCCGATGAACGGGTATTTGCAAGTGCTGTTCGACCAGAACCCCAAGTCTATAGGCGGTGCGATGCCGGGTGAGGACTTCTACTACATTCCGTAAAAATCTACATTAATATCCGTAATATAAGCGAAAGGAGCGGGGATTGCCGGCGTTTTGGTGATCCCCGCAAATTCTGTCTATGAAACCTCGTACATCACACGTTAGCGGGATTTTTGCGAAAATTTTTGCTGTGCTTGCCGCGTTGCTCGTCTGGCAAATCGGCGCGATGTGGCTTGGACAACGGGTGCTGCTTGTGTCTCCCCTGTCAGTTGCCGGTCGACTTTGCACCATCTGGCGGGAGCCTGGCTTTTTTGCGGCGATCTGGTTCAGCTTTTCCCGGATTGTGCATGGATTTTTCATCGGATTTGCGCTTGGAATCCTGCTTGCTACGCTTGCCGGACGCTTTCCGGTATTGGAAACGGTCTTTCTACCCTATTTACTAACGGTAAAATCGGTTCCGGTTGCGTCTTTTATTGTCATCGCACTTCTCTGGCTGTCGTCCGCGGAACTGTCGATCTTTATCTCATTCCTCATGGTTCTTCCGATTGTATACAATAACGTGCTTGCCGGCATCCGAAATGTAGATCCGAAAATGGTGGAGATGGCGCAGGTATTCCATCTGTCGTTTGGTAAGCGGCTGTCATATATTTGGCTGGCGCAGATTAAACCGTATTTGCTCTCGGCGTGTGCAACCTCGATCGGTCTGGCGTGGAAATCGGGCATTGCAGCGGAGATCATCGGCATTCCGGACGGTTCCATGGGAGAGGCTTTGTACGAGGCGAAGGTGTACCTGAACACAAGGGATCTGTTCGCGTGGACAGTCGTGATTGTAGCGGTCAGTGTACTGTTTGAAAAGGTGTTTCTCTGGATTGTGAAAAGGTTGTTCGCGCTTTGGGAGACACATGGGGGTGCGGTATGAACGAGATTTCGGTGCGGAATGTGTTTGTTTCCTATGGCGAAAATCGCGTATTGAACGATTTTTCCGCCGTCTTTCCGGTTGGTCGGTGTACAGCGATTATGGGACCGTCCGGCTGCGGCAAAACGACACTGCTTTCGGTGATTGCGGGACTGCTTGTGCCGGACGCAGGGGAAGTAGTCGGGATGCCGCAGCGGTTCACAATGGTGTTTCAAGAGGACAGACTGTGTGAGGATTTCACAGTGGCGGCAAATCTCCGGCTTGTGACCTCGCGCAGACGGACTGCCGAGATTGCATATGTTCTTGCCGCGATGGGTCTGTCCGATTTGGGCGCGAAACGGGTGACAGAGCTGTCCGGCGGCATGAAACGGCGTGTGGCAATCGCACGTGCGCTGCTCGGCGAGGGAGATGTGCTGCTCATGGACGAACCATTCAAGGGATTGGACGCGGGAACCAAGGGCGAGGTAATCCGTGCGGTACAGAAATGGACGGAAGGAAAAACTGTGATTTTTGTGACGCATGACAGCGGTGAGGTGCCGGAAATGAAAGGAGAGATATTGCAATTATGACAATGACCAAAACAGAACTTATAGAAGCTTTGACGATGCCATATACGGAATTTCAGAGCGCATTTGTGCCGCGTGCGTTGGAAATTGTACGGGAGAAGGGAAACCGCTTGTACGCGATGGCGATGCTCGGCTATACGAACGTGTGTAAAAATCAGTGTCTCTATTGCGGGATGCGCGCCGGAAACAAAATCCCGCGGTACCGTATCCCGCCGGAGGATATTGTAAAAACAGCAGAATACGCAAAAGCTTTGGGTTACGAACGGATTTTTCTCGTTGCCGGGGAAGATCCCGTATACAGTCTTGCTGTGATGCTTCCGGTGATCCGGCAAATTGCGGACATGGGAATGCGCATCAGTCTGGCAGGCGGCGAGTTTCCGCTCGACGGATACAAACAACTGCGTGACGCAGGTCTGACAGAATATGTGCTGAAGTTCGAGATGGCACATTCGGACACGTTCAATCGGCTCAACCCAAGTACCGATTACGAAAAACGCATGGCGGGAATCCATGCGGTGCAGGACGCGGGGCTTCTTCTCGCATCGGGCAACATCGTCGATTATCCCGGACAGACCATTGAGGAGTTAGCAGACGAAATCCTCCTCATGACGTCTCTTCATATATCGTGGGCTCCTGTGATTCCGTATCTTCCGGCAAAGGGTGCGCCGCTTGGAGGAAAACGGGGAGACATCACTCTCTGCCACAGGGAAATCACATTGCTGCGCCACTTGCTCCCGGATTGTCGTCTGACTGCACAGCTGCCGGGATACGATCTCTCCATGGGTCTTTCGGACGATCTTGGAAATCGTCTGGCGATAGAGGCGGGGGCGGATATTTTGTTTGCGGATCTCTTACCGGATGCAAAAGCGAAGCAGTTCAGTGTAATCGATAACCGAACAGTATTGGGACTGCCGCATATTCGCAAAATGGCAGAGGAAACCGGTCGAACCGTGTGGCTGTCCCGCGCGGATTGACCTACAAATCGAGAGCTTTCCCATTGGAAAACGATTGATCCAACGTTGTTTTGAATTCCCAAAACCATGGATCCAAGACGGTCGGCAAAATAACTCGATTTGCATAGCACATTCATAAAAAATCTTTGAAAAATGGGATTTTTTTTGAAAAAAGGTATTGCAATTTCCGGACGGATGTGATATAATATATCACGTCCCACAGGGGTATAGCTCAGTTGGTAGAGCAGTGGTCTCCAAAACCACGTGTCCTGAGTTCGAGTCTTAGTGCCCCTGCCATATCTGGACACCTATTTTGATACAAGAACGTACCGAAATGGGTGTCCTTTTTCACTATAAACCCGCCAATGAACAACGGAGATGTGTGAAACAAATACCAAAACAGGCTCCATGCTAACATATCAGCCATGTTGGAGCCTGTTTTCCTATATTCCCGTTCAAACCCCGTCCAATAATTGACAAATGGGGTGTGAAAAATCCGCCAAGGGGTGTAAAATCTAACGATTCCCCTCTTTTTCCTTGGCAATGCGTATCTCCGTCCCATCCACGAACACAAACGTCAAGTCCCCGTCGCGGTGGACGATGGCGTGCTTTACCATGACCGTCCATATGGTATCGTCCCATTCGTACAGTATCGCCGGATTTTTCCGTACTTCCCGTATGAATTGTGTTATCGCTTTTGCTTGCCGGACGCGGGACTCCCGTTCCTCACACAATCGATTCAGCTCCTGCGTAGCTTTCTCATGCCGCTTGCAGAGTTCCTCATAAGATTTCCGAAACGCTTCCTCACTTTCGTCCGAGGAGGCGTTCTTTTTTAGTGCCGTTCGTACCTGTTCCGCCACACTCTCCGCTTCTTCCACCTGTGCGGCAATGGCGGCGTCAAAATCGCACAGGTCGGTCAGCGACTGCCGGATGAGCGCGCAGTCCTCCAGAATCTGCTCGCGCTTTTCCATGAATTGCCTGTAGGCTTCCAGAAACATCCCGCGCACGATCACGCTTTCCAGTATGGGCGTCTGGCAATGCACATTTTTCTTCCATTTATTATTGCATTGCCAGATTGTTTTACGATATTTGTCCGTCGAGTGCCATACCTTGGACCCGAAGAATTCGCCGCAGTCCTCGCACACCAGTCTTGCGGACAATGCGTCCTTGCCGCTGTATGCGCCGCCCATGGCTTTCCGTCTGGCAAATTCCGCCTGCACCTGCTCCCATTCCTCCGGCACGATGATGGCGGGGTGGCTGTTTTCAACATAGTATTGCGGCACCTCGCCTGTGTTGGTTTTTGTCCGTTTGCTCAAAAAGTCCACGGTGAAACACTTCTGCAATAGCGCGTCACCTTTGTACTTCTCATTCTGCAGGATGCTCGTCACCGTCGTCTTGCTCCACACGGTTTTTCCACTCGGCGTGGGGATCTGCATCTCTTGCAGCCGTTTGCAAATCATAGCTTGTGTCTTGCCCTCTAAAAACAGTCTGTAGATAAGCCGGACAACCTCCGCTTCTTTTTCGTTGATGACCGGCTCCCCATCCTCTCCGCGGTCGTAGCCAAGGAAGTGTTTGTAGGGCAGATTCACCTTCCCATCCGCGAACCGCTTGCGCTGTCCCCACGTCACATTCTCGGAGATCGAGCGGCTTTCTTCCTGTGCGAGACTGGACATGATCGTGAGCAGCAGCTCTCCCTTGCCGTCAAATGTGAAAATGTTTTCCTTTTCAAAATAGACCTCTACCCCCTTTTCCTTCAGTTGCCGGATGGTCACCAGACTGTCTACGGTATTTCTGGCAAACCGGCTGACGGATTTTGTCACGATGAGGTCGATTTTGCCGTTCAGCGCGTCTGCGATCATCTCGCGAAAGCCTGCACGATGCCTGGTGCTGCAGCCGGAGATCCCCTCATCCGTGTAGACTGCCACAAATTCCCAATCGTTGCGACTTTTTATGTACTCCGTATAGTAGTCCACCTGTGCCTCATAGCTCGTGAACTGCTCGTCGCTGTCTGTGGATACCCGCGCATATCCAGCCACACGGCGTTTTTGCAGCACGTGCGCAGGCATATGTGTCAATGGGTTGATACTCGCCGGAATAACGGTTACTCTTGGCATTTTGCACCTCTCCTTTCCCATGCTCTCTGACGCGCCGCTTCTTTCATCTCGTCCGTCCAACTCTGGCTGCGGGAACGGTCCTGCCAATGCAGCGTGGTTTCTGTACCATCCCGGAAACGAAAGACCAGCTTGTTCCCATTGCAGACCAGAATGCTCTCCACACGCTCCCGGAATATCGATTCGGCAAATTCGTCCATTCCCATAGCTCTTGCGGAAATCACTTTCAGCGTTTCCTCTGGAATCTGTTTGGAAGCGCAGGCAAACTTTCCAACATGGTCAAAGGTTTCGCAAATCCAGACGACACCGGACTTTACGACCTTGCGGCGATAGTGCTTGCCGCATTCCGCACACACCATCTTTCCCATAAAAGGATAAAACTGCCGCACGCCCGTGTGATTGCCGAACCTCTCCGCGCGTCTTGTTCTCTCCGCCTGGACCGCGTCAAAGGTCTCTTTGGGAATGATGGCTTCGTGTGTGTTCTCCGCATAATATTTCGGCAGCTCGCCCTTGTTCACCAGCTTCTTCTTTGTGAGGTGATTCTCGCGATAATACCGCTGCAGCAAAAGACTGCCGGTGTAGGTGGGATTTTTCAAGATTTTGGCAATACCGGATGCTCCCCAACCGCTTCCCAGGCGTGAGGGAACACCATCCTCGCGCAGATGCTTGACGATCGCGTGATACCCAAATCCTTCCAGATACTCGGCATAAATGCGCCGCACGATCTCCGCTTCTTCAGGGACGATTTCGTAGCGTCCGTCCCGAATCCGGTACCCGAGCAGTGCGCCATTCCATGGCATCCCGGCTGCAAAGTTGCGTTTGATGCGCCATTTCTGGTTCTCACTCGCACAGCGGCTCTCCTCCTGGGCATAGGACGCCAGAATGCCCAACAGAAGCTCGCCATCACCGCTCATCGTGTGAATGCTTTGCTCCTCAAAGAAAATATCCACCTCCCATTCCTTGCACATACGGACGATCTGCAAAAGCGTGACCGTGTTCCGTGCAAAGCGGGAGATGGATTTGGTGAGTACCATGTCGATTTTTCCGTCCCGGCAGTCCGAGATGAGCCGTTCTAACCCCTCGCGGGTTTCCTTTGTCCCCGTTTTTGCCTCGTCGACATAGACACCGGCAAAAATCCACTCCGGGTTTGCGCGGATTTTCGTCTTGTAATAGTCAATCTGCGCCGTCAGAGAATGGAGCATGGCGTCCTTGCCGGTAGACACACGCGCATATGCCGCCACGCGCAGTTTGTGCGTGAGCTTCGGCTCACTTGGCAGTTTTGTTACCTTTTTCATGCTGTCGCCTCCTTTGTATCGGACATATTACCATACTCGGCGGCAGATAGCAAGCCGTTGTGGCGGTATATACTGGACGAAGTTATGGCGTACTTCTGGGGGAATATTGTATCTATATGTTATTCTGCGGAGAAAGTGCCGAGGGGGGATATAAATTGGTGAATGGCAGTGTAGCGAATCATTTTATGGAGTGTTTTTGGCAGAATGAACAACATTTTGTCACTGCTAACACGTGAGATAAGAATGGCAGAAAAATACAAAATACTGTAAAATAATGCTTGAGATGACAATGCATGCTGAGGATAATTGGCATTGTCTTCCGATAGTTTATCATTACGCGGAGGAAGCAGAGAAAATGAGTATGTATGGGTATGTCCGGGTGTCCACAAGGGAACAGAATGAGACCAGGCAATTGATAGCCATGCAGGAGTTTGGCATAGAGGAACGGTGTATTGTCATTGATAAGCAGTCCGGTAAGGATTTTGATCGGCCTGGATACAAAAAGCTTGTGAAGAAAATGAAGTCTGCCGATACACTTGTGATCAAAAGCATCGACAGACTCGGACGGGACTACGCGGATATTCTATTACAGTGGCGTCTCCTGACAAAAGAAAAGGGTGTGGATGTGGTGGTGCTTGATATGCCTTTGCTCGACACGCGAATCGGACGCGATCTGACAGGGACATTGATCGCGGATATTGTGTTGCAGCTGCTGTCCTATGTCGCGCAGACGGAGCGGGAGTTTATCCGACAGCGGCAGGCAGAGGGGATCGCGGCAGCCAAGGCAAACGGAGTCCATTTTGGCAGGCGCGCTTTTGAAAAGCCGATGGCATGGGAGAAGGTATATGAAGCGTGGCGGTGTGGAGAAATCTCTGGACGGGCGGCTGCACAACGGCTTGGCGTATCTCATACGACGTTCCAGAATTGGGTAAAAATGCACGACGAATGAACTTATGATAACTGGAGCGCTGTAAATTACATAGATGTTTGCAAAAGTAGAGATTTCTTGCCATATTGTATCCCGCAACAATACTACAAATGTAGCGTGCGACGGCTTCCACAATATGTGCAGCTTGTATAGCTTATTATACCACAATATAAAACAACTGGCAATAGAGCCGTGGCAAAAAATCTCTACCTATGTTGCCAACCTCATTATATAAAGTATGAAATCCACAACAATATGTTTACACTCAGATGCGTGTTTTCCAGGATTTCAGATCGGTATAATGTGTAGAATGGCATTACGTAGAAGTGTAGGATAAAGGAGGAATTTGTTGCACAGAAAAGTAGTCCACTGGCACATAGCAGATATCAAATACATCATTTGAGGAGGAATTATGTCAATCAAACGAGTGTTCAGACAGGCCGTTTCTTTTATCATGACGTTCTTGATGTTGCTGTCATACATTCCTTTGTCGGCTGAAGCGGCAGGTACAATGTCGATGAAGGTGAAAATTGATGGGACAACATACTATGATGAGGAAGATTGCGGAGAGTTTGATTTAAATGAAGACTCATACGCAAGCATTAAGCTCACATACAAAAATGTTGGATACGCGACAATCCAAATTCACGAGGCTGCAGGCAATACCATAGGTATGCGCAGCGATGTCGGCGTGATCAATGGAACGAGCACATCAACCAGTCAAACAAAAACTGTAAAGGTTCCATTTGTTGCGAACGTTGCTGACAGCGGTTACACAGTGAATAAGGAGCTGCCTGTTGGTGATTACGCTTTTTGGATTTTTTACAAGGACAAGCAGAGTGACAGTACAGCAGAACGGATACTGGTTTACTTTTCATTGGTCAAAAACTCATCAGGCAGCATTACATTGAGCAAAAGCTCCATTTCCTTAAACTGGGGTGGCAGCAACGAGGATAGTTTTACTGTAAGCGGCGTGAGCAGTTATAGTGTCGCAATCGATTCAACCGGATCACAATGGTTAAAGTATGAAAAAAGTGGGAAAACGGTTACGGTTCGCACAAGGCGAGCAAACTACAGCACGTCCACGAGAACGGCAACCGTTACAGTAACGTCGGGCAGCAACAGTAAAACGGTCAAAGTAACGCAGAAAGCGTGCGGAGAGGCGGCTCCTACCATTGTCGCAAAGACAGGACCGGGGTTGTCCTCACTTACTACGATTCCATCCGGATCGAACATTGGCAGCTACGGCACAACGGGAACCGATACATTCTGGTTGTATGCGCAGGTGAATCATGTCAGACGGATCACTGTCAATATCAAGTCGAAAACAACTGGCAAGTCGTATTTATCACGAACGTTTGACAGCAGTGACGGACTTGATGGAAGTTCGCAGACTGTGAAATGCTTTACGCCAGTTCATCAGACCGGCGGTGCGCCCCTCCCGGTTGGCAAGTATTACTTTGAGATTTGGGCCTCCAATTCTCCAGTTGAAGAAGATCCATGGTCGCAGCATCCGGACTGCTGGGTGGTGTACTTTGATGTGATTGGGGATGGCGGAGATAAGCCAACGACACTTGAAGAAGCCAAGCAAATGGTTGATCTTTCAACATCAAAGAAACCTGCTAGTGTAGTAAAAGGACGGATTCGAAGAATTTCACAGGTGAAGGGAGATCCCTATTATTGCAGTGCACATTGGGACTATGACGGCTTGACGCCAAATGGCAAATGTACTCGTTGTGCCTATTCAGAAGCACTGTCTTATTTAGGAATAGATTGCACGCCTGCGAAAATGAGTGAACTCTATGGAAGTGCATCGCTGTATGACCCAAGTAAAAACGATGTATATAATAAGATAACTCAAAAAATTAATACAGCATATGGGTGCCAAATCAAGTATAGTTCTGGAACAATAGACGATCTTGATACACTATATTCGAATTATAGCAATCGCGATAACTATTCCCCTGTTTATCTGTATTTTTCATATACAACAAGCAAGGGGAGCAAATCAAACCATGCGATTTTATTGATTGGACGATCCGCGACAAAGGGAAATACATATTATGCAGTGGACTCTAATTGTGCAAACCAAAAGAATGTCTTTGAAATTGTTTTCAACGGCAACAAGATTGAAAGCACAGACTATCCATCTGGTTATACTGCATATTATTATAAAGGTGGAACCGTATCATATATATATCAGTGGTCCCTGAATGGATCTTTCACGCCCCCCTCGACTGCTACAATCACCTACAACGCAAACGGCGGACGCAATGCACCTTCCAGCATGACCGCCGCATGCAATACAACAGTTACTCTTTCCACAAAAGTTCCAACCAGAAGTGGGTATGTGTTTAAAGGTTGGGCAACTAGTTCCAGTGCGACAATGGCACAGTATCAGCCTGGGGCATCCTATACCGTGACAGGAAATGTAACACTGTACGCAGTATGGGCGAAAGAACAGGCGGATCCGGGATACGATCCCGCACATGATATTCCTAGTTTGACAGGCCGTCACGCAGAGGATATCGTTGCCATCGCAAGAGCGCAGACGGGTTATCTTGAGAGAGGCACAAACCGCACCGTTTTCGGAGCATATACCGGTACAAACGGACAATCATGGTGTGCTTCCTTTGTATCCTGGTGCGCCAATGAGGCAGGTCTCACACAAAAGTCCGTACCGGAAAGCTATCTTTATGTTGGAAAAGGCGGTACAAATGCAAGCCCATACTCTATCCTGAAGGATTATAAGTATGAGTGTTGGTATTTTTACGAGCATAACGGAAGCACCAAGTACCTGTACAATGCGCCTGGCAGTATTGTGACGGACGCCGATAGAATTCATAATGGTGTTGGTGTAAGCAAGAGAGAAACGCTTTTGACCCCACAAAAGGGAGATCTGATTTTCTTCAGACCCACAAAAGGTCCTGACAGATGGGGGCATGTTGGTATAGTATATGATTACAAAGGAGGATATATTTACTATGTAGACGGAAACGGACAAAATGAAGGTGGAACGCTTCTAAAAGGAAAAAATGGCAATGTCGGTGTCAGCGAATGGAAGATCAGCATCAATGCATCTCTGATCTGTGCGATTGCACGACCGGACTACAATGATAATGCTGATGTAACTGTAACGATTACCTACAATGCGAACGGCGGCAAAAACGCACCAGCAAGTACAACAGGTAAGCGTTATGATACTGTCACCTTGTCCACCAAGATTCCCACAAGAAGCGGGTACGTATTCATCGGATGGTCAACGAGCAGCACCGCATCTGCGTCATCATGTTATAAAGCCGGTTCGTCTTATAAGCTGACTGAAAACGTAACATTATACGCGGTATGGGAGAAGGAACAGGTTGACAAATATACCATAAGCGGAACGATTACATCTGCAAAACAAGCAAACAATAACGTTACTGTGATACTTTGCGATGAGGTTGGTAAGAATTTATCTAGGATCATTACAACTGGTGGAGGATACTCCTTCACGGTTCCGAAAGGTTCCTATATGATTCGTGTAACTAAGGCAAATCATGTGGATCGCGATTATTACATAACAGTGAAAAACGCCAATGTCACGCAGAATGTAAAGATTTGCTTACTGGGTGATGTCAACATGGACGGTAAGGTGAATGCAACAGACTATCTGTGGGTACAACAGTACGTTTCAAGGCGACGTTTCTTTGACGATTATCAAAAGGAACTCGCCGATGTAAACAAGAAAGGTGGGGTAAACTCAACAGACGTTTTGTGGATAAAACAGCGAATTCTTCATATCAGGGATGAAGAATACAAATTGATTAAATAGGAGGCATAGAAATGAAAAAACAAATCAAAAGAATACTGTCAGTAACACTTGCAGCAATCATGCTGACAGTTCAGCTTGCTGTCGGCATTGCAGCCGCAGATGAACCGTCAATATACATAGAAGCTGCCTATCAGGAGAGTGAGAACCTGATTGGTGTCAAAGTGTATGTTGATATCGCAGGAAATGCAAATCTGACATCACTGGGTTTCATGATAACACATGACACTACTCTTACTGTAAAAACATATAAGGCAATAAACTTTGGCAGCGGTGATGATAAAAATCTGAATTTTGATCCCGCAGAAGGAACCATCTCGTATATCGCAACGGATGAGATTGGTGCTGTTCTTGAGGGAAAAACAGAAATCTTCAATGTAAGCTTTGAACTCCCGTCTGACAAAAAAGATGCGTATACATTTGCTCTTGAAAATGTAAACATGTCATGTAATAGCGGTGATGATGACTTTCCTGACGAAGAAGCAGATCTCAACATTAACGGTACAAAGACATGTCAAGTGATTATCAATGATACTCCAATTCATGAGCATATCTATGGTGACTGGAGTAAAGATGACGAGAACCACTGGCATGAATGCACGGATACAGAATGCCCGGATAAGGAAGCCAGCATCAAGGATATGGCCGAACATGTCTACGCTAATGACGCTGATGAAGAATGTGATGTATGCGGACATGTAAGAGAAATCGAGCAGCCGCATGAGCATACCTACAGCGCAGAATGGTCCTACGATGAAACCTATCACTGGCACGCTGCAACCTGCGAGCACGATGTAGTAGCTGACAAAGGCGAACACATTGATGCTGACAGCGACGGCAAGTGCGATGTTTGTGGCTATGAAGTAGAACCTGAACAGCCGCACGAGCATACCTACAGCGA
>CAVIKO010000058.1:0-12796 GCA_963643035.1 bacterium
GAATTGGCGATAAACGATCTGCACCTGATGCAAGCTACCTATATTGCCCCAAGCCCGCGGCAGCATATATGCCCGCCGCAGCGATTCTCCTGGAAGGAGAGGTGGAGTCCAGAGGATGGGGAGGAAGGATTCGCAAATCCTTCTTCCCCGTCCTTTGGTGCGCCGCAAGGCAATCCCACCGCACCGATCCGGTGCAATATAGAAGCAATGAGGCATCCCTCATGGAAACCAACTGACCTACGGTCAGCAGACTGACTGCAAGTCAGTAAGCTGACTGCAAGTCGAACTTATAGGGCCGCGGGACAATGTCCCGCCACGTGAACGAACCATGAACAAACTGTATTAATTGCAAGAACGAACGCGCGTTCTTGCAGCATTCATAAGGCTTCTGAAGCCGGGAAAAATCGCGGAATTTCGCGGGTCGACAAAGAACACCTGTTTGTGTTATACTATTGTCACAAGCGAAAACGAATGATTTTTCGGAAAGGAGGCTTTCTTTTTTATCATGAGCAAAGAACATATGATCTGCTCCGTGTCGGAATACATGGAGAACGCGGCTGCGGATAGGGAAACGGGACGGGAAACAGGCGGGGAAATCCGAACGGAGGAATGGCCCGAAATCGACGCGGAAACGGCGGAGAACGCCTGCGCGGGAGATTTCATCCGGGCGGGACTTTCCGGTACGGCGACTGTGGATACGATCCGGCGTTACGGCTGGCGCGCCGTTTTCGACAGGCTGCGCGGCGGCTCCCTCGGCAGAGATGCGGCATCGCTGGCACGGGAAACGGCACGGCTGTTCGCGCCAGAGGTTTGGCGGAGTCTGTTTGATATGATCCGCGAGGGAAGCGTTCCGGCGGTGAAGCTGTACATGGAGCTGTGCAAGGATACGGAGCGGGAGAATTCCCATGGCGCACCATACGGTGAGGACGGCGCGATCCGAGAACTGCGCGAGGCGATCTTTTTCCCACGCTGTCCGGCGGACGCTCATACCGGGACGGATGGATTTGCGCACGGGGAGAATACGGAGGTGAGCATCGGTGGCTGAGCTGCCGGGATACGTGTTTGGGGAAAAGCACCGGGCATATATGCGCCGTGCGTACCGTCATACCGTCAATGTGGCGGAGGGGGCGGTTCGTGCGGGAAAAACGGTGGACAATGTTTTTGTGTTTGCCGCGCTCCTCGAAGACGCGCCCGACCGGATCCATCTGGCAAGCGGCTCGACCCTCGGAAACGCGAAGCTCAATCTTGGTGACTGCAATGGGCTGGGGCTGGAACGGCTGTTTTCCGGACGATGCAAATGGATGCGGTACCGGGACAACGAATGCCTGCGGATCGCAACGCGGACGGGGGAAAAGCTCGTGCTGTTCACCGGCGGCAAAAATGCGGATGCGTACAAGCGAATCCGGGGCAATTCCTACGGGATGTGGCTGGCGACGGAGATCAACCACCACCACGACAGCTTTCTCATGGAGGCGGTGAACCGGACGCTGGCGGCGCGGGACAGGCGGCTCTTCTGGGATCTCAACCCATGCGCGCCGAACGCGCCGATCTACCGGGAGTATCTCGACAAATACGCGGCGGCAGAGCGGGCGGGCTTCTACAACTACGGGCATTTCACCATTGCGGACAATCCGGTCATCACGCCGGAGCGCATAGCGGAAATCGCAGCACAGTACGATCCCGGCTCGGTGTGGTACAGGCGGGACATTCTCGGCGAACGGTGCGCGGCGGAGGGACTGATTTACCGGATGTTCGCGGATGATCCCGGTTCCTATGCCATGGACGGTGCAGATTTTCCGGCGGAGTTTATCAACATCGGTGTGGATTTCGGCGGCAATCGTTCCCGCACGGCATTTGTGGCGGTGGGATTTGCGCAAAGCGGGATCGCGGCATTGGCAGAGGGGGTGGTCGGCGGTGAAAAAGGGGAGATCGATCCGGAGCGGATCAATCGGGAATTCCGTCGCTTTTTAGACGGACTGCGGACGCGGTACAGAGCACCGGTGCGCTATGTATTCTGTGACAGCGAGGCGCAGTATCTGGAGACGGGTCTCCGGCGATCGGTGGCGGACGCGGGGATCCGGGTGGCGGACTGCGTGAAGAAGCCGATTTGTGACCGGATTGCGTTTGTGAACCGGATGATGGCGACGAAGCGTTTTTTTTACGATCCGGGCTGCCGGAATCTGCGCGACGGGTTATGCACCGCGGTCTGGGACGATACGGGAGACAGGCGTCGGGACGATTTCACCACGGACATTGACATTTTGGACGCGTTTGAGTATGCTGCGGAGCGGTATATGGGGAAATATTGAGAAGGAGGAAGCAATATGCGGGAGGACATGATGGACTGGATCCGCGCGGAATACGGCTGTGCGGCATCGGCGGGAATCTATCGGAAAATAGAGCAGTGGGAGGATTGGTGGCGCGGAAAATGCCGGGGATTCCACGAATACTGGGAGAACAGCGCGTCCGGATGCCCGATCCGGAGGGAGCTATACAGTCTGCGCATGGCGAAAAAGATCTGTGAGGACTGGGCGGCACTGCTGCTCAACGATCGAACTTACTTCCATGCGGAAGGCGCGGCAGAGGCATATCTGTCGGCGATCTTTGCGCGGGAATCGTTCTGGGAAAGGAGCAATCATCTTGTGGAGCGGGCATTTGCGAGCGGGACGGGGGCGTGTCTCCTGCGCCTGGGAAATGCCGTGATCGGTGAGGGCGGGGAACTTCTTGCGGGCGAGGGAATGCGTGTGCGGTTTGATTTCGTGGACGGGGGACACATCATCCCGATCTCGGTGTCCGGTGGGCGCATCACAGAGGCGGCGTTTGTCTCGGAGCTGTGTTATCGCGGGGAAAACTACTTATATGTAGAGATTCATCTGCTGGAACCGGACGGATATGTGATCCGGAACCGTTATTTCCGGGATGGGGAATTCGGTGCGGAACTTGGTGAAGCGGAGCTGCCGGCGGAGATGGCACCGGGGATACTGCGTACGGGCTGTCCGTATCCGTTTTTCGCGATTCTGACTCCGAATCTGCAAAACGCCGTGGAGGAGGGCTGCGGATTGGGACAATCGATTTACGCGGATGCCATCGACTGTCTGAAGGGGGTGGATCTGGCGTTCAACAATTTCTGCCGGGATTTAAAGCTCGGCGGGAAGAAGGTGTTCATCAACCAGTCGCTGGTGGCGCGGGACGCATACGGGAACGCATACACACCGGACGATGTGGCGCAGCAGCTGTTTGTGACAGTGGGGGATGTGGATTTGGCGGAGCATCCGCTGATCGAGGAGCACAATCCGACCCTGCGTACGGAGGAGAATCGGGAGGCGGTGCAGAGTCAGCTCGACTATCTGGCGTTCCGATGCGGTTTGGGCGCGAAGCACTACCTGTTCGACTCGGCGGACGGTAAGACGCGGCTCACGGCGACACAGTATATGGGTGAGCGGCAGGACACGCGGCAGAATATTGTGAAGCATACGAAGAATGTCACGACCTACGTTCTCTCCGTCGTCCGACCGCTCCTCTGGCTGGCAGTCCATCGATTCGGGCAGTCGGAGGTTGATGAAAACGCCGCCATTACGATCCACTACGACGACAGCTATTTCACGGATACGGAATCTGACCGCGTCCGCGATCTCCACGAGGTCGAAGCTGGCGTCATGACCCGCGACGAATTCCGCTTACGGTGGTATTCCCCGGGAGATGCGGGGAGCGGGGAATACCTGGCTAATGAATCCGCGGCTTCCTGAATCAATGGATCCTTTTGGATGCATTTCGACTGGCAGAAACTGCTGTGAAAAAAAGGAACGATACACAACAACGAAAGGATGGGCAACCATATGGACACGAATGAGGAACTGCGGCTGGCGCGGCTGGACGGAGAGGTACGAGTCGCGCTGACGGCGATGGGAGCAAAAAACGCGCGATTGGCGGCGAAGGCGATCGACTACGAAAAGCTTTCTTTTGGCGAGGACGGGCTTGTAGTCGGTTTGGATGAGCAGCTGGCAGCGTTATCGAAGAGCGATCCGTATCTGTTTCGCGAGCCGGAGGTACGGCGTGCCGTAACCGGGAATGTACACGGCAAGGCGGCGCAGGATCCGGACGACATGACGGATGCGGACTACTACCGCTGGCGTATGAAGAAACGTGCCGCGGAAGAGTAAGGAAACCTCTGATGTAAGGTTATTTTTGCGATAAAAGTCCCTATATTTCAGCCTTTTATCGCAAAAATCCGATTTATTCAGAGGTTCCTAAGGAAACCTCTGATGGAAGGTGGATTCGGTGCTTCCCCGGAAATGGCATTGTGCCGTATGGCTGTGACAGGAAGCCAAAAGCCGAAAATGGTGCCCGCATACAGAGGGCTTTGACAGATACGAGTCGGCGGCAGAAACACGGTCACGGCGCGAGAGGCAGTCGAAAAACACAGAGAGAAGAAAGAAGAAAGAGGAAAGAGAGGAAAAGAGAGTATGAATCAATTTGTATCCGTAAAACAGATCGCACGGGAGACGCTGACTCGCTTATGCGAAAATCTGGTATTTCCGAGTCTCATCTACCGTGACGACGGCGATCACCGCAGTGTGAAGAAGGGGGACACGGTGCTGGTGCGCCGACCGGTTCGTCTGGAGGCGAAGGAATTTTCAGACGAAAACGGGATTGAAACACAGGAACTGATCGAGGAGGCGGTAGAGGTAAAGCTCGACACGATCGCATCTGTGGACATTGAGCTGTCGGCGATTGAGGCCGCCTGCGACATGGATTCCATGACACGGCTGTTTCTGGAGCCTGCCGCCGCCGCGCTTGCCGGGAAGATCAACGAGGACGGTCTGCTGTTATATAGGGACATCCGGCAAAGCTGCGGAATTGCCGGCACGCCGCCGGACAGTCTGTCCGCTTTTGCGAACGCGTCCCTGCTGCTTGATGAGAGCAAGGTGCCGACGGATTATCGATACGCGGTCTGGAGTCCCCACGCGGCATCCCGTCTGAAGCAAATTCCCGCCGTGGTATCCGCAGAGGTGTGCGGCTCCTCAAAGGCACTGCGCACGGGGAACATCGGCAAAGTGTTCGGGATGGAGAACTACATGAGTCAGGCAGTGGTCTATCACGCCTCCGGAACGCTTTCGACTGCGACGGAGACGCTGAAGATCACGAAAAAGACGGGCGGGGACGTGCCGGTGATCGAGCTGACTGCTTCGGCGAGCGGCACACCGAACATTTCCGCAAAGACTCTGGTCAAGGGAGACCTCTTATCCACAGACAACTACGAGCTTCTGGTATGCGGGGACTGTGTGGCATCGAGCGCGACGAAGATCACGGTGCCTGTGGATCAGCAATCCTACGAGCTGGCGATGATCGGCGATGAGGTGCAAGTGTGCGGAGATCACGAGGCGAATCTCTGCTTCCATCCGCACGCGTTTGCTTTTGTGACCAGACCTCTTGCGATTCCGGCGGGCGTGGAGGCATACGTGACAAGCTACAACGGCATTTCGCTCCGTGTGGTGCGCGGGTACGACATCCGCTACAAGAAAGAGATTCTCTCCATGGACGTGCTGTATGCGTTCAAGACGGTATATCCGGAACTGGCGGTGCGTTATCTTGGATAATTACGCCTACTACAAGGAGGTATACGGTGGTGCGCTGCCCGAGGAGGCTTTTCAAAAGCTCTCCCCGGCAAGTGCCGCGGTACTGTCGGTGCTGCTCTATCCGGCGGATCCGGGTATGTTCACGGGTGACGCGCTGTCCGCCTATCGGGATGCATTATGCCGGCAGGTGGACTATCAATCCGCGAAAAACGGTGCGCAATCCGTATCCCGCGAGACGCTCGGCGACTACACGCAGGTCTATCGCGACACCGACATTCGCGTCCTCGGCACGCCCCTCTCTCCGGACGCACTCGCAATCCTCCGTGCGGCGCACCTGATCTGCCGCTGGATTTGATTTTGAGGGATGCGGGGAGCGCACCCTGCAAGGGTGTGGGAACAGAAGCATGAAATTTTGTTTGGGCAGGGCAGGAGGGCTGCTTCCCGGCTTCCCTTACGATAAATCAAAGAAAGGATGTGGTGTATATCTCTTATTTATGGCGGGACAGTGCAGTACTGTGGCGGAATACCGGATATGATCCGGATACGTTTACAGTGGAATACGAGCGGGTTTCCCTGGATGGTGTGACGGCGGTGAAATATGCCGCTCTGGATGGCACGGGGCGATCGGCGGGAAAACTGACGGTCTATCTGCGAGAGGGAGTAAGTACCGTAGACGGGACACCGTATGCCGGGGAAGAGCTTTGCGTGCCGGGGGACAGGCTGATTCCGTGGTCGGAGATACGGGGAGACGGTTTGCCGCCGGACGGCGGGTATCGGATCGTCTCCGTGGAGCATCGTGGGCATGGGTCATCGGCAATCCGGCACATGAAAATAGAAGCGATATGAGAAAGGAGGCGGCGATATGGGAGACAGGCTGGCACTGCTCTGTCAGGTACTGAATCGCTGGGAGGAACGGCCGGGGGATTTTATACCGGAGCAGGAGACGGGCGTACCGGGGGTATCGATCCGGCTGTTGGCGGGAGAGCCGACAGAGAAGCGGTACATTGACGGACGGTGCGTCTGTACACTGCCATTCGCGATCCGGCGGGTGGTGAGCGGGAAGGAGCCGCGGGAACTGGTGGATGCGCTCTCGTTTTTCGACCGCTGCACGGCGTATCTGGCGGGAGCTGTTTCCGATCTGCGCTGCGACCGGGTGATACAGGCGGCAACGGCGGCACGGACAGCGACAGGGGAGGATGGCGCGGCGGAATACACGGCGCGGTACGTAATGGAATACCGGACGGCGTGAATTTGCCGCGGAGAAAAGAAAAATGGGGAGGAACAATATGGCGACAGCAATTGTAAATCGGGCGGATCGACGCCACTATATGAATACCGGAACGAAGGAGACGCCTGTCTGGTCGGCGATCGGAGAGGGCTTCACGGAATTTGCGGAGACGAAGAACGCAACGAGCTACCAGCGGCGGTACATCCACGAAGCGACGAAGCGGACGGATGTGACAGGCTACGCGCCGGTGATGGATTATGAATTTGAGGTATACCGGGGCAGCGACGTGATTGCGCGACTCCGTAAAATCACGGACACAGAGGCGTTGGGAGACGCGGCGCAGGTGGAGATCTGCACAGTGGATCTCTTTGACGAGACGGAAACCTCCGGGGTCTACCGGGCGGTTCGCAGGACGTATTCCGTGATCCCGGACAAATGTGCCTCCGGTGTGGACACCCTTATCTACACGGGAACGCTGAAAGCGGTATCGTCGCCCATGCCCGGCACCTTTGTCGCAAGCACCGAAACGTTCACGGCAGACTAAGAAAGGACTATAAAATGGAAGAAACAATGCGGTATTTTTCCTACGGCGGGAGGTCGTACTATTTTGATGTGAGCGAGGTCTGCTGTCTGACCCGGCTGACAAAGGCGTTGGAGGCGATGGAGCGCATGCGGACGGAACGTGCGGAAAAGGGAGACGAAAAGACGCCGGTGTATGCGGTGATCGCATCGTTCTGCGAGTCGATCCTGACCTTTTTCAAGAGCGTATTCGGCGAGAAGGCGGCTATGGAGATCTGCGGGGAGATGCAGAGTGGGGATGCATGCGCGGCGGCGTTTCTGGCGTTTGTGGCATTTGCACGCGCCCAGACCGTGGCGGTAGAAGCGGCGATCGCGGCTGCGGAGGCAGAATACGCGGCAAATGCGGTATCCCTGGGGGTTCTTGCATGACGGGACACTCAATTTTGACAGCCCCTTTGCCTGCCGCCGTGACCCTTTCCGATGGCAGAGAGCTTACGATTCGGACGGATTTTCGTGTGGGGCTGCTGTTCTCCGCGATCTTATCCGATGGCGCGTTGTGTCCGGCGTCGAAGCGGCGGCTGGCTTTGCGCCTCTATTACGATGCACTGCCGGAGGATGCGGACGCAGGTGAGCTATTCTGCGCCGTCATG
This sequence comes from bacterium, assembly GCA_963643035.1. Taxonomy (GTDB): domain Bacteria; phylum Bacillota; class Clostridia; order Oscillospirales; family CAG-272; genus UMGS1696. Next base: position 7,974 of record CAVIKO010000058.1, read on the forward strand.
CGCTTTTACAGCCGGGAGCAGGGGAAAGGAACGGAAACGGACGAATGTACGCGTGCGCCGCAGGAGCCGATTTTCGATTTCAACGTGGACGGGGATCGGATCTACGCTGCGTTCTATGCTGCCTACGGAATCGATCTCTGCGCGGCGCGGCTGCACTGGTGGCAGTTTCTGGCACTGCTCACCTCACTTCCGCAGGACTGCGCCTTCATGCGGACGGTTGCACTCCGGTGCATGGAGCCGGGTGATATCGCAGACGATGAGGCGCGGAGGCGGCTCCGGATGGCAAAAGCGCGGGTGCGGATCCGCAGAAATCCGTCTGAGAGAAGGGAGGAGACGGAATGACGGACGGGGTATCGCGCGCTCTGGCGCAGGGCTTGGACACAGAGACGGTATTGCTCACAGCGCGCGCTCTGACCGGGGAGATCGCCGGACTGGCGGGGGCGGACGGTTCCGGGCGCAACTGGTACGCGTTTGGAGAATCGCTTCTGCGCGGTGTATCCGCAGGGCTCGCATCGGCAGGCACGGCGCTGGCGGCGGCGATCCGATCAGTGGCGGAGGAAATGACGGACGCAGTGCAGGCATTTTCCGAGGAACATTTGGAAATGTCCGGGAATCCGGCGGCGGAGATGCGCGTCACACTGGCATCGGAGACGGTATCTGCACCTGTCCGGGAGGCGGTATGGACGGAGGGAGCGTGGCGTGGTGCGGCGAATCCGGTATCGCAGGCGACGGATTCCGGACGCACCGTCGTCCAGTACATTACGCTCCGCAGCAACGACGAGACACCATATGAGACGGCGCGCGCCATCCGTCGGGAGAGCGAGGCACTGCTGCACGCGTGAGAGAGGAGGACTATGGATGGAGGACTACAGCATTGTATTGCGCGGCGGCGGTGTGACGGTGGAGATCGCGCCGGGCGGGGAATTGTGTCTGCTTGAAAAAGGTACGGAGGGCTTTGGACGTGTGGACGGCGTGGTCACGCTGGCGGATTACGCGCTGTCGGGCGGCGGGTATCCGGTATCGCGTCATGTATCGCGCCGGGAGATCCGACTGAAAGCGGAAATCCGTGCGGCGGTGGGGACGGCCTCGTTCACGGAGCTGCGCACACGGCTGCTGCGTTTGATGGATCCGCTGACGGACGTGGAACTTGAGGCGGACATGGGAGCGGGAAAGCGGCAGATCTCCCTGATCCCGGACGGCGGGAGCAGTGTGGAGATCGGGCATTATCGCGAGCCCGTCACCGTGCAGCTGTGTTTTCTCGCGCCGGATCCGTATTTTGCGGCGGTGGCACCGGAGACAGTCTCCTTCTGGGAGGCGACACCGATTTTGACCTTTCCGCTCAATCTGATGGCGGGCGCGGGAACGGTCAGCGGGTATTACGGGACAACGAACGCGGCGAGGCTCCGGAATCCGGGAGACAGAGAATGCGGCTACCATCTGGTGCTGACGGCGGAAAACGGGACGGTGACCAATCCCTCGGTGACGCTGCCGGGCGGTACGCTGTCCCTGCAATGCACCATTGGAGAGGGCGAACGCGTGGTGATCGACACCCATCCGCGCACCAAGACGATCCTTGTTAACGATACTCCGTCCCTGTGCTTCACGCCGGGCAGTGTATTTGCGGGAATTCCGCGGGGGACAAGCGACATGGTTCTGGCGGCGGAGAGCGGTATTCAATATCTGCGGGCGCAGCTTTCGTTTGTGCCACTATACTATGGAGTGTGATATGGCTATGGAATCGATTTATCTGTTGAACGGCAGCTTTTCGCCGTTATGTATGCCCGTGGACAGCTGTATCTCTCTTGTGTGGAATCTCTGCTACCAGTCCTGCGGCACTTTTTCGGTACTGCTCCCCTATGACGCGTCGGGTATGCCGGAGCAGGCGGTTTATCTCACGGACGGTGTGCGCTGCGGTCGGATCGAGCGGGTCTCTATCGAAAACGGCCGGGTGCGGCTGACGGGTCGGACGCTGGAGTGTTTCCTCTACGACAGGCTGTTCGCAGAGAAATTCGAGTACACGGGAGCATTGGGGGATGCGTGTCTGACAGCGGTGCGGACATATTGCGCCGATCTGCCGCTTACCGTGGACGAAAACGGCGCGTCCTTTCCGGAAACAGGGGTCTATCGTGCGCAGTGGACGACGGTCGGACAGTTTTTGCATGATGCGCTGTCTCAGGCGGGCGGCTCCTTTGCGGTGGAATACGTGCCGGGCGCGGCGAAATGTACCTTCCGGTTGATCCGCGGTACGGACAGATCCGCTTCCGGAGCGATCTTTTCGGAGGATTTCGGCAATCTCGCGTCGCTGACCGTCGAGAGGGATCGTTCCGGGCAGACGGACAGGGTGTATGTGACCGGTTCGGACAATGTGACGGTAGCCGTGGTGCGGGAGGGAGCTGCGAAGCCGTATCGGGATGCGCGGATTGAGGCGGCAGATATGGAAAGTGCGGATTACGAGGTGTTCGCGGATTACACGGACGCGCTGCGCGCACGGGGAAAGGCGTATCTTGCGGCATACGGCGGGGAGATCGTCCGTGTGGACGGCGGTGCGGAGCCGGATACGCTGCCGGAATACGGGGTGGATTACGCGCTGGGTGATCTGTGTACGGTGCGGACAGCGGCATACAGCGGCACGGTGCGCCTCACGGCGATCGACATGGTCACGGAAAACGGGATCCGGCGCGTGTACCCGTATTTCGGAATCCGGCGAAGGACGATCCGGGACGCGCTGGGCGGAACATAATCATCAATATAGGAGTGAATATTTATGCAGAAAATCATAGACGGTGGGATGTTTGATTCGACCAGCGTCGTGGAGACCGTGGACGGCTTCCCGCGCGGGGACAAGGCGGTGGACGCGGCGTTTTTTGCCAAAATGATGAGCTGCTTCTATCGGGACGGCGTACTGCGGCCGACGGACGGCGGATTCGCGGTCGTTCCGGCAAGCGGCGGGATTGCGGTGCAGATTCGTCCGGGAATTGCATGGATCGGCGGGCGGATGGCATATCTTGAGGAAGCAGCGACATTTACACTGACGGCGGGACGTCTATACGCTGTGACGCTCCGGCTGGATCTCAATCTGCGCCGTTTCACCATCGAGGTGGAGGAAGATGTCGGAGCGGCACCGCTCCGCGGCACAACGATCACGGAGCTGCTGCTTGCCAGAGTCAATGTGCCGATGAACGCGACGGCGGTGACGACGGCGATGATCACGGATAAGCGGACGGACGAAACGGTTTGCGGCGCGGTGGATTCCGTGATGGCGGCTCTCCAATCCGTGGCATACGCGGCAAACAGCGGTGCGGTAGGCGGGGTGACGGCGGACAAGTTGGTGCCGAAAACGGGCTGTGTGATGACGGGGGTGCTGCGCTGCGGGAACGAGGCGGCGGGCGGCTCGGCGGTGCGCAATATCCGCTACGGAAAAACGCTGCCGACGGATCTGGCGGACGGAGAGATCTTTCTCCTGCTCGCGGACGACGGCACGGACACGGAATAAGGGGGGGACGCGATGCTGTACGATCAGACCTCGGAGACGTTGACCTGTCTTGCCGAGAGCACAGGACACACAATTCTCTGGAATGAGAAGGAAATCGGGTGCCGTCTGTATCGGGACGGGGTGACGGAAACGCTCTATTTTGTTCTCGACTATGTGGGGGAGCAGACGGAGCCGCTTCTCACGAATCATTTCCGCGTATACTACAACAGCACGGCATACGGTTTTGACGCAGCGGCGGGTTTTTCGTCTCCGGTATGCGTGCTGTCCCATGTAGCGGGGAAGGAGGAGGTGCGGCTGCGGATGGAATCGGACGAGGATACCTTCACCATGGACGGCAGAGTGCGGCGCGAAATTTCCTATTCATTTGTGTGGTACGACAGTCTGCCGACGTTTGTCTGGAACGCCGTGATGTATGCGAACTACATGAACCGGATCACGTGGCAGGTCACCGCCCCGACAGGCATGGCGGCATATCCGACCCACGCAGAATTCTACATCCGGCGGCAGGGGGAGGATGCGTATACCATGCGCACATCGGTGAATCTGAGCCGCAAAACCCAGGCGTGGATGATCAGCCTGGATGCGGAGGACATGGGAGCTGCGTACTATTTCCGGGTTACCTACATCACGGCAGAGACGGCGGACGGCACGTGGCTGACCAGAAACCGCGCCGACACCCCGCATATGGCGGTGACACGCGACGGCTCGCTTCCGTATCCGCCGGAGGTGAGCCACAGTGCCGTTATGCGCGGCGGGAAGGTTCGGGTGCGATGGAGCGCGCCGGCAGATCCGTTGTACACCCTTGTGGTATACGATCTCTACCGTGCCGTCGCCGCCGACTCCGGCAAGGATCCGGAATGGGCATTACTCTATTCCGGCAAGGCGGCGCAGTTCCTCGACACCCCTCCGGAGAACGACTATGTCCGGTATCGGGTACGCGGGAGAACAGCGGACAGCACGAATACCGCGTGGGTGGACACCGGATGGCTCCGGCAGAGTACCTCCAATCTATACGTTGGCAAGGGCGGTGTTCCGACTCCTGCGGTGTCGATACGCATCGGCGGCAAGGTCGCCCTTGCCATGGGGTATGTAGGGGGAGTGTAACTCCCTGCCCTTATGATTTGCTAAACCTACGGTTTTGGCATAATTGGAGATAAGGGGTGCCTCATTGCTTCTATATTGCACCGGATCGGTGCGGATGATTGCCTTGCGGCACATTGATATTGCACCGGTTCGGTGCGGATTATGCCTTGCGGCGCACCAGAGAGCGGGGAGAACGGGATTTGCGAATCCCTTTCTCCCCACCCTCTGGACTCCCCCCCTCTTTCCC
>CAVIKO010000059.1:0-12539 GCA_963643035.1 bacterium
GGAGGATTGAACATGGCAACCATTGGGCTTGATAAGCTGTATTACGCAAAGATCACAGAGGATGAAAGCGGTGAGGAAACCTACGGCACGCCGACGTCGCTTGCGAAAGCTATGACGGTGGACCTGTCCGTGGAGCTTGCCGAGGCGACCTTGTATGCGGATGACGGCGCGGCGGAGGTCGTGAAGGAGTTCAAAAGCGGCACGCTGACGCTCGGTATCGACGACATCGGCGTACAGGCGGCGCAGGATCTCACCGGCGCGAAGATCGACACCAACAAGGTGCTCATCTCCACCTCCGAGGACGGCGGCGCACCGGTGGCAATCGGTTTCCGCGCGAAAAAGGCGAACGGCAAGTACCGTTACTTCTGGCTGTACAAGGTGAAATTCGGCATTCCCGCGACGAACCTCACCACCAAGGGCGAGAGCATCACCTTTTCCACGCCCACGATCGAGGGAACGGTCCTGCGCCGGAACAAGCTCGACGGGCAGAGCAAGCATCCGTGGAAGGCGGAGGTGTCCGAGGATGCGACGGGTGTTGCGGCATCTGTCATCAGCGGCTGGTACAATGAGGTGTACGAGCCGACGTTCACGAATACCTAAGGAGGAGGCAAGCCATGAACGACAGAAGCGCAACAATCACCATCGGCGGGCAGGAGTTTGAACTGCTCCTCACCACCAAAGCGACCAAAGAAATCGCCGCGCGTTACGGCGGACTGGAGAACCTCGGCGAGAAGCTGATGAAGTCGGAGAACTTTGAGATGGCGCTTGACGAGATCGTGTGGCTCATCACGCTGCTGGCGAATCAGCCGATCCTCATCCACAATCTGCGGGATCCGGACAAGCGGGCGCTGCTCACGACGGAGGTTGTGGAACTGCTCACCAGTCCGTATGATCTTGCGGCGTACAAAAACGCGATCATGGAAGCGATGTCCAAGGGGACGCGACGCAATGTAGAAAGCGTGGAAGAGCCAAAAAACGCGCATATCGGGTGACGGATGATGAACTGTTCACCCGACTTTTCTACTACGGGACGGCACAACTGCACCTTTCTTCCGAGGAGGTGTGGCTCACGCCGTTTGGCTTCCTGCTCGATCTGTGGGAATGCCACAGGCAATTTTTGGGACTGGCGAAGCCGAGGCGGGAGGTATATATCGATGAAGTTATCCCTGTGGGGATCTAAGGAGGTGGCCGCATGAGCATTATCCCCGGCACGACACCGACGTTGACCTTGTCTCTGGACGCTGGCATAACCGGCTGCACCGCGGCGGAGTTTTGTCTCGTCTGCGAAAACGTGCGGATTTTGCGTGTCTTACCGGAGCTGCAGATCTCCGCGGACGGCAAGGAGGTCAGCGTTCGTCTGACACAAGTGGAAACGTTATCTCTGCCGGACAACCGCATGGCAAAGGTGCAGCTGCGCGTCCTGCTTGACGGCGCGGTTCTGGCTACCGATGTGCTTGCTGTGCCGACAAAGGAGCTTTTGCACAGGGAGGTGTTGTAAGTGAGGATCCACGCGAAACTCAGTGCGGATAAGGTACAGCTTGCTGCTGCTCTATCCTCCGCGAACGAACAGCTTGCCGCAAAGCTCGGCGTCTCCATCCGCGTAGGCGGCAGCTTCTCCCTTGGACACGCTCTCACATGGGACGAACAAGGACGGCTTGCCGTACAGGTAGCGGATACAGCAGAAGCGGACAACACGCTTCCCATCACCGCGGCGGCGGTACATACGGAGCTTGGCAATATCGAAATCTTACTTCAAACTATCTAAGGAGAATTATTCATGAGCATTTCTACAGAACTCACACGTTTGCAGACCGCCAGAAACAAGCTGCGTACAAAGCTGATCGCGCTCGGTCTTGTCACCGCCACGGCAAAACTCGACGACTGCGCTACGGCGGTAGACAGTATCACGAATCAGGGTGCGGTATCCGCTACGGTACAGGAGGGCGATACATTCACCATCCCGGCGGGTTATCACAACGGCAGCGGTACGGTCTCCGGTGTGGCTGGCGGCGGCAACTACAAGCTCCAGAGCAAGACAGTCGCGCCCACCAAAGCACAGCAGGCCGTTACACCCGACAGCGGATACTACGGCTTGTCTGACGTGACCGTTTCCGCGATCCCGGATGCGTATCAGGATGTATCCTCCGTCACAGCAACCGCGGCGGATACGCTGACCGGTAAGGTGTTCGTCACCTCAGCCGGTACGGTCACAACCGGTACAATGGCGAACAACGGTGCGGTCACGAAAGCGCTGGATGCGGCAACAACGTCCTACACCATTCCGAAAGGCTATCACAGCGGCGCGGGTAAGGTCTCTGTAACCGTAGAAACGAAAGAAGTCACACCGACAAAAGCTGCGCAGGATATTGTGCCGTCCACTGGCAAACTTCTCTCCAAGGTTTCCGTTGCGGCAATTCCTGCTGTATATGTGGATACTTCGGACGCGGATGCTGCAGCGGCAAACATTCTGGACAGCAAGACTGCTTATGTGAATGGCGCAAAGGTGGTAGGTACCATGCCGAACAATGGCAGTGTGTCTGCGTCCATGGACGGTCTGACCACGACCAGTGTAACAATTTCCGCAGGATACACCTCCGGCGGTACGGTGTCTCTGGCATCCGACATCGAGGACGCGCTTGCGGCGATCTGAGGTGGACATGAGTATAGAAAGTGAAATCACACGTCTGGTGAACGCGAAAAGCGCCCTTAGAAGCTGGCTGGTTTCCAAGGGCGTCGGCGTTCCGAGCAGTGCGCTTTTGCCGGACATGGTGGAGCTGTTAGACGATGTGCAGACGGGATCCGGCACAGCGGAGCAGTCCACGGTCACGATCTCCAACGCGGTGGGAACAGCCATCACGGTGGTTGCGCCGACCGGGAGCAAGAGCGTCGCGAATGGGGCGTCTATCGCGGTAATGGTTCCCAAGGGCAGCCTTGTCGCCGTTTTGCCAGGAACATATTATGCCAACGCGGAATCCGGTTGTACGCTTATCCACACCTTCGATGGATTACGTTACGGCAAGGTGTACTTTTTCAAGGCCGCAGCGGCGATGTGCAGCATCTCGACGAGTAAATACTCGTCTGTATAATCCGGGAAGGAGGATACCACCATGGCTGATACGGATTTCGGCTTGAAAATCGGTCTGGAGGGCGAGAAGGAGTTCAAAAAATCCCTCGCGGAGATCAACCAGTCGTTCAAGGTGCTCGGCTCGGAGATGAAGCTGGTGTCCTCCGAATTTGACAAGAACGACCAGTCCGTCGAGGCTCTGACCGCGCGGAATCAGGTGCTAAACAAGGAGATCGAGGCGCAGAAGCAGAAGATCGACACCCTCCGCGCGGCTTTGCAGAACGCTTCGGAGTCCTTCGGGGAGAACGACCGCCGCACGCAGAGCTGGCAGATCCAGCTAAACAACGCAAATGCCGCTCTCAACGACATGGAGCGTGCGCTCAAAGCCAACAATGACGCTTTGTCTGAAGCCAATAACGGTTATGGAGAGGCAGAAGAATCCACGTCCAAGATGGCGGATGAGATGGACGACGCCGCGAAAAGTGCCGACAAGATGGGCGATGAGTTGGAGGATGCCGGGGAGAAAGCGGAGGATTCCGGCGGCAAGTTTGAAAAGCTGGGTGGCATTCTCAAGGGCATTGGTGCGGCGATGGGTACCGTTTTTGCCGCTGCCGGAACTGCCGCCTTCAAGCTCGGTAAAGAAGTCGTGGCGGCATACGCGGATTACGAACAGCTTGTCGGTGGTGTGGACACGCTGTTCCAGGACAACTCCAAGGAACTGCAGTCCTATGCCGCGGACGCATACAAAACGGCTGGTCTTTCCGCGAACGAATACATGGAGACGGTCACCTCGTTCTCCGCCAGCCTGATCCAGTCCCTCGGTGGCGATACCGAAAAGGCAGTCAAGTACGCAGACATGGCGATCACGGATATGTCCGACAATGCCAACAAGATGGGTACGGACATGTCTATGATCCAGTCGGCGTATCAGGGATTTGCCAAGCAGAACTATACGATGCTCGACAACCTGAAGCTCGGCTATGGCGGTACGAAAGAGGAAATGGCGCGGCTGCTTGCCGATGCGCAGGCGATCTCCGGTATTGAGTATGATATATCCTCCTACGCCGACATCGTGGATGCTATCCATGTAATCCAGGAGAGCTTGGGCATTGCCGGTACTACCGCTGCGGAAGCGGAACACACCATCTCCGGCTCTATCAACGCTCTGCAGGCGGCGGGTCAGAATCTACTTGTCGGCTTTGGCAACGCGGACGCGGATATGGAGCAGCTGTGCGGCAACATGGCGGACGCGCTGAAGAATGTGATCGACAACATCACACCGGTCATCGAGAACATCGTGAAGGCGTTGCCTACCGCTACATCCGCGTTATTGGATGCCGTCGCGGAACTGCTGCCTACGCTGCTGGAGACGGTGACAGAGCTGTTTTCGCAGCTGCTTACCACCATTCTGGAGCTGCTGCCGCAGCTGATTCCCGCAGCGGTACAGGCGGTCATGACCATTGCGCAGACCATCATCGACAATCTGCCGCTGCTCATTGATGCCGCTGTGCAGATGATCGTTTCCTTGGTGCAGGGGCTTGCGGATGCACTCCCCCAGCTGATCCCGGCGGCGGTCGACGCGGTCACGACCATCGTGCAGGGACTGGTGGACAGTCTCCCGATGCTGCTCAACGCGGCGCTGCAGCTGATCCTCGGCCTGGCGCAGGGACTGCTCGACGCTCTGCCGCGGCTGATCGAGGCGCTGCCGGGCATCATCAACGGAATTGTTGCGTTCCTCATCGACGCGATACCACAGATCATCGAAGCGGGGATCCAGCTTCTGACCTCGCTCGTTGACGCCTTGCCGGACATCATAAAGTCCATTGTGAAGGTCCTGCCGCAGATCATTACCGGGATCGCACAGGCGCTCTTGAAGGGACTGCCGCTCATCGTGCAGGCGGGGGTGGACCTGATCACCGCGATCGTGGATGATCTGCCGGGGATCATCGGGACCATTGTGGAAGCACTGCCCGAGCTCATCAACGCGATCACGGACGCGCTTCTCGAAAGCACGCCGCAGCTCATCGACGTGGGAATAACGCTGTTTCTCTCGCTCATCGAAGCCCTGCCGTACATCCAAAAAGAAGTCACCGCCGCTATGCCGCAGATCATCGGGGGCATTGTGGGCGCGCTCGTGAAATCCATTCCGCGCATCGTGGAGGTCGGCGCAAGTCTGGTGCGCGGGCTGTGGAAAGGCATTGAGTCCCTTGCGGACTGGCTGTGGGATCAAGTCAGTGGATGGATTTCCTCCATCTGGGACGGGATCTGCAGCTTCTTTGGCATCCGCTCTCCCTCGCGGGAGATGGGGTGGATCGGTGAGATGCTTGTCGAGGGGCTTGCGGACTCGATCGACAAAAACGGCCGTGACGCGGTGCAGTCCGCGGAAAACCTCGCAGGGGATGTCACGGCTGTGATGCGCGGGATGGCTACGGATCTGCAGACGGCGATCCCGGCGCATATCGACATGCACACGGCGTTATCCGGTGCCGCGGATCTGGGACGAGCGGTCGGCACATCGGCGTTCAACGTCACGATTCCGCTGACCCTGGACGGAAACACGCTGGCGCGGGTTCTCGCGGAGATCCAGTGGTCGCAGAATGCGGTGTTTGTGCGGAATCTGGGGACTGTATAGGAGAAATACGTATGATAGAAATCTACGCTACCGTCGGCGGCGTGCGCCAATGCGCCTTTCCGCGCGTTCTGTCCGCCGATGTATGCGACAAGCTGTCCGGAGAACGCACGCTTTCCTTTTCCGTCCTCGCTTCCCGTTCTCAGCCGCTTGCGGTCGGGATGGTGGCGAAGCTGGACGGACAGTACTACAGCATCGTTCGTGTGTCGAAGAGGATCACGGGCGGCTTTCCGGTGACGACGGTGCACTGCGAGCACATCACGTACACGCTCAACGATGAGAAGTACAACCTCGTGACGTTTGTTTTCGATGGAACGCCTGCGGCGGGTATGGCACAGCTGCTTGCCGGAACGCCGTTCTCCGTGGGTGTGAACGAAGCCACGGGGCGGGTGGAATGCGCGTTCACGGATCAAAGCCCACTCAGCAGACGCTATGTCCTCATGCGGTTTATCGACGCGTGCGGGTGCGAGATCGAGTACGACGGATACAAAATCAACCTGCGCAAACACCGCGGGAGCAGCGTTCGCAAATCGTTGATGGATGGCGAGAACGTGACCGACCTTGCCGTGACCGAGGACAGCCGGGAGAACACGCAGAGTTACGAGATCTCGCTCTTCAAGATGGCGGACCTGCAGGCCGGGGATGAGGTGAACATCACCTACACGCCGATGGGGGTGCATGTGGAAAAGCGCATTGTCGGGATTGAGTACGATCCGTTCTACCGCTACACGGTGCGCATCGAGGTCGGTGACTATATACCGGGCATTCTCGACACCTTGCAGGGTGCAAAAAACAAAGCGGACAATGCGCTGAAAACGGCGCGGGACACGAAAGATGCGCTCTCTGACTACGCGAAGAAAAGCGACGTTTCCGCCTCTGTGGACACGTACATCAACAGTGACGAGGGCAAGGCTTCCATTGTCGCTTCCCTGTCCGGGACGTATGTCACCTCGGACGATCTGACCGGGTTTGTGGAGAAAACGGAGCTGTCGGCGGAAGTTGGCGCGTACATCGACAGTGCCGCGGGTACTGCGAAAATCGTCGGGAATCTGACCGGGACGTTTCTCAAAGAGGACGCGCTTGGGAATTATGTGCAGAAAACGGAACTGTCGGCGGAGATCGGCGCATACATCGACACCGCGGCAGGTACGGCGAAGATCGTCAACAATCTGTCCGGGACGTACCAGAAGAAGTCCGACATGGGCAGCTATGTCACGACCACCACGCTGAACACGTCTGTTGCGCAGTACATCGACAGCTCTGCCGGTAAGGCGAAGATCATTTCTGCCTGCTCCGGCACGTATGTCACCGGGAGCGACCTTGCCGGGTACGCGAAAACGTCTGCGCTCACTGCCGTCGAACAGTCGGTATCCAACGTAGAGGCGGCGATCACGTTATCCTCGTCGTACAGCAACAGCACGATCGGGACAAACGTATACGCGCTCCTGCAGCTTGTCTCCAATGCCAACAGCAGCAGCATCAAGATCAAGGCGGACAAGATCGACTTCACGGGGTTTACGACGTTTTTGAAGGCCTCAGACCTTGGTGCGAGCGGCACGACCTCCATTGACGGTGGGCGGATCAAGACGGGGAAAATATCCGCGGACAGGATCGAGGCCATATCCGTTCACGCGGACGCGATATACGGAACGGGAACCTACAGCGACAGCAAGCTATTGACCACATCGGGGCTATATCTGTATGTCGGCGGTACGACAGCCAACGCGGCAGCTACGTACACATACATCATGGCGCAAAACCAGATCATCATAGGCACCAGTACCGCGGGCATGATAAAGCTATACATCACCGACAAGTCATTCGCTCCGGTGAGTGCCGGTGGCGCGAAATTGGGATCGTCCACCTATCCGTGGGGCGCCACCTATATCGGAGCGGGGTCCTCTACGAGCTACTATTGGAAGCTGGAAAACGCCTGTCTTACGCCGAGCGCGACAACATCCACCGCCACCTCGACCCATTTCAACATTGGCACGTCCACATACCCGGTAACGGCGATCTACACGAAAAAGCTGTACCTGAACGGAACGGAGCTCACCGGCGGCGGGTCGGGCGGCAATCCTACGAGGCTGTATTACAGCAGCTCGAACACCACCTATTACGTGGAGGCGACATCCGGCTATGCTCTGGTGCCGTCGCACTGCACGTCCACGTACCACTGGAACCTCGGCTCGGCGAGCTACTACTGGTACGACTGCTACCTCGGCTACGGCAGTACGCGGATCGGATACAACACCTCATCGAAGCTTGGCTTTTTCGGGACAACACCGGTCACACGGCAGACGGTGGCATCCTCCGCGACTGTGGCGACGCTCATCACCGCACTGAAAGCCTACGGGCTTATCGGATAAACAGGAAAGGAAACGATTCTCATGATAATGAAAACCCTTGTGGACGCGCTGCCGTCCATTCGCAAGATCGCCGGGCAGGACCTGTCCATGAAAACGCTGTACCGCGTGAAGCGGCTGCTCGACAAGCTGGAGGCGCACTTACGCTTCTATGACGAAAAACGCACGGAGATCATGGAGCGGTGCTGCACGGTGGAGAATGGCAAGTACGTTCCGAAGCCGGATATGGCGGAAACGCTGGAAGCGGACATGCGGGAGTTACTGGATGTAGAGATCGAGATGGACGGCATCCAGGCGATCCGGCTGCCTGCGGAAGAGGATATGCGTCTGTCCTACGCCGATCTCTGTGCGCTGGACGGACTTGTGGAAATCGAATTTGAGGAGGAGGAAGAAGCATGAAACTGATTTGGAACACGATCCAGCTTGTGTTTGCCGCGGTCGGAGGGTTTGTCGGGTGGTTTCTCGGCGGCTGTGACGGACTGCTCTACACGCTGCTTGCCTTTGTGGTGATCGACTACATCACGGGTGTGCTGTGTGCCGTCTCGGACAAAAAGCTGTCGTCCGCGATCGGCTTCAGGGGCATCTGCCGGAAGGTGCTCATTTTCGCGCTGGTCGGGATCGGGCATATCCTCGACCTGTACGTGATCGGCAGCGGTTCCGTCATGCGGACGGCGATCCTCTTTTTCTACATCTCGAATGAGGGTGTGTCGCTGATTGAGAACGCGGTACACCTCGGACTGCCCGTGCCGCAGAAGCTGAAGGATGTGCTGGAGCAGCTCCACGACCGCGGTGAAAAGGGGGATAACGAATGAGCAACAGTCCGCTGGTACGCTACGCAAAAATGAGTCCGAACCATTCCGGGAAACGGACACACGCCATCGACCGCATCACACCGCACTGCGCGGTTTTATCCCAGTTCTCAGATAAAACCGCTTATCCCAGAAGAATTCTTATCCGAGTAGATTTCTATAATCCCTTGGTTTCACAGATTTTTTCCTAAATGAATATAGGATAATCATACCTCTGTGTTACTCTGTTGCCGGAGGTGATTATCATGAAATCTATAGAAGTTCACAATGAACAACTGAAAAAACTGCTGTCTGACTACGAAAGCGAATTGGCTGCAAATGGTTATTCAGAGGAAACAAGAAAAGAGCAAGCCTGTGTTCTCAGGAGAATTCAGATCCACATCGAAGAGCATGGACTGACTGATTACGATCCTTCTGTCGGTGATGCCTACTATCAGGAATATCTGAATACTCATGAAAACCCCGGAACCTGTGATGTTGTAAAGGCTATTGTCAGGAAATTCAACACTTTCTACCGGGAAGGCTTTGTGCCACCCGCTGACAGAGGAGCTTTTTACAATGCTTCTCTGAAGGAATTGATGGACAGCATTGAAAAAGAACTGCGCGCCAAAGGTTATCAGGATCCTCCGGTACAGTTCTATCGGCGTCTTCTCAGGCCAGTCCAGCATTTCATGCGTAAGCAGGGCATCGAGGTTTACTCCCCGGATGTCGGAAGACAGTACATCAAATGGTATCAAGAAAACCATGACCGGGTTTCTGACCAGGTATTGCGGTTTATCACGAGCTGCATAAACCGTGTGAACGATATCGCGGAAGAAAATGGGTACATCCGCCAGCATGCCGGCAAACCGGGAATTAAGCCGCCAGGCATATTTAAGGAATCCGCCGAAGGCTTTCTCGAGGATTGCAGGCTTTCCGGCAATAAATCGGCCACCCTCAGGATCAAGGAGATTGCCATAAGCCAGTTCCTTACAGAATGCGAAGCTGATGGCTGTAAGTCCCTCAAAGAGATAACGCCATCAATGGTCATAAGCATTTGCAACCGTCTTGGAACCAAGAAGTATTGTCCGTATGTGGGACATTTCCTTAGATTCCTTGCGTTAGAAGGGATGACGGCAAACGATCTGTCAACGTTTGTTCCGAATACGAGGTTCGATAACAGGCCCCCTTCCACCTATACCGTGGATGAGATAGCTTCGGCAGAAGACGCAATCGGTAGGGATGACCGGCGCGGAAAGCGTGACTATGCGATCTTTTTACTTGCATCGAGGCTTGGAATACGCGCCGGGGATATAGTCAGACTGCATAAGGAAAGCCTTGATTTCAATAACGGCATCATTTCTTTCACACAGCACAAGACACATAAAGCTGTATCCCATCCTATGCTGCCGGAAATACGAGAGGCATTGAAAGACCATCTGGCCTGTTCAGGATATAACCCGGATGGTTATGTTTTTGCGGGGACTCTTGCACCATACGGATTACTAACCAATACCACGATAAGCAATACCATCACCAAATACCTGGAAAAGGCTTCTGTTGATACTACTGGCAAGCACCACGGGCCGCATTCTCTCAGGGCATCCATGGCGACATCCATGGTCAACGACAGCGTGCCATATGATGCCGTCCGAAAAGCCCTTGGTCATTCCGACCCCAATGCCATAAAACACTATGCAAAGAATGATCTTGAGAACCTGCGCAGGTGTGCGCTGGAGGTCCCGGCAGCATCAGGCATCTTGCTGGATTATCTTGGAGGGGAGGCTTGCCATGGTTGAATTTAAAAGCATCCTTGCGGGTGAAATGAACAGTTTCCTCTCCCTGTATGAGCAGGAGGTCGCGAAGGAAAGCTATTATAAAGCCACACGGTATCTCATAAAGTTTGATGAGTATCTGAGCGACATATCCTGCAGTGACAAGAACTTGACGGAACAGCAGATTTACGAATGGCTCGGAACTTTTGACATAAAAAGAGCTCCCTCTGTAAGATTGTGACCGTTCTGCGCCGATTTCTCCGCAATCTCGAAGGCTATGGGTATCGGCCTTTTATTCCCCCGTACCCTAAAGTCCGGGATGATTATGTCGCTTACATCTTTACGGATGAAGAACTCGACAGGATCTTCGCTATTGCCGACAGCGGATCTGGTGCTTCAAAGGTCTATCCCTTCAGGGATGTGGAGTTGCCGATAATCCTTAGGATCCTTTATGGGTGCGGCATGAGGCTCGGAGAGATTCTGACCCTGCGGACGGACAACCTGGACTTTGAAAACGGGACATTTATCCTGGAGAAAACAAAGTCAAAGGAATACCGTTATGTTTCCATGAAGCCATCCTTACAGAAAATCATGAAAGCTTACTGTGCGAAAATGGGGCTGATCGGTGTAAAGGACAGATATCTGTTCCCTGGGAAAGACCTGGATACCCCGATCCCAACTGATACGTTGAAGGAACCGTTTAGACGCATCATGAAAGCAGCCGGCGTTGAGCTTGAAGGATACAGGAAGCATGAACGCGGGCCATGCCTCTATTGTTTCAGGCATGTCTTTGCCCATAAATCCTTCGAAGTCGGCGTTGCCGAGGGCTGGGCTGAGGAAGACCAGATTCCATGGCTCTCCGTTTACCTTGGGCATTATGACCTGATGGCGACAGAAAAGTATCTGAAATACGGCGGACAGGAATCCGCCAAATACATGGAGCGTTTTGATGACTACAGCATGGATATCCTTCCGGAGGTGAGCTTTGATGAATGATAAATCTGTTTTTCTTTCCCTTCTTAATGACTATGTGAATATTTATCTCCCCGTAGGGATAGGCGTCCAGCCGAACACGATCAAGTCTTACAAGTATGCGTTCCGGCTGCTCATTGAATATATGTACGAAAAGAACGGCATTGCCGCCGATTGTATCTCTTTCGAGGACCTGAATTATGACACCCTCACTGGATTTTTTGAATGGATCCTGACGGAACGCAAATGCAGTGAGACGACCAGAAACCAGCGGCTCGCCGCACTGCTTTTCTTTTCAAAGTACGCACAGAACAGGGATTTTGACGCAGCCGCTGTTTTTAGGAACAGCATCATCAGAATTCCTGTAAGCAAGCCGAGGGGAAAGCGGCGCACCTGGTTCACAGCTGAAGAGATGAAAATCCTGCTTGCTCTTCCTGATGACCGTATAGCCATAGGATTGCGCGATAAGATGATCCTTACAACCCTGTATGTGACTGGGGCAAGGTCACAGGAGCTTTGCGATCTTACCGTGTCCTGTGTCAGGAAGAAGAAAGACAGGACAGCCATTGAGCTTAATGGCAAGGGTGACAAGAGCCGCCTTGTCAATATATCCGATGCGTATGCGGCAATGCTGGATTCATACCTCCGCAAGCAAAGGATTCATGGGATTTCTGACCGTCATATCTTTTCCAGCCAGACGCATGAGCACATGACCATTTCCTGCGTGGAAGAAATCGTGAAGAAGTACGTGAAGATGGCGAAAGAGCTGCATCCTGATCTTTTTACCATGGGTACCTATACCCCGCATTCCTTCAGGCACAGCACGGCTACTCACATGCTGGAAGCCGGAGTGCCGCTGATGGCGATCAAGAAGTTCCTCGGACATGCGTCTATCCAGACCACCCAGGTATATGCAGAATTGTCGCAGAATACCGTAGTCAAATA
>CAVIKO010000060.1:0-1102 GCA_963643035.1 bacterium
CTCGTGCGCGTCAAAGGGGAGTCATACTCCCCGCGTCAGAGTGCCAATGTTGTCTATTACGATATGCGTCTGCCCATTTCGGAGACGAACCGGATTGCTGTAGCCCTCGATTTTTCCGTGATGGAATCCGTCGACGTGTTTCTTCATTTTTTCCGGTTCGTCAAGCAGTACAACAATGTAAAAACGGTATTCCTCGCCAATGATGCATATCTGCCTTATACGGATGCCGTGTCCGCCGCTCTGGAGTGTGGAGAGGAGGAGACTGGCGATTCTGTTTTGCCGCAAACGCTGGAAGCATATACGGAGGGACTTGCCGCAATTTACGATACGATGCAGCCGGTGCGGAAATTCCACGCAAACGTTACCGCATCAGATGGCTGGCTTGAGGTGTTGTCCGATGCGAATGAGGAGGAGAGCGTGCTGGTACTCTGCGACAGAGATGTGGTGATGACGGCGGAAAACCGGACATGGCTCGCGGAAAACGATGTGTTTCTTTGGGAGATCAAATACGACAACTGTGTGACGGAAAATGGGATTCGCAGCGACATCCACTTGCCGCTTACGGGAGATACCGTTGGTTACTATATGATGGCGATGGATCGTATCGATTCGTTTGCCGCATATTATCGCCGCGCTATGAATCTTTTTTCGCTTCCTGCGCTGGCAGAACGTGCAGACAGACTGGACAGTGAAAACGCCGCGTATTTCTGTGTCATCACAAACGGCACAAATACAAGCGGACGGTCGGCAGAAACGGATATGCCGGAAAACGCCGCGTGATATTAACGTATAAGAAAGGTCAGATATATGATACGACTGGAAGATTACGAACTGGAGCGTGAGGTGATGGACAAGCGTCTACACATTGCACTGCCGTTCGATATAACGATTTTCGAGAACGAAACCGATCCGGACAAACGCATCGATATTTTGGTGTATTCCTTCTGCAAGAAAATTGCAGAGGAATTTCTGCATCGGTTCGCAAATGATCCGCTTGGAAAGGAAGCGTCGCTTTGGCTGCGGGAACAGATCGATCCGCTGATGACAGGCTACGAAACGGCGGAAACCGACTGCCACTATTTTGAATATCGCACGTATGGTC
>CAVIKO010000060.1:1112-12185 GCA_963643035.1 bacterium
ATGCCGCTCCGGCAGTTTTTACGATGACGCTGACACCGGAGGATTACAGAAACGCCGAGCCGTCCATTGAACTGGACGCGTTTGAAATTGAAGCGGACAATCCGGACGACGGTATGACACTGGTGCGTGATGGAAATAAGATCGTCGCCTTTGCTGCTGTGAACGATGTGCAGGAGGATGCGCTCATTGAGATCAACGTGGAGTGTGCACCAGCATATCGGCGCAGGGGATACGGACTTGCGTGTACTGCCTGCCTGACCCGCCATTTCAATGAGATGGGAAAAGGGGTTAAGTACATCTGTGACACCGACAATCTGCCCTCCATGTGCCTTGCCGAAAAAGCCGGATTTGACCGCTACAGCACCCGTTTTCCCCTTGTGTACTACCGGATTGATCCGCCGTGCGAGGACGATACAGAGGAAGAGGAGGTACCGTATGGCATTTGATGCAGGTATGCTCCGGTGTGTGGTACGCGAGTGTAGGGAACGATTGGTCGGCGGCAAAGTGGATAAGATCTATCAGCCGGGCAAGGAAGAGATTGTCCTTGTGATCCGCTGTGCCGGAGAGGAACACAGACTTCTGTTGTCTGCCGGAGCCGCCGGTCCGAGAATGCACCTGACACGCCACAAGGTTGAAAATCCCACTGTGCCGCCAATGTTCTGTATGATGCTGCGGAAACATTTCACGGGGGCGCGCGTATCCGCCGTCGAACAGCTTGGCTTTGAACGCGTGGCAAGGATTACGTTCGATACTCACGATGATCTCGGGTTTCCGACGAAGAAGCACATCATTGCCGAGATCATGGGCAAATTTTCCAATATCATCATCACCGACATAAACGATAAAATCATCGGCGTCCTCAAAAGCATTGACTTTACAACGAGCGAAAAACGGCAGGTGCTGTCCGGAATGCGCTACGAAATGCCGCCCGCGCAGGACAAAACCGATCCGCTGCTCATCGATGAACGAACGTTCAACCGAATGGCGGCAGATGAAGCCCCGGATCGTCCGGCAGAAAAATTCATCATGAGCAGCTTTCTCGGCATCGCCCCGGTCGTTGCACGAGAGATGGCGTACCGTGCGTCCGGCAAAACCGCTGGCACCATGGAGGAATGCGCCGCAGGATTGTGGAACGCATTTTCCCTGGTGGTTCGCTGCATCATGGGTGAGGCGGAGCCAACCTTGGTTCGCTCGGAAACAGGTGTGCCGGTGGAATACGGATTTTTGCCATTGACGCAGTATACGCTACCTATGACCCTCGTGCCGATGGATTCGTTCGGAGAACTGATCGATGCCTATTTTGAGGAACGGAGCAGGGAAGAACGACTGCATAAGCGTGCATCCGATGTGTTTCATCTGCTTTCAAACGCAGAAAACCGGATCACCAAAAAGATGGCAATCCAGCGGGAGGAACTGACAGACTGTGCAGAGGGAGAAAAATACAAACTCTGGGGCGATCTTATCACGGCGAACATCTACCAGATGAAGCGCGGCATGGAATCGGTGCGGCTGCCGAATTACTGGGCGGAGGACTGCGCGGAAGTGGAAATCCCGCTCGACAAACGGCTATCCCCAGCGCAGAACGCGCAGTTCTACTATAAAAAATACAACAAATCCAAGGCGGCAAAAGTGCATCTCACCGAGCAGATTGCACTTGCGGAGGAGGAGCTAAATTATATTTACACCGTTTTGGACGCGTTGACCCGTGCGGATACGGAGCGTGAAATGATGGAGATCCGGGATGAACTCTATCACAGCGGCTATGCATCCAAAATGAAAAATTATACGGAACGCAAAAACAAGGCGCCGCTTGTCACCAAATACATCACAAGCGAGGGATATACCGTCTGGTGCGGCAGGAACAACGTCGCGAACGACTATCTCACGACCAAGCTTGCCGATCGGAATGACTGGTGGTTTCATGTGAAGAATCAACCAGGTTCCCATGTGGTGCTCCAGTGTAGGGACGGTGAGGACGAACCGTCGGAAAACGCGTTCACGGAAGCTGCCATGGTTGCCGCATACAACTCCAAAGCATCGGACGGTGTGATGGTTCCGGTGGATTATTTGAAGGTGCGGCAGGTGAAGAAACCGGCGGGTGCAAAACCGGGTTTTGTCGTCTACTACACGAACTGGACGGCGTATGTCACACCGGATCGTGATAAGGTACGTGCTATGGAACGAAAAAACGGATAACCAAAATAATGCTGCTGTAAGGTCGATGGGTTCCGCACATACGAAAGAAAGGGAGCATAAAGCTCCCTTTTATCTATATCTGAGTGGGAATAAGTATAATCTAAATAGTGGAGCGATTTGTCCCACTCTGGAGAAGAATACACGCACACGGGTGTTTTGTGATGATTCGCACGTAGTGGCAGTTATGATGCAGATATCATTTGTTTTCTATTGTATAATTGATTTCTTGTGAAAACGCAAGAGAAGACGTGAGTCCCTACACGGATTTGGCACAAAAAAGACCTCCCATACCGTAAAAACGGCAGAGGAGATCTTTTTGGGGGTAAGAGGATGTTACTGCAGGCTCTGAATCGCTTCGATAGTAGAGTCAATTTGCGTCTGAATCATTTCATTGTTCGTTGCATACCAGGAAGCAACATTGGCGGAAGCATTCTTATCAGAGAATACATCGCGCATGATATGGTGCGGGTTGCCAAGAACATCGGAAAAGAGACACTCGAGATCTGCAACTGCGCCCTCCCGGATGATTTCCAACATATCCGTTGTATTTTCGTTCCGAGAAAGTTTACCTTGCATACAATCTTCAAAGTATGCAGGCATTACATTTGCATAGGAGTCAGCAGCAAGTGCTTCCATTACGGCAGCGGCAGTATCCGGTTCCGGGTTGTCTGTTGGAATACACCAGATTGTGGCACCGGTGTAAGCATTGGAGTAGTATCCGCTTTGAGCCTCGTCATATTTCGGCATTGGATTGATTGTGTAATTGTCTTCCATATCGCGGAAAGATACACGTGCATTATCGAGCTCACGAATAATCATCAGTGCTTGCCCGTTTTTGAACATATTCACCTGTGT
Organism: bacterium; assembly: GCA_963643035.1. GTDB lineage: Bacteria > Bacillota > Clostridia > Oscillospirales > CAG-272 > UMGS1696. Next base: position 4,164 of record CAVIKO010000060.1, read on the forward strand.
GTCCGAATCGGTACGATAAGAGCCGACAAGACTGCCATTATAGAACATCGGGTATATCTTGTCCACCAATCCGGATACTCTCTCCATTTGTGGCGTATAGACCGGGATATAGTTTTCTCCTAATGTGACCTGGTGAATATCAGATGCAGTATACCAAGAATCCAAAGAGTTGTAGGTATCTGTGATGATTCCATAGGTATCCTTCTCGTCCATGATACCGTTGCCGTCCACATCATTATAGATGGTTTTTGTAATGGACAGCATATTATCCAGCGTCCAGGTACCGTTGCGTACCATATCCGGAATGGAAGAAATACCGTTGTCCTCTACAATCTTGTCATTGGTGAACAGTACATATGCCCCTCCGAACGTTGTCAGGAAAGATATATCACCCGTCACAAAGAACAATTTACCACCCAGTGCCAGAGTTTTAACCGTGGTCTGGTTCCACCACGGCATACTGGTTTCCAGATATGACACGGAATTGAGATTCTGAAAACAGTTTTCCAAGGCCAGCGGCGTAACATGCGCATTCCAAGCCGCAATGCATTGATATGCATTGTCACCAGAGGCAATAGACGCTTTGATTTTCGCCAGCTCATTACGATAATCTGCCCAACCGGCCCCATCTACGCGTTCAAGAACCACGTTCAGACGTTCCGATACGCGCATATTCCGGTTGTAGATAGCGTCATTGAGTACGTCGCCGTTCAGTTCTTCCACAGAAACCTCCAACAGGCTGTCCTCGTCACCGCGTGCGTGAATCCGTACCGTTGCGCCGGCGAAATCAAGATCGTCCGGCAGGTGGTCGGTGTACAGTGTCTCGGATTCTGTCTCAGCTGTAACGGATTCCGTATTTGCTGTGGTTTCATTTGTATTTGCTGTGGTGTCGTTTGTATCTCCGGAACCACAGGCGGTGCCGGTAAGCAGCAATGCGGCAAGAAGCAAGGAGAAAAGTGCTTGTTTTTTCATTAATATTGGCCTCGTTTAAGTGAAAATAAGATTCCCGGATTCCACGTGAATGCAAATTCCGTGAGATACAGACGTATGTAGTAGGATTACTTCAGATTCTTGACAATCGCTTCGGTGTCGGATGCGATCATCAGCTCTTCGTTGGTCGGGAGCACGTATACCTTGACCTTGGAGTCAGGGGTGGAAATCTCCACGGTGTTCGGCTGGTGGTGGGTTACGGCGTTGAGCTCACGGTTGATCTTGATGCCAAAGTATTCCATATCGGTGCAGGCGCGGTCGCGCAGTTCCGGATTGTTTTCACCCATACCGGCGGTCCATACGATGGCGTCCAGACCGTTCATCGCAGCGGTGTATGCGCCGATGTATCTCTTAACCTGATATGCAAGAGTGGAGGCGGCGAGGTACGCTCTCTTGTCTCCCTTCAGGATTGCGGCTTCAATGTCACGGCTGTCGGAGGAAATGCCGGAGAGACCGAGGAAACCGCACTTCTTGTTCATGTATTCTTCCATCTGTGCAGGAGTATAACCCTCTCGCTCCATGATGAATGTAACAACGGCGGGGTCCATGCTGCCGCAACGGGTGCCCATCAGCACACCTTCCAGAGGCGTGAGACCCATGGAAGTGTCGATGCACTTGCCGCCCTTGACCGCGGAGATTGAGGAACCGTTGCCGATGTGGCAGGTGATGATCTTGGTGTCCTCCAGCGGCTTGTCGAGGAGTTTTGCCATTTCACGGGATACATAGCGGTGGGAGGTGCCGTGTGCACCGTAGCGGCGGATGTGGTACTTCTCGTACATATCATAGGAGATACCGTACATATACGCCTGTTCCGGCATGGTCTGGTGGAACGCTGTGTCAAATACGAGAACCTGCGGCTTTTCCGGCATGACGGCGAGACAGCCCTTGATACCCATAATATGCGCACCGGTGTGGAGCGGAGCAAAATCGCGGCACAGCTCCAGCTTGGCAAGCACATCGTCGGTCAGAAGCACGGATTCAAAGAAGTAGGGACCGCCATGAACCACGCGGTGTCCAACGGCTTCAATCTCGTTCATGGAGGAGATTACGCCGGTTTCGGGATCGGTCAGATATTTGATAACGATTTCTGTGGCGACAGCATGATCCGGCATCGGGATCTCGGCTTTGATCTTTTCACCGGATTCGCCCTTTCTATGTTCAATACGGCCATCGATGCCAATGCGCTCGCAGATACCCTTGGCAAGAACGGATTCGGTGGCGGTGTCAAAAAGCTGATACTTGAGAGAAGATGAACCAGCGTTGACGACAAGAACTTTCATGAAAAATTTCCTCCCATACATTGGAATCCCGAAAAAAACCGTGGGTTTGGCGGGATTCCGTGAAATTCAAAATTGACAAAATAAAAAAAACCTTTTATAATTATATACGATAGAAGTCCGTTTTTCAAGAAGTTTTTCGCATTTCGGAGGAAAATACAAAATATGAACGAAATCTCTGCCGTCATTTGTGAAACGAACCCATGCCACAGCGGACACGTCGCGTTGTTTCAGCGGGCAAAAGCGGAATGCGGCGAGAATGGCGTGCTGATCGCAGTCATGAGCGGCAATTTCGTCCAGCGCGGTCTGCCCGCCGTGTGGGACAAATACCGCCGCGCCGCACTGCTTGCAGAGTTAGGTGTGGATCTCATTGTGGAACTACCGTATCCGTGGTGCGCCGCAGGTGGAGAGAGCTTTGCACGCGCCGGAGTGTCGATTGCTAGTTGTCTCGGTGCCACGCGCCTTGTATTCGGCAGTGAAAGGGGAGATACCGCTGCGCTGCTGCACCTTGCGGAAAAGTTCCATACGCCGGAATTGGATGCAAAACGCGCGGAATATCTGCGGGATAATCCAGGCATGGGAGCTGCTGTGGCGGAGGAATGTCTGTGTGACGCACTGGGGATTGAGCCATTGGGTGCAAACGATAAGCTTGGCCTCTGGTACATTGACGCGCTGCGCGGCTCCGATTGTCAACCGATCGCCGTACCGCGCTTGTCCGCACATGTTGTCAGTGCCAGCCGGATTCGCGAATGGCTATATACAGGGGAGTTGGATCGTGTACAGAACTATGTGCCGGAGAACGTGTGGTGCGCGGTTCGATCGGAGTCTGTCACTCCCCTCGCGCCCTATTTCGACCATCTCCATGCATATTTCCGTTTTTTTGCGCCGGATACGGCTCCGGAACTGCGGGAGGCGGCAGGCGGTGTATACGAAAGGCTGCGTAAATCGGCATACCGAACCGCATTTGGAACTGCGTTTTTTGAAGATGCCGCGTGCAAAAAATATACGAATGCCAGACTTCGCCGTTCCGCGCTGTTCTGTGCCACTGCTGTAACCGAAGCGATCCTGTCCGAACGTCCGCGGTGCACACTGCTTCTTGCCGCGAATGAAAAAGGATGTGCGTGGCTTGGTAAACGGAAAAAAAACACGGAGCTGTCGATTGTGACAAAACCTGCGGATTATCAAAAGCTTCCGGACAAGACAAAGACACAGCTTGCTGCTCTCCGCCGTGCGGATGACCTTTATGCGTATCTCTCAGGCAAGGACGGCGGCTGGTTTCTGCGTACCTCCCCGTATATCAAACGCGGTCAATGATTATTCCGCAGCGGACAGTGTGACCGGGGTGTATTTGTGGTGGACAGCGGGCAGAAATTTTGTGAGCAGATTCGTAGTCGTGAGACAGAGACTGGATGTGTTCACGCAGGGATGGCACCCGAAATCTGTCGCTGTGAGCAGATCCCGGTCGATGAGCAATCGAACGTGATTCTCACGGTCGTTCATCAGTCCCATGACACTGACAGCTCCCGGTGTGATGTCGAGGTATTGTTCCATTGCCTCCGCGTCTGCAAACGATAAACGCGCCACGCCCAGCTGACCGGACAGTTCCTTTGTGTGAAACGGCTTGTCTCCTGGCATGAGAAGAAGATAGAATGCCGTTTTCTGACGATTGCATAGAAAGAGATTTTTGCACATCAGCACGCCGAGAGCCTCATCCGCGCCGGTGCAGTCGTCCATGGTCATCGCCGCCGGATGATCCACCCGTTTGTAGGCGATTCCAAGCCGATCGAGAAAATCGTATACGCGCATTTCCTTATCGAGCCGTGTGGCAGAATCCGTTGGTCGCCCCATATATACTTCCATATCTGTATTCCTCCGTACCTGATGCAGAAAGCATAGCATATTTTTGACCGGATTGCAAGAGAAAACGTGAAAAAATCCAGAGTTTGTGAAAGAGGGGTAGCAGAAGCACGCGATGTCTACACTGTCTTCATACACAAGGTACATTTCCGAGTACAATTTTCAGAACAAAAAAGACCGGTACTTTTCGAGAGTACAGGTCCATTTTTGTGTGTATGCGTATTTTACCGCACCGTTTGCATGAGCCGCGCGATATTGCCAGTGTAGACGGTTTTCATGTTGTCCAGTCCCGTGTAATCCATCGGACGCATCAGGGAGGATGGCTTGGGCAGTACAGCGGCGCCGCTTCGGTCTAATACATCTCCGACAAACTGGGAACAGAAATAATGCCGTCTCCGGCTCCGCGCAATTCCGAAATAGCAGAACAGCACACCGAGCAGATTGTACCGATAGACGCCCGCGATTTGCTCCATATTCGACAGCCGCCGCTGGATCAAATCGAATACGCCGTCGTCCACGGATAAAGCGAGCAGGGTGCATTCTGTCTCCGGATGGGAACCGAAAAATCCTGCGGCAAGCGGCTCCTTGATAAATCCGGCTGGCAACGGTCGGGAAATATTCTTTCTGCCAAAGCTGTAGAAGTGCGCGTCGGTCAACGAGAGGGAAATGGATACATGTGTATAGTGCGCGTGTGTGAACAGATGTACCAGACGGGACATGATCGTATTGGAACGGGTCAACAGTATGTAGACGGTTTTCATCGTGTGGGATCCTTTCGGATGGCATGGTTTTCATTGACTATAGTATACCATCTCGAATTTAATATCCTTATATGACACGATTAAGATTGAATTAAGATTTGCGCTGATTTTCAGGAAAACGACGAATCCAGCGCATCTTTAAGAAAACGCTTTTTATCTTGTCATCCGTTCCGCCATTTCACGGGAGACACACAGGGGCGGCTCCGACTGTCCTCTGCAATATACCAGAATCATTTCCTTCATACAATCCAGTCGTGCATTTCGGACAGCTTGTGCGCTTCTTCGGTCAACGCCTCAAAAAAGGTTCTGTCGTCCATCCGGTGTACCCGTTCGATTAGGCGGATGTTCATTTCTTTTGCGCGTTCTCTGAGAGACTGGGCAGCCGATTCCGAACGGTTTTCTTCAAAATAGGTAGTGGAGACAAGAATCCTGCGCGCGTATTTCTGCCCGAACCGTCCAGCTACAGTGTTGAGCTTGTACAGCTCGTCCGTCTTAATCTCTCCGTTTTTACAGGAGATAAAGTAGGGAACAACCCCCTGCATAAGCAGCACGTCGATTTCGTTGCGCGAGGTGTTCCGCGCGTCGTTCCAGCGGATCACCACTCCGGGACAACCGTCCGTAAATGGTGTCGGATACGCGCCGTGCCGATAGTGAAGCGCCGTCATGTATGTCTTGTATTCGAGAAGCGTTCCCGCTTTTGTCAAACAGTCGCGCATATATGGATTCTTGAATGTACAGATCCTGTGCATCCCATCGTCCGCAATTGTCATGGAGCCGGTTTTCGCCAACGTGTGTAGGAACCCATCGTCAAGCCGATTGCTTTCGGTTTCCTCCAGACGGAATGCGGATTTTTCTTCATCAATTGTCCGGAGCGCGTTCGAAAACCTACCGATTTTCGTGTTCCACGCGGCGCAGTCCTGACGGCAGATTTCCCACAGGCGGTTGATATCTCCGTATACGCTGTCCCGGAATGGGTACCCGGCGGAAGCATTTTCGGAGACCATATCTTCCTCTAAATTGCCGCCGTGGAGCAGCAGATTCTGTGCGACCGTCATGGAGATTTTGTCTGTACCGTCGTAAGGTTCCCGCACAATCTCTCCGGATGCATGAGAGGGAAGGTGATACAGTACGCCGCGCCGTGTCTCGCACTGGATTCGGAAGAGACGGGAATGTGTGAACCGGAACGCCAGTCCGACTGCCACGAGAGCCGCCTCATCTCCGCCGGAGCAGTCAAAGACATACTCCTCCTCCGCATGGGAAATGGCATTGTCCTGAGACAAAATATCGCGCAGCACGGTTAAGATTCCGGTAATGTCGTTCTTTGTCACCATGCGATAGGAGACGATCACATGGAGCTCCTGCTCTCGCAGGATTTTCCGGATCGCGGTCAGTGCGGATTCCATTCTGGAGCGGTTAGAGCCAAGAAAGATCACCCGTTTCGGACAGAGTGCCAGCGAACCGATGATATTCTCCAGCGGACATTTGTCGAAAAATTCAATAAGTGTCATAAGCATACCTCTTTATACGGTCTGTACCTCCAGTATATGCTGTTCCCCTCGCAATTACAGGGGGAAAATCGTAAATATCCCGCGAACGGGGGCATTCCTTCGTGGGTGCCCTATGCTGCGTCTGTCTCTGTACTCTCTATGTCCACGATCCGGCTTTTCGCGAGATCCGCCCTGCGGTAATACAAAAAGGTCAAAAGACTGCATACGAGCCACCCGGCAGGATATCCCATCGCTACGGGAAGGATTGTATTTGTGATAAAGTGGGTCAGTATAAAGAGGTAGAGTTGCCGAAAAACCACAAAGGAAGTGAGCATGATGATCATCGGCGCACGGGTATTTCCCGCGCCGCGAAGCGCACCGGAATAAATCTGGTTGAAGCAGCACAGCACGTAAAAGGGAGAGATATACCGCAGAAACATTGTGCCGTATGCAACGACGGTCGATTTTGTATTGAAGAACGCCACAAGAGACGGTGCGAACACCATCACCGGAATCATCAGAATGACTGCGGTGACAAGCGACAGAGCAAGCGCGATCCGTACGCCCCGTTTTGCTCTGTCCACCTTGCCGATGCCGAGGTTCTGCCCGACAAAGGTTGTGGACGCAAGAGCGAGAGACTGCATCGGCAACATGAGTAGCGTGTCGATCTTCCCATAGGCGGTCCATCCGGACATGCAGTCCGCGCCGAAATGGTTGATATAGGACTGGACAAACACATTGGAGAACGATGTGACTGCCATCTGCAGTGCTGCGGGAATGCCGACCCGAATGATTTTTCGGAGCATATCGAGATGGAGCCGGAGTGCGCGTAGGGATACCCGAATACAGGAATCACTGCGCATAAGGGTGATGATCGTCAATACTGCTGAGATCCCCTGTGCGATGATTGTAGCCCATGCTACACCGGCTACTCCCATGTCAAAACGCAGCACAAATACCAGATCCAAGACCGTGTTAATGACTGCGGAAACCACAAGATAATAAAACGGACGTGTGGAATCGCCGACCGCGCGCAGAATGCCGGAACCCATGTTGTACAGCATCAACCCCAGCACTCCGCTGAAATAGATCGTGAGATACGTTGTGGATTCCGGGATGACTTCCGCCGGTGTGTTCATCAACCTGAGCATACCGGGAATGAGAGCGATGCCCAGTCCGGTAAAAATCAGTCCGAGAATGATGGTCATCATGAGAGAAGTGTGGACAGTTTTGCGTACCTCTTCCGTCTTGTTGGCACCGTAATACTGAGAGATTACGACTCCCGCACCACTGGATAAGCCCATGAAGAAGCCAATGAGCATATTGATGATGGGGCCGACCGTGCCGACTGCGGAAAACGCTTCGTTGGAAACGTATTTACCGACGACCCACGTGTCTACGGTATTGTAAAGCTGCTGAAAGATGTTTCCGAGAAGAAGAGGAGCCGCAAATACGACCAAGTGGCGGATGATGGAGCCATCGGTCATGTTGACCTCATTTTTTCGTTTGCGAACGCGATTGGTTTTGATTGTCTTTTCCATGTCTGCATATCCGTTTCTCTGTGATGAATAGAAGGCAAGCACTGATTTCGGGTCGGTTTAAAGTCAAAAAGTCTATAAAGATGCGGACTTTTCGTGTATACGCCCAACT
>CAVIKO010000061.1:0-11920 GCA_963643035.1 bacterium
CAGGAGCAGCCTCGGCGGGTGCCTCTTCGGGCTTCTTCGCCTTCTTTTCGGAGTCAAGGGGTTTCATTGTCGGGAAGAGTAGAACGTCACGGATCGCGGCGGAGTCGGTCAGAAGCATACACATCCGGTCGATGCCATAGCCGATGCCGCCTGTCGGAGGCATACCGATCTCCAGAGCGTTCAAAAAGTCCTCATCGGTGTGGTTCGCTTCTTCATCGCCGGAGGCAAACTGTTCCTCCTGCGCGGCAAAGCGTTCCCTCTGGTCGATCGGGTCGTTCAGCTCGGAATACGCATTTGCCATTTCCCAGCCGTTCATGAAGAATTCGAACCGTTCCACGTAGTCGGGATCCTCCGGCTTGCGTTTGGTCAGCGGGGAGATCTCCACCGGATGATCCATCACGAATGTCGGCTGAATGAGATGCTCTTCGACGAAGGTCTCAAAGAACAGATTGAGAATGTCGCCCTTTTTGTGCCGTGCCTCGTATGACACATGATGCGCATCTGCCGCAGCTCTGGCTTCCTCCAGTGTGTGGATTTCGTGGAAGTCTACACCGGAATATTGCTTGACAGCATCTACCATGGTGATTCTGGCAAACGGCTTGCCGAGATCCATTTCCACTCCATTGTAGGTGATGGTCGTGGTGCCAAGAACCTCCTTCGCAACATAGCGGTACAGGTTCTCTGTCAGATCCATCATGCCGTGGTAATCCGTGTATGCCTGATACAGCTCCATCAGCGTGAATTCAGGATTGTGGCGTGTGTCCAGTCCCTCATTGCGGAAAACTCTGCCGATCTCATAGACTCGCTCCAGCCCGCCGACGATCAGCCGTTTCAGATAAAGTTCCAGAGAAATACGCAGCCGGAAATCCTCATCCAACGCGTTGAAGTGTGTTTCAAACGGTCTGGCAGCGGCACCGCCGGCGTTCGATACGAGAATCGGTGTCTCCACTTCCATGAAGCCTTGCGCATCGAGGAAGCGACGGATCGTGGAGATAATCCGGGAGCGCTTTATGAACACATCGCGGCTTTCCGGGTTCGTGATGAGATCCACATATCGCTGGCGATACCGAGTGTCCACATTGGTCAGTCCATGGAATTTTTCCGGTAGCGGCTGTAGGCTTTTGGAGAGAAGCGTGACCCCGGTTGCATGTAGGGAGGTTTCTCCGGTTTTCGTCTTGAATACGGTACCGGTCACACCGATGATGTCGCCGATGTCGAGCTTTTTGAAATCTGCGTAAGCGTCCTCACCGATCGCGTCCCGTGCGACATACACCTGAATGGTGCCGTGCAGATCCTGCACATGGCAGAACGATGCTTTGCCCATGATTCGTTTGGAAAGCATTCTGCCTGCGACAGAAACATCTTTTCCCTCTAACGTATCGTAATTGTCCTTGATGTCGCTGCTGTGGTGGGTCACACTGTACTTGGTGATCTGAAACGGATCGCGTCCCGCGTCTTGCAAAGCCTTCAGCTTGTCACGGCGGATCTGCAGAATCTCGCTCAGATTTTCCTGCGGCGCGTTTGCCTGCACTTGATTGTCAGTCATATTTTAATTCCTTTTCCTTTCGGATGCTTTTTCGTGGATTGGACGGTTCAGCCGTTGTTCTTGGTACGGGACACGGAGAGGATCTTGAACTTCAGTTCTCCGTCCGGCGTATCCACTGTGACGATGTCGCCCTCTTTTGCACCGATCATTGCGCTACCGATGGGGCTCCTGTCGGAGATCTTGCCGAGCATCGGGTTCGCTTCGTTCGTACCGACAAGATTATACTCGATTTCTTCTTCAAATTCCAGATCCAGTACCTTGACCGTGGAACCCAGGTTGACGACGTCCGCCTTCATTTCGGATTCGTCCACCACAACAGCGTGTTCGATGAGGCTTTCCAACTCCGCGATCCGGGTGACGACCTTAGCCTGTTCATTTTTCGCTTCATCGTATTCGCTATTTTCCGATAAGTCGCCGAATGAACGCGCCTCTGCGAGGCTTTTCTTAACCTCCTCAATCTTGACCTGCTTCAGATAGGTCAGCTCGTCCGTCAGCGTTTTGTAACCTTCTGCGGTGTATTTGGTGAGTTTTGCCTGATCCATGATGGTTGCTTCCTTCCTGTGTCTCTTCTTACGATGTGATGTTTCTAATTCCAAGGAAAACACTGATATCAAGTTGATTTCGCGCCAAAAATTCTTACGTCCAAGGCTTTTGGCACCAAAACGTGATGGATTCAGCGCAACCTTAGTACATGCGGCGGAGAACGATGGTATGTCCTCAGCGAGAACGTACTGCCTCTACCGCTGCGGCGAGTTGGTTGTCCTCCTCGTCGGTGATTTTGTAGATGTTCTTTTCGGCAAGCGATTCGTCCAGTTCTACTTCGACGTTCGGTGTGATTCCGACACCATGATAGTTTTCACCATACGGCGGGGAATACATCCTGTATGTGACGGAAACCGCACTGCCATCCGAGAGGGGAACAGTTGTTTGCATACATCCCTTGCCGAATGTGGTGGTACCGACAATGACCGCCTTGTCATAATCACGGAGCGCACTGGTGAACAGCTCTGCTGCGCTTGCCGTGCTGCCGTTGACGAGGACCGCCATGGGAATGTTCAGCTCGGTCGCTTCGGAGTCGTATTCGTCTACCTGATTACCGTCCGCATCAAAGATTCGGATGATCGGCCCCTCCGGCAGAATGTAGTCGAGAACGGTCACGATGGACGAAAGTTCTCCGCCAGGATTGTACCGCAGATCGATGACGAGCCGTTCACAGCCCTGATTCCCGGCCAGCTCTTCTACGGCGGTGACAAACTGCTCCGGTGTTTTGGAATCGAATCCTGTGATCTTAATGACCCCGATTGTGTTGTCCGGCGCGTACACATGATATAGAACGGACTGGCTGTCTATCTTTTGGCGGGTTACATGGAAATCGATCATTTCGTCGTGATTTTCCCCGCGCGCCACGGTGAAGACCGCCACCGTACCCTCTTCTCCGCGCAGCTTTGCGACGGATGGATTGTACCCGAGCTCCGCGACCGACTGTTTTTCCTCGCCTTCTCCAACGTATACGATGAAGTCGCCCGTCTGTAATCCTGCCTCCGACGCCGGAGAATCGGGCGTGACGCTGATGACCTCGATCACGCGATAATCGGTGTTATAGATGACATTGATGCCGATGCCGGACGTCTCGCCTTCCATGTCGCTCATGAAATCGGCGAATCCTTCAGCGGAATAATACGCGGCGTAATCGTCCCCGGTTCCGGCAATGTATCCGGCCGCTACCATGTCAACAAGCTCCTCGTCGTCCAACTCCCCGATGTAGTAATTGCGGAAAATGTAGTCGATTTCGCCGATCTTCGCTTCCAACTTTGCCATGAAATCGGAGGAGGATGCATCTGCTGCTGTGTCCGTGCTGTCTCCGGACAGATTCGTTTTGGAAACCACGGAGATCGCGTCTGCGGCATACTGCTTTTCATAGCGATTATACAGCACGAGATATGTCGTCTGGAACGTCATGACGCAGCCGATCAGGGTGATGGCGATGGTCGCACCAATAGAAATTTTCTTTGGCATACGCAATAATACCCGCGCGTGCGATATGCGGGGATTCCGTTCTATCGCACGCGGTCTTTCCTGTTTTCTGGTAGAATGTTGTTACGGTAGGTTGATGTACCCGCGCGGATCCGTTGTGCTTCCGTTCTCACGCACCTCAAAATGAAGATGGTAGCCGGTTGAGGAGCCTGTGGTACCGACCTTGCCGATCTGCTGCCCGGCGGCAACAGTGTCGCCCGCACTGACCCAACGCTCGTTCATGTGCGCGTACAGGGTGGAGATCCCGCCGCCATGGTCGATGAGGACGTAGTTGCCGTAGCTGTAATGGTATTCGCTTTTCAGTACAGTTCCGGCGTTCGCGGCATAGACAGCCGTATTGCAGGCACAGGCAAGGTCGATGCCGAGATGAAAATCGCTCACACCCCATAAGGTACGATAGCCATACTCTGATGAAACCTGATAATACACATCCGTCGGCAGAGGCCAGTCCAGTGCGCCGCCAACGTAGGCGGACTGCTGCTTGGCTTGCAATTCCTGCAAATAGGTTTGCAACTGACTGTTGAGTTCGTTTTCCTTTTCCTTGGCGGCCCAATATGCGGCGACGGCGGAGCTTTCATCGCTCTGTAGCTTTTCCATATACACCCGGGATTCCTCTGCCGCCTGTTGTGCTAGGGCAATGCTGTCCTCCAGCTGTTCCATAACGGATTGCTGCAGCTCCAGACTGTGTTCCAATTCCGCTTGTGCCATTTGCAGCTGTGTACGGTTTTCCTCCAAGGATTCCAGCACATGCTGGTCGTATTCCATCATAGTGGACACGCGGTCGACACGGGTGAGAAAGTCCACAAGGTCGGTAGCGCCGAGGAGGATCTCGAGATAATTCGCTTTTCCGGCGTCCTGCAGTGCGCGGAGACGGGATAAACGCGCCTCCCGTTGAGATGTAATGTTAACGCTAGCTTCCTCAATGAGAGCTTCTTTATCGGCGATCTGCTCCGTAATACTGTCGTATTGCATCTGAGTTAGATTCTTTTTTTTGATCGACAGATTGACCAGCTCGTCGTAGGCGTATTTTGTGTTTTGCGCTTCATAAATATCATCCTTGAGAGCACTGATCTGAGCGAGCGCAGCCTCCTGCTTCCGGGACAGCTCCGCAAGCTGCTGCTCATAGGATTGGACAGTGGCATCGGTCAGCGAGTTGTCGCCGCGCACGAATGCCGTTCTCGAAAGGTCAGACCCGGGGGAGAATAGCAGGGCAAGACATATGCCGCCGCAGACAAGAAGCCGGGACAGTTTTTTCATATGCGGTCATTCCTTTCTCTTATTACAGTGTAGACGGGTTACTGCTTCAGGTATTTGCCGAGCGAAATCGAGGAGCCAATAATGCCGGTGAGAACACCGAGTGCGATAAAGCCCCACAACACATAGGGTTGAATGGTGGCAAACGGTACGATGGTGATCATCTGCATATCGGTCATGACAACGTTCACGATATAGCCGTAGAAGTACCATTCCACAAAATACGCGACTGCGCTGGCGAGCAGTCCGATGATGGTACCCTCGATGAGGAACGGTAGCGTGATGAACCATCCAGTCGCGCCGACATAGCGCATGACGCTGATTTCGTGCCGTCTGGCGAATACGGACAGCTTGATGGTGTTGACGATGATAAAGACGCTGACTACGGCGAGAATTGCTAAGAACCACGTGAAGATCATCATTACGCCGCTTTTGAAGTTTTCGATGGTCACGGACAGATTGTGCATATCGCGAAATTTGCGCACACCCTCAATCTGATGGATCTGATATTCCATTTCCGCCACCTTATCGTTGGATGTGTAAATGATCCGATATTCGTCGCTGAGCGGATTTACCTCTTCGCCGGAGGTAATGTCGTCCACAGAGGTGTTATAGTCCTCACCAAGTTCTACAATGGCCTCATCCTTGGTAATCCGCGTGACGGATTCCACATTGTCGAGAGAGGAGAGCTTATCTCCGATTTCGACAATTTCCTCCTCCTGCAGATCGTAATCGAGAGAAACGATGACCTCATTGAGAAGTCCGAAGTTTTCGAGATTTACATCTATGTTGTAGACGAGCAGGGAAAAGCCGCCGATTACGACAAGGCAGCTCATGAGTACCGCGATGGAGGCAAAAGTCATAACACCGTTGCGCCAAAGGCCGCGGATCGCCTGCCCGATAAAGTAGAAAAAGCTGTAACGTTTCATTGGAACATTCCTCCCACCCGGTCGTCCACGATCAGACCGTCTTTCAGAATGACCACGCGCTGCTTATAATAGTCAACAAGGTTTTTCTCATGCGTCACAACGATCACGGTTTTGCCGAGCCTGTTGATCTTCACAAGCAGATTCATGATTTCAAGGGACATTTTCGGGTCGATGTTTCCCGTAGGCTCATCCGCGATGATAACCTTCGGATTGTTGGCTAGAGCGCGGGCAAGCGCAACGCGCTGCTGTTCACCGCCGGAGATCTCATTCGGGAAGGAGTCCTGTTTGCCGGCGAGATTCACGGTGTTGAGAATTGCAGGAATCCGGCGGCGAATCATTTTGCGCGGGGTGCCGACAACCTCCATGGCGAATGCAACGTTTTCAAAGACAGTCTTTTTGGGGAACAGACGGAAATCCTGGAACACCACGCCCAGCTCCCGGCGGTAGTACGGCACCTTGAAGTTCGACATGGTGGTGAGGTTGTAGTCTCCCACAACGAGTTTGCCGGACGTTGCTTTTTCTTCCCGGAGCAACAGCTTCATCAGCGTGGTTTTCCCGGCGCCGGAATGTCCGACAACGAACACAAACTCGCCGTCATCGATGTGGAGATTGATCCCCTTTAAGGCGAGCGTACCGTTCGGATACGCTTTTTTAACGTTTACAAAATCAATCATATAGTTTTGGTACCGTGCGGTCAGACAGCCGTAGCTGCCCGGTCGTGCGGCTTTGGGCTTATGGCGGAACGAATGGCACACAAATCCACGCCATATTCTAATCCTGTGCGTAAAAATGTGCAAATGATATATACAATCTCCGGATTATCGTATGAAATGTTGCAGAGATACGAACAGGATATATAAATAGTGCAGGAACTGTCCAACCGAGCAGAGGTGGACAGTTCCCGACGCGGAGATATGCGTTTTTGTGGGAGAAATCAATACTTTACAGGCTTGGTGGTAAGGTAACGCTTGACCATGAGTGCGACCTTGAAGGTGATGGCATGGTCAAATTCGCGCAGATCCAGACCGGTGAGTTTGCGGATCTTCTCAAGACGGTACACGAGGGTGTTCCGGTGGACGAAGAGCTTCCGGGAGGTTTCGGAGACATTCAGGTTGTTTTCAAAGAAGCACTGGATCGTCATGAGTGTTTCGCGGTCGAGAGCGTCCAGACTGCCGTTCTTAAAAACTTCCTGGAGGAACATTTCGCAAAGGGTGGTCGGAAGCTGATAAATCAGACGGCCGATGCCGAGATTTTCATAGCTGATGATGTTCTTTTCGGTGTCAAATACCTTGCCGACCTCCAGAGCGACCTGCGCTTCTTTATAAGAACGTGCAAGATCCTTGATGTTGTCGACTACGGTGCCGATACCGATGGAAACCTTGGTATAGAATTCGGAATTAAGGGTATCCGCGATGGATTTCGCCATTTTTTCGATATCGCGGATGTCTGTGTTTGGCTTAACTTCTTTTACAAGAACGATGTCCTGCTCACCGGTGGAGATGACGTAATCCTTGTTCTTATCAGGGAAGATGTTCTGTACCATATCAAAGGACAGCACATCGGATTTGGAGTGGAACTTGATGAGGAATACAACGCGTGTCTCCTCGGCGTTAAACCGCAGTTCCTTCGACTTGATGTAGATATCGCTCGGCAGAATGTTGTCGAGAATGATGTTCTTGATAAACGAACTCTTGTCATACTTTTCATCATAGAGATTCTTGATGTTGGAAAGAGATACGGCAAGAACCGTCGCCATCTTTTCGGCAAATTTGTCCTCTCCCTCGATGAAAACGATATACTCCCATTTGGAACCGGTACCGATCGGCTTATAGGTGTAGCCGCCGGACGTGATGGCATCGGAGGTGTAAGCGAGTTCATCGCGGACTCCCTGCTTCATCTCACCGATCTTTACAAGTTCGCTACAGGCAATGATGACTCCATTGTCATCGATGACACCGATGACGCGGTCAACGGCATCCCTCATCTGATGAATGATACCCTGAAACAGACGGTTGGACATATGCTGCTCCTTTCAAAAACACAAGCGGATTTCTTATTGTGTATACTACACTATATTCTACATCATTTTTTGGGAGATTTCAATAGCAAAATAAGAATTTCTCCCAAAAAACGCGATTTTTTTTTGGCACTATCGGTCTTTTTTACTGCCGAGAGTCTCTGAAACGCGAAAAACGCGTCTTTTTTTCGGCAAGCTGTTGCCTGTGCCGGATAAAATACATATTGCCTGATGCGTGGTATGGCTTATCGGCGATTGAAGATCGGAGCAATGGCTATACCCTACAAAGCATACCGCAGATTCACTGAAAAAACAAGGGGAAATTTGTGAATCTTTTTGGAAAAATCGGGAAATGGACGAGGAAACATCGAAAGTTATGATAAGTTCTTGCCGAGGACGCAGATTTATGGTATAATATACGGGATGTGGAATACAAAATAAACCAGACGCAGCGGATGCGCGTAAAAAAAGAGGATATATGGAATATATTGCCTATATTGAGAACGATTATACGGATCGGTTCGGGATTCCCCGTCAAAGCGGACTGGCAGATGTGCGCTCGCGGATTATATTTCTGCCCGCCTATCGGAATCCGGATGCGCTGCGCGGTATCGAACGGTATACCCATCTGTGGTTATTATGGCATTTCAATCTCAAGCGTACGGCGGGAACCTGGTCACCGACGGTTCGTCCGCCTAAGCTCGGCGGCAATCGGCGCATGGGTGTGTTCGCCACCCGTTCGCCGAACCGTCCGAATCCGATTGGTCTCTCATCGGTGCGGCTCGTTTCCGTGGAAAAGGACGATACGTACGGCACAGTGCTTTATGTGGATGGTGCCGATCTCCAATCTGGCACGATGCTGTACGATATTAAGCCGTATCTGCCGTACACGGACATTCATATGGACGCCGTGGACGGGTTTGCCGTGACGGGGGAGGAGGGACGGCTCACGGTCGTTTTTCCGGACATACTGCAGGAGCGGATCCCGCCGGAAAAGCGCGCGCCGCTGTCTGCCATTCTGGCGCAGGATCCGCGTCCCGGGTATCAGCACACACCGGAGCGACGCTACCATATGCCTTACGGCGCGTTTGAAATTGACTTTGTCGTAGACGGGAAGGAACTGACTGTAACGGATGTGCGCTGTGCAGACAGTCGAAGATAACATAAAACATAAATAATAGATAGAAGGCTTTCTACGGAAGGTTGCTTTTTGCGCAGATGGGCAACGGCACTGCGTATTTCAGTATAGAATCCGTAGATTCAGTGCTTCCTTGGAAAGGAATAGAGAGGAGAAAAGGCAGAATGACAAAAAGGCTCATTATGGGAAACGAAGCGATCGCGCTGGGCGCGGTGGCGGCCGGAGTGCGTGTGGTGACGGGGTATCCGGGTACGCCGTCAACGGAGGTACTGGAATCGGCGGTGAAGCATCGCACGGCGGATATGCACGTGGAGTGGTCTGTCAATGAAAAGACGGCAATGGAGGTGGCAGCGGGAGCGTCGTATGCTGGGGCGCGAACAATGGTCACGATGAAACAGGTGGGGCTGAACGTTGCGTCCGATCCGCTGATGTCCCTCGCGTATGTCGGCGTAAAGGGCGGTATGGTGATTTTGGTGGCGGACGATCCGGGACCGATCTCATCGCAGACAGAGCAGGATACGCGGACGTTTGCCATGTTTGCGAAGCTGCCCGTGTTTGATCCGTCCTCACCGGAGGAAGCAATGGCGATGGTGGCGGATGCGTATCGGCTGTCGGAGGAAGAGCATACTCCGGTGATTCTCCGGCCGACTACACGGATCTGCCATGCTTATGCCGCGATGGAGGCACCGGAGACAAGAGAGGAACACACACCGGATGGGTTCACAAAAAGTAGCGACTGGGTGATCTTCCCGAAGCTGTCCTATGCGGCGCATAAGCGGATTGAAGAAAGAAACCATCGGCTCCGCCATACGCTGTCCGCGCTGCCGTACAATCGATACGAAAAGGGAAACGGCAAACGAGGGATCCTCTGCGGCGGCGTATCCTATACGTATGTGACCGAAGCATTGTCGATTTTGGGGGTATATGCACCGCTGTGCAAGGTCGGAACGCCGTTTCCGTATCCGGAGGATACCATGCGTTCCTTCCTTGCCGACTGCGATACGGTACTGTGTGTGGAGGAACTGGATCCGGTATTGGAACGGACGGCATTCTATCTGTGCGGAAGAGAGCATCTATGCTTGAAGATCCATGGCAAAGAGGATG
Organism: bacterium; assembly: GCA_963643035.1. Lineage (GTDB taxonomy): Bacteria > Bacillota > Clostridia > Oscillospirales > CAG-272 > UMGS1696. The sequence continues at coordinate 10,023 of CAVIKO010000061.1, forward strand.
GGACCATACCGTGTGCAGGGGAATTGTCCGTGGATGCGCTTCTGCCGATCCTTGCCGCCTATTTTGACGTGCCTGTACCGAAGGAGAACGTGTGGGATAAAGCACCTGCGCTGCCGATCCGGCCGCCTGTTCTCTGTGCTGGATGTCCGCACCGCGCATCGTTCTATGCCGTAAAACGCGCCATGCGGAGGGCGGGGAAAAAAGCGGTATTCTGCGGCGACATCGGCTGTTATACGCTTGGAAACGCAATGCCGCTTGATATGACGGACACCTGTCTCTGTATGGGTGCCGGTGTGACCATTGCACAGGGGATCCACATTGTCGAACCGGACACCGTGTGCTTCTCCTTTTCCGGTGATTCGACATTCTTCCATACCTGTCTGCCGAATTTGGCGAACGCGGTTTACAACCACACACCGATGGTGGCAGTCATTCTCGACAACAGCACGACGGCCATGACGGGGCATCAACCCAATCCGCACACCGGAAAAACGGCAGTCGGCGAGGTGGCTGCTGTAATCGATATCGAAGGTGCACTTCGCGGCATCGGGGTGGAGACGATCTGCACGGTCGATCCGTTGGAGCAGGACGCGGCGGTGGAAGCGGTCGAGAAGGCGGCGGAGGAAGCGATGCAGGGAAGAGTGGCGGCGATTGTGTTCCGTTCCCCTTGTATTGCGCTGTTCAAGCCGACAAAACGGATGACGATTCTTGCAGATAAGTGTATCGGCTGCCGGAAGTGTATTCGGGAGTTGGGTTGTCCGGCACTGGTGAAATCCGGCGACGGCAGAAAAGCGGCGATCGATCCGGGTCTGTGTTGTGGCTGTGGCTTGTGCGGCGGAATCTGCTCGGTAGGAGCGATAACGATTGCGGAGGTGAAATAAATGCGGAATATCATTTTAGCAGGTGTCGGTGGACAGGGAACGGTACTCGCGTCGAAGATTCTGGCGCAGTCGGCGATTCGGCATGGCGAGATGGCGCGTACGGCGGAAACGATCGGTATGGCGCAGCGCGGCGGCTCCGTTGTCAGTCATGTGCGGCTCGGTGGGGATGGAACGGCAGTTTCTCCCCTGATTCCGCACGGTATGGCGGACGTACTCATTGCATTTGAACCGGCGGAGGCATGTCGGAATCTACCGTTTTTGAAAAAAGGTGGGTATGTGATCGTATCGGATACGGCGGTCAAGCCTGTAACGGATGCGTTATCCGATGCGGATTACAACGGCGCGGAAATGCTCTCGTATCTGGAAACGCAGGATGTGCGGCTCACTGTCGTGCCGTGCGGGAAGATCACTTTGTCGTGCGGTAGTGTGCGTGTTCTCAATATGGTTCTGCTCGGTGCGGCGGCAGCCTCCGGTGCACTCGGACTGACTGCGGCGGAACTATGCGCGATTATGCGGGAAATGCTTCCGCAAAAACTCGTTGAGATGAACGAAAAAGCACTGTTCCTGGGGGCGGATTACGTAAAAAATGGGATCTGACAAAATATTGCACAAAGATTCGTTTTATCGTTGTGGGCTCCTCTCTGTTTCGCGCTATTGACTTTTCCTGTTTTTGCGATATAATAAAGGAGTCGTGAAAGACTCTGTCTGCGCTGCGTTGTACAAAAGTGTAGGCGGAGTCTTTCAAAATCCATTTTCAGAAAGGACACCAATTCTCTATGGAAAAATTCTTCAAGCTCCGTGAAAACGGTACAAACGTCCGCACGGAGATCATGGCGGGAGCCACCACTTTCTTTGCCATGGTGTACATCCTGATGGTCAACGCGAATATGTTCTCCAATCCCTTCAATGACGGTACAAATGTTCTCGGTGTATCCTATGGTGCGATTTATATTGCGACCGCTATCTCCGCTGTGATCGGCACCATGCTGATCGGTCTGCTGTCCAATCTGCCGCTCG
>CAVIKO010000062.1:0-9859 GCA_963643035.1 bacterium
CGATGGCGTCAACCTTCATTTTCGTGATGTCATTTCTGACGATTTGAAGCGGCATGAAATCTTCCCACCTTTCAATCTGACAAACTGAAATTTATAAGTATAGCTGCATCTGAATGTGAGGAATGCCATCCTCAAAAAATTCTTCAGACGTCTGCCGGAAACCGTGTTTTTCGTACAGTGAACGAGCATAGACCTGTGCTTCGATGGTGATTTTCTCTGCTTGAAGATTTTCTTTTGCTACATTGATGGCAGCTTCCACAATTTTGCTGCCCAATCCGCAGCGGCGTTTTATCGTCATCACACGGCCAATGGACACGGTTGGGAAAATTGTTCCTTTAGGCAATACCCGCGCATAGGCTTCCATACCACCCTCGTCTTTCAACCAAAGGTGGTATGCAGAACGGTCAGCATCATCCACTTCCTGGTAGGGGCATTTCTGCTCTACTACGAATACAGAAACTCGCAACTTATAAATTTCAAACAGTTCTTCTACATTCAACTCTGAAAAATGCTTTACGATCAGTTCCATTTTTGCTCTTCCTACAAGTTCCGACGACTTTTGTATTTTTCTTACTATGACAAAAACCTCCTGTTGTAGCTCTATATATTCTACAACAAGAGGCTCTTTTTTGTCACTGTCTATTTTTAATGTATAGTCCAGTTTTCAGGGGATTGGAGGTGGTGGAAACAACTGGGCTCGAACCAGTGACCCCTTGCATGTCAAGCAAGTACTCTAGCCAACTGAGCTATGCTTCCATATTCCCTGCGATGTGAATAGTATACCACAAACGCAGGAGAAAGTCAAGAACTTTTTCAAAATTTCCAAAACTTTTTTATGCATGCGCCGCATCCATCGGATACTTGCGCTCCTTGTCTTTTCGATACCAAAACGACCTTCGCCAACGTTTTCTTAAAGTTCCGTTATTGGATAGGTGTATAATGTCCGCGCACTAACTCATCGAGAGAATCGTTCATAAATTTCATAAAATGCTGTGTCGCCATCGGCATCATTTCGATATCTCGGTACGCTACGCCGATCTGCCGAATGATCGCGGGAGTGGTCGGTACGGCACGGAATGCATAATTCGTCCGGTCGAGTACCATCGCAGGCAGAATACTGTAGCCGAGTCCCTGCTCCACCATTGCTAGAATCGTGTAGTCATCGTGTACCGCGTATTGGATGTGCGGCTTCTGTCCGATGCTTTCAAAAGCGGCAAGCACAGTACTTACATTTCCCTCCTCTGCGGCGATCAACGGCTCCGAGGTCAGAGACGACAACGGCACCATCGGATGCTTCGCCAACGGATGATCAACAGGAAGCACCGCCAAAAACGAGTCCTTCGCCAACGTGATCGTATTGAAGCCCGGAATCGCGGCAAGATCGGCAAAACAAAAATCGATATACCCAGAGCGCAACCAGTTGCCCATGGTTGTATAGTCGCCCTGATAAAGTCGAAAGAGAATATTCGGATACTTCTGGTTGAACCGTTTGATGAGGGACGGGAGCCAGTGCTGGGAGATGCTGGAAAATGTGCCGATCCGGATCTCTCCTGCACCGAGATCGTAAATCTCCCGCGCTTTATCGGCAAGCGCGCGTTCACAAGCGACAGTCTTTTGGATATACGGATAGATCAGTTCCCCCTCCGGTGTAAGTCGGATGCCGCTGTGGGTTCGATTCAAAAGCGTCAGCTTCAACTCTGCCTCTAGGGAACGAACCATTTGGCTGATCGCCGCTTGTGTGTAGCCGAGAACTTCCGCTGCGCGTGTAAAGCTGCCCAGCTCCACAATTTTACAAAATGCCGTATACCGAATCATTCTACAGCGTTCTTTCTTTCCCCGATTTTCCGGAGAATGTCTACACTCGGCCCCGGAATCCTTCCGAGATAATCGGGGCCGACATTCAGAAGATAGTTGATCCCGCGCGCGTTCAGAGAATTCTTCAGTTCCAGAATCCTCTCGGGACTCTTCCAGTTCTGGTCATATGTCTTATATCCCCATGTATCGTTGAGGGTTGCGGGGCATTCGTATAGTCCTGTGCGCACGCTCGCTTCTCCCGGACGATGCGATTTACCCTCGATCTGGTCGAAATCAACCTGGTTGTCACCGGTGGAACGATAGTCGCCCCATCCGTTGCCGATGCGTGAATTGACAAGGCAGTTCGGCTGATACTGTTTCACAAGGCGGTACAGCTCGTCTGTCTGTGCCGGAGAAATCGTACAGGGAGTATCGAACCATATGAGGCAGAGATCGCCGTATTTTGTGAGGATTTCCTTGACCTGCGGTTTGATCTTTGCTTCAAAACACTGTATATACTCTTTCGCGCTGTCGTCCGGAAAATCCCAATTGTTCGTCCAGTACGCCTTGCCGCCACACCATGTCTTGCCGACCGTGTAGCCACCACCGTTCGGCTCGCTCCAATCAAGATCCTGCGAATAGTAAAGACCGAATTTTAATCCATGCTTATAGCAAGCCTCCGCAAGTTCCGCAGTAACATCGCGTCCAAACGGTGTGGCATCCACGATGTTGTACTTCGACACATCTGAATGGAACATGGCAAAACCCTCGTGATGCTTGGAGGTGAACACCATGTATTGCATTCCGGCATCCTTCGCGATACGCACCCATTCTTCCGCGTCAAAGAAGATCGGATTGAACACGCCCGCCAGTCTCTGATACTCGTCAAGCGGAATGCGGAAATACTGCATCGCCCATTCCCCGAGATTCTCCATTCGTCTGCCCTTCCATTCTCCTGCCGGGAGACTGTAGAGTCCCCAGTGGATCATCATGCCAAATTTTGCTTCGGCAAACCATTCCTTATTGGTCATATTTACACTCCTTTTTGCCTCACTTGCGGATTTTTCTGTTGGGGACGCACTGAATCAACCGAGCTTATACACCAAAAGCCTTTGGCGTATAAGACTTTTAGATGCAAAATCAACCTGAAATTAACGTTTTTTAGTATACCATATACAGTGTCAAAAGTCAATTTGTTTCTCACATAAATAAGGTTCGAATTGTAGAAAGACTGTCTGTGTTCTTTGCGAAACACAGACAGTCCTCCATCAATGGATATTACAATACGATTTGTACCGGAATGCCGTTTTTATAACGGAGCTGCGGCTCTCCCTGGATCAGCGGACGGATATAGGCGAGACATTCATCTGTGACCATGTTGCCCTCGTCCGTAATAAATTCTCGCGGCACACTGCGCACCTTATTAGCAATGCCGGAGATTTCACTCGTTTCATAAGATACGCTGTAGGAATCCGTCTTTCCGGTTTCCGGTGCGCGCAGGATTGAAACCATTGCTCCGGTTGCACCGATCACAGCGGCTTCCACACCGGCCTGTCCAGCTTCTGCTGATTCGGAAAGGTCGCACAGAGAGGCACAATGCGCAGCGCAACGCTGCGGAAGATTGAGTTCCACGGAACGAACCTTACAGCCGAGTTCGTTCTTGACAGCCAACTCCAATGCTTTGCCTGTACCGCCCAGATATTTGTGTCCGAACACGTCCGCGGAACCGGATTGCGTCCCTTCTCCGACATATTTACCGTCCGAGAACCGGATTCCCTCCGACACGGCGACAACGATATTTGGTTTTTTCTCCATGGCACGGCGAAGATCCTTAAAGAAGCCGTTCATCGAGAACGGAACCTCCGGTAGATAGACGTAATCGGGGCCGTACCCGCCGAGATAGGTGGGTAGCGCAGCGGAAGCGGTCAACCAACCGGCATCGCGCCCCATGATCTCCACAATGGTCACAGCAGACACGGTATACACAGCACAGTCGCGAACGATCTCCTGCATAGTGGTGGCGATATACTTGGCGGCAGAGCCGAATCCGGGTGTGTGATCGGTTCCGGCAAGGTCGTTGTCGATCGTTTTCGGGATACCGATCGCGCGCATTTCGTAATCAGAGGTTTTCAGGTATTCAGTAAGTTTGGCGACGGTGTCCATGGAATCGTTTCCGCCGATATAGAAAAAGTAACGAACGTTCAGCTTCCGGAAAATGGAAATCAACGCAGTGTAGAATTCCGTGTCGGTGTGCGGATCGGGCAGCTTTTTCCGACAGGATCCTAACGCGGCAGCAGGGGTATGTATGAGATCGTCTAGAGAAGCGGCATCAAGCGAGCCATCCTCCGCCGTAAACCGTGCGGTCAGGTCGATGAGATTTTCCTTGAGGAGTCCCTCGATGCCGTTGCGCATACCGTACAACGTATCAATCTCCTCCGCATTGTATGCGCCTCGAATCACTCCTGCCAGTGTGGCGTTGATGGCAGCTGTTGGCCCGCCGGATTGTCCCACCACGGCACAGCCATGTAACATATGATCCATTTTTCTCTCCTCATTTCAAAAATTCTACGATAATACAGTATAATAGTAACACAAAAACGCCGCTCTGTCAAGAGATTTGCGCAAAGTGGCGTTGAAAACGCATATAAATCGCACATCCCTGTCAAAACGGCGATGTGTTTCGGAAGCGGTGTTATTCGGAGAGCTGTCCTTCTATCGCCATCACATCGAGATTTGTTTCGTTTGTTTCGTTCACACAAGTCCAAGCACGTGCAACAGAGAAGGAATCGCATCCTCGAACCGCACGCCGTACCAGTGGTCGGAATCATCAATTGTGGCGCGGATGGCGCGTACCGTCGTCTCTGCGGCAATACGGATAGAATCATAGTCGGACAATCCGCGCGTCAGGCAGCCGCAAAGGACGCTCGCGTACACATCTCCGGTGCCGTGACAGGAAACAGGCAGATGGAGCGTGTCGTACTCGACGATTTTCCCGGTCGCGCCATTTAACAGACAGATTCCCTCCCGATCACTACCTTCTATACGCACCCCAGTGATCACTGCTTTCTTCACGCCGAGATCACACAGCGCGTGAAGCTGCTTTTCGATATACGCGTTATCATATGCCAGCGGCGCACGGTATGGTATTCCGGTAAGCAGAGACGCTTCCGTGATGTTCGGGACGGCGATGTCCGCGATGGAAACGAGATGCCTCATGGCAGGAATGAGCGACTCCGGCAGTCCGGAATATAGCTTTCCATTGTCCGCCATAGCGGGATCTACAAAGACCATCGACGGGTGGAATGTATCGACAAACGTCCCGATCTCCGCCGCCTGTTCCGGTGAAGCGAGATAGCCGGTATACAGTCCGTCAAAAGTCAGTCCTTCCTTTTGCCAATGGTGGCAAATCGGCGCAATATCCGCGCTCAGATCCCGGAAAGTCCAGCCGGTAAAGCCGCCGGTATGCGTGGAGAGAACTGCAGTCGGAATCACGGCGCACTCTATCCCCATTGCAGACAATAACGGCAGAGCGACGGTCAGCGAGCATTTACCGAAACAGGAAATATCCTGTATGGTGACGATACGTTTTTGCTTCATTGGATTATACACTCCTCTGTGGTGAAATTTTACACGCATATTCCACCAAAAAACAGACACCGTGGGAAACACGATGCCTGCTTCTGGTTATTGAACGTAAGGAATCTCGCGAAATTGGATGCGCGGGAATTACTTGATTTCTACTTCTGCGCCGGCAGCTACGAGCTTTTCCTTCATAGCTTCTGCGTCTTCCTTGGATGCGCCTTCCTTGAGGGTCTTCGGTGCGCCTTCAACAGCTTCCTTAGCTTCCTTCAGTCCGAGACCGGTGAGTTCACGAACAACCTTGATAACGTCGAGCTTCTTTGCGCCGAAGGACTTCAGAACAACGTCAAATTCAGTCTTTTCTTCAGCAGCAGGAGCAGCAGCACCGGCAGCACCAGCAGCAACAGCTACCGGAGCAGCGGATACGCCGAATTCTTCTTCGATTGCCTTTACGAGGTCAGCCAGTTCCAGAATGGTAAGAGCCTTGATCTGATCAAGAATCTGAGTGGTCTTTTCAGATGCCATTTTTGTATCCTCCATGTAATTGGTTATTTTATGATAATTTGTATTGCCGGAAAAGCAGTGTCTGCTTATTCAGCGGCGGGAGCTTCTTCTGCGGCAGGTGTTTCACCGGACTTGTCGATGATTGCCTGCAAACCGCATGCCAGACCGTAGAGAGGTCCTTGGATGCTGCCAAGCAGCTTGCCAATGAGGACTTCCTTCGGCGGAATCGCAGCCAGTTCTTCAACAGTCTTGCTGTCTACAACAGCACCGTCGAGGAAGCCGCCGCGAAGTTCAAAGGTTTCGATCTTGTCCGCATATTCCTTCAGGATCTTTGCTGGAGCGATCGGATCTTCAAAGCTGATGGCTATGGCGTTCATACCTTCCAGATGAGACTTCAGTCCGTCGAAACCGACTTTGTCGCACGCCTTACCGATCAGCGTATTCTTGATTACTGCATATTCCACACCGGCAGCACGCATTGCAGCACGCAACTTGGTGTCGTCTTCCACAGTAATACCCTGATATTTGACCAGAACACCGGATGCGGCGCGACCCATCTTTTCAGCCAGGTCATTCACAACGGCTTTCTTCTGCTCTAAAATTTTCTCGCTGGGCATTATTGGTATCCTCCTTTGTAGTATGATCGCAGGCAACCAAAAAAGTCTTTTTCCGATACACACCGAAAAAAGACATCATCTATCTGATATTCAATAGACGTCTCTCCTCGGCAGGATGGCACAGATGCTTTTACGGTAACCTGCTGTCTTAGGTTCAACAACAATGGTATTATACACCCATCAGGTGTATTTGTCAATAGTTTTTTCAATATTTTTGGATTTTTTCGCGTTTTTCTGTTTCCGCCCGCTTATGGGAATCGATACCGGTGGATTCCGGAGAGAGTTTTGTATGTACGAAATTCTCTCCGGTTCCGGTCTTTTGCTTATTCTGTTTTTCCCCACTTCGGCATCGGTTTTGCCGGGAGATTGGCACGCGGAATATACGCGATCCGCAGATTCGAGCAACCATAAGGAACGAGCGTAATCTCATATGCGTCGCCGTACACATCAATCGGTCCTTGGTAAAGTTCGACCGTCTTGCGAGCGTATGGCTGATACGAATACAGAGCCTTATACGCCGGCAGATGGAGCTTCACGCGCGGCTCTTCCCACACATAGCCGTCGTTCTCACACTGCTCTACCCGGATGTCTGCAGCGGTGATTTTTTCATCTACGGCGATATTCCATGAAATGTTATACGGACGCAGTCCGTTCTGTTCATACTGGTCGCCGCGATTGTCATACGGGATTACCGCATCCACATCATACCAGCTCCAGCCTTCCGGCAGCGGTGTCCTTGGCGATCCCTTGACGCTTCTCCACCATTCCGGGATCGGGAACGCGAACAAGAGCGGACCGTATTCAAACGCCATCGGATGACGCGCACACATTTCCGAGTCATCGAGCTGCCGTACCATAACCTCCATCGGCAGATGCACCTCTACGGTGTCACCGTCGTGCCAGATCTGTTTGATCGGATGATAAATACCGCCCGTAATTCCGTCCGCGACCACCTCACCGTTTACTGTAATGGAGGCATTTTTGCACCAGCCGGGAATGCGGAAATGTAAAGTTTCTGGCACATCCTCGTCTGCATGAATCGTAAAACGGATTCTATCGCGGAACGGATAGGCGGTATCCTCCGCAATGCGAAGATCTCCCGCGTGAATCTCACACGGTCCATATGCCGTCAGGTACAGTCCGTCATCACCGCGCATCGCCATACAACGTACAAAATCAGGCAATACCCAGCAGGAGGTAGCAGAGCAACAAGAGGTCGGATACACCGGAGCGTATTCCTGCATATCACCAATAAACGGTCCGGATTCCCATGTCGCGTGGATCTGGTTGCCGCTGGACATATACGCGATGGCGTGTTCGTCCTTTTTTCTCGCTCCCTGTGCACCATTGAAGAGAATCCGTTCCACGAGGTCGACATACAGGGTATCCCCTGTCGCTTCTGCGATATGGATGAGGGAATTTTCAAAATACGCGTAGGTGCAGTATTCCGTTTCCACCGACGCATATACCGGACCGAGATATTCGGAGAAGCTCGGAATGCCGCCGTTGAAGCCGAGCGCGCGCGGAATCAACTTACCGACACCGTTTATGATCGCCTCAAGATTCTTCTTGTCGCCGCCCGCCTTATATGCCGTCGCGTAAATCCAGAGATCCGTCGCATATGCCGCGCTGTGCTGCGAATTGTACACAAGGTCCGGAGAACGCATGGCATTCTGCGATTCAAGATAGAGGTCGTTATCGTTGATGTAGGCGATGTATTCGTTGAGAAAGGCAAGAAGCCGCTCATCGCCCGTGTGAAGATAGGTGACTGCCATGCTTTCGACGATGCACATACCGGCGTATCGTGTTTTCCTATCGCCGTTCCAATTCTCGCAGAACCAAAGCATACACCGCCGAACCGCCTCCAACACATCCGCCCTGCCCGTCGCCTCATAATACGCAAGCATTGCCTTCATGCCGCAGTGGGTTCCCCACGCATTGTAGTCGTCCATACGATCGTCCGCGTCGGTGTAGGTTCCCATGTAGCCGTCCTCACGTTGATTGGCAAGTACGCCATTTACCCACGTCTCCGCCTTTTTCTGGAGCATAGGATCGTTCAAAGTGAACGCCAGTCCGATCAGTCCGTACCAGAAGTTTCCGGAAATTTCCGCGCCCCAGCCTGCTTTTACCGTTCCCCACGCATCGTCCGTTTTACAGTTGATATAGGGGCTGGCGATCATATCCGGCTCCAGTTCATCAAGATGACCGCCCATGCCGTTTTTGCTCCGTTCCATCTGTTCGGCAAGCCATCCTTTTGCGTGAATGCTGCCGAGCGGTAATGCCGATAATTTGCCATGCGATTGTATTTTCATTTGTTTATATCCTTTTTCATAAGTACTCAACGATATAAGCCTATCTTCGGAGAATTTCCTACCAAGGAAATTCTCGAGAGCGAGATGAATCGCGCTACCAATCAGCTACACATCATTCCCACTCTGCAAAAGCAGCGGTTGCTTCTGTTTGCTTACGCACTGTGGCCGAGCCCGAGTTCGGCAGATTCAATACAACGCGGCATTGGAACGGAGGACAATCTCCGGTTTGATTCTGCGATCGACCAGCGCACTCTTTGTGTGGAAATACTCCGCCATCATTTCGACCGCCGTATACCCCTGCAGCTGCTGATTCTGGAAGATGACCATATCAAGCTGTCCCTCCTCCAGACACTTCCGGCTTTCCGCGAAAAGATCCACGCCGACAACGGAAATCTCCTCTCTGCCGAGATCCCGTAGGCACTGGCAGACTGCCGGAGAAACATATGAGGTGACAAATACACCGTCAAGATTCGGAGTATTCCGCAAAATCTGCCCCATCACATCGTAAGCGCGATCCATCTGATCCCCGCTTTCTGCAATTTCAGAGATCGCAATCTGCCGTGCCGCCGCCTCTTCCCGATATCCGGCGATGTTGCTCTGGTGAATCTGCGCGTTTGCCTCGCCAATGATGATTGCGGTGTTAATCGGCTTCCCGCAGTGGATAGCGGACAGATATTCCGCACCGATTTTCCCAACCATTTCTGCGTTAATCATGACGGACGGAATACGATATTCCGGATTCATACCCGATTGCAAAAGCAATAACGGAGCTTTTGCAGCGTACCGACGGAATGTCTCCGGACGTACCTGTGTATTCGCGCACGGCATCACCACACAGCCGTCCATATTTTTTGCATTGGCGGAGAAAACATCCTCCAGCGCATCGTGATCGCAATGGAACACCTGAAAATCGATTTCAAACTGACTGTAGTACCGGGTCGCCTTTTCGATGCCCATGCGGATCGGCGTCATGACCTCCATCGGAAACTGATAGATAAATATACCGATCTTCACTCGTTTCCGCGACATAGCCTGTGCAGCGAGACTGGGCGT
>CAVIKO010000062.1:9869-11522 GCA_963643035.1 bacterium
GCGTATACCCCATTTCCTCCGCAAACTCCTTGATTTTTCTGGCAGTATCCGCACCGACTCTGCCTTTTCCATTGAGTGCGTTGCTTACGGTCGCGACAGAGACACCCGCAGCCTTTGCGACATCCGCGATTGAAACCCGCTTCATTAAACGAGATCGACTCCTTCCCTGTTCTATTTGGTATCCGATCTCCCGCGGAAAACGCTGAATTGACCGAACCATCCCATGCTGTCGATTTCTATATATAACCGTTAAGGATGCACCGCCATACCGCAAGCTTTGCGCAAGCAAAGTTCCTTGTGTAAACCCTCGCGTAAAAGCAGGCAGAAAGCAGCATATCTAAATAGTCTACCTCGTAGTATACCATTCCGCACTAAAAAAGTCAAGAGACGATCTTGCAAGGAATGGCATAAAAAACGACGATTTTTCAGCGATTTTTGCAAATTATCCGTGCAATGTGAAGGGATTCGTCAAAATTCACATATTTTTATATACTGTCCGCAGTCTCTGTGCTATACACCACGGTTTTGCGGAAATTCTGCGGAGTGCTGCGGGCGAGAACAAAACGCACAGCATCAGAACAGCGTCTCAATCTCCTCCCTGCACACGTCTCCCACACCGCGCATGACATAGGTCGGACGGTATGGAAAACGTTTGATCCCCTCGAGATCCGTCACCCCGGACAGGACAAGAACTGTCTCCAGCTCGCTTTCAATCCCGGCGATAATATCCGTATCCATACGATCCCCGATAATGGCAGCGTCACGGCGGGACAGATCGAGCCGCTTCAGACCGTGGCGCATCATCAGCGGATTCGGTTTTCCAATGAAATACGGCTCGCAGCCTGTGGTCAGTGCAATCGGCGCGATCAAGGCGCGGCAGGCGGGGACAATTCCATCCTCTGTTGGTCCGGTCAAGTCGGAATTCGTGCCGATAAGCTTGGCACCTCGCTGTACAAGAAATACGGCATGCTCGATTTTTTCATAGTTTACGGAACGCGTTTCCCCAAACACCACGTAATCCGGATTATAATCGTTCATCGTAAAACCCGCCTCGTACAGCGCGTTGACAAGTCCCGGTTCACCGATCACATAAACACTGCCGCCGGGACACTGGGTCGCAAGGAAAGAAGCGGTGGCAAGCGCGCTCGTATAAAAATGCTCCTCACTGACCTCCAGCCCCATTCGCCCCAGCTTGATCGAAAGCTCGCGCGGAGATCGTTCACTGCTGTTGGTCAGAAACAGATACTGCTTGCCATTCGCACGGAGCCAATCCACAAATTCCACAACTCCCGGGAGAAGTCGATTGCCGTGGTAGATCACACCGTCCATGTCGCAGATAAAACCTTTTTTGGAGTGGAGTCTTTCGAGGGAGATCCTGTTGTCCATATTCATTCTTCCTTAAGTATGATAATAAATTGTTCAAAACAAAGGGCACATGTTTTTCCCGCATTCCGGCTGTTCTGTTCTGGAAGCGCTGATTTCAGGCTGTTTTTGCGTCAAAAGCACAGAACCACAACCCGTTTGAGCGGTAAAACTCGATGTATTCAGCGCATTCTTTGAGATTGATTCTGCGTCCCAAAGACCACAATTCCAGAAATAACTTGCATTCCGCACCGTTTTGTGCTATACTTTATATAGTAGCGGGGACGATCC
>CAVIKO010000063.1:0-11370 GCA_963643035.1 bacterium
TGCTATTCTCGCTCCTTCCGCAACCGTACACCGTCCTCCACAGACTCCAGCCATAATGGCACGATACAGGTGGCGCGGCACACATTTTTCGTATAGTATACCGCATTTTTGCCGGAAAATCAATCCCAACACAGGAAACTTTTTATAGAAATCGGGAAAAAGAGCGAATCACGCGGAAAAATCTATCGTATTTCCGCAATGTGTGCGAAAAAGTTACAAATATTCATAATCTCGACGTGGATTTTTCTTTTCTTCCATGCTATAATAATATGTATTATAATTTCCATTATTATGCCATTTGCAAATTCGTCCTCTTCCGCGGAGCAAAACGGAATACACGGGAGAGAGAAAGGATATACGATACATATGCCTCGATATATAGAAAAAGTTGAACGACTGACACTGCCGGTGATTCCCATGCGCGGCGTGGTGGCATTTCCCTCTGTACCGATCCACTTTGAACTGGAACGGGAGATGAGCAAAAAAGCGTGTGAGGTGGCCTGCTCCGGAGATATGCTCGCACTGCTTCTGACCCAGCGCGAGTTCCGTACCGAGGAGCCGTGTGAAGCCGATCTCTACACCATTGGCTGTGTGGTGAAAATCAAGCAGACCATGCAGCGACCGGGTGGAAACGTACATGTCGTCGCAGAGGGACTGTGCCGGGGCGAAGTGCTGTCGCTCCGTAAAAACGACACGTTCTACATGGCGGATGTACTTTCCAAGGCAATGACCTCGGAAAACAGCAATTCTGATCTGCGCAGTGAAGCCATGATCCGGGAACTGCTCGATGCTATGGACAACATGCTCCAGTTTATGCCGCAGGTGTCCGATGAATTTCTTCTTGCCGTCCGTTCGCTCAAAAATCCGGGACTTCTTGCCGATTATCTCGCGTTCAGTCTCTTTGTGCGTGTGGAGGACAAGCAGGCGATCTTAGAGATCACCGATCCTGTCAAGCGCGTTGAAAAAGCCGTACTCTTAATGGAAAATGAGACAAAACTCCTGGAAGTGGAAGCGGATATCCACAAAAAGGTCAAAGAGCAGATCGACGACAACCAGCGGGAATACTATCTGCGTGAACAGATGAAAGCGATTTCGCAGGAACTGGGAGAAGGTGCGGAGGAGGACGAGGAATACCTCTCCAAAATCGAGAAAGCCCATTTGCCGGAAGAAGTCGACAAAAAGCTGCGCAAGGAATATGCCCGGCTGATGAAAACCTCCGTTTCTTCTCCGGACGCAGCTGTACTGCGCAATTATCTTGACATTTGCCTCGACATCCCGTGGAATCACCGGACAAAGGATCGCATGGATCTGGACAATGCACGGCGCATTCTCGACGCGGATCATGACGGATTGCAAAAGGTCAAGAAGCGGCTTCTCGAATATTTGGCAGTCAAAAAGCTCAATCCGGATCTGCGCCACCAGATCCTCTGCCTTGTCGGTCCTCCCGGCGTGGGCAAAACATCCCTTGCTGCTTCCATCGCACGCGCAATGAAACGAAAATACGTCCGCGTGTCGCTTGGAGGAATCCGGGATGAATCTGACATACGCGGTCATCGGAAAACATATGTTGCCGCCATGCCTGGACGGATCATCACAGCTCTGACACAATGCGGCTCCATGAATCCCGTGATGCTCCTCGATGAGGTGGATAAAATGTGTTCCGACGCGCATGGCGATCCGTCCTCTGCACTTTTGGAGGTATTGGACAGCGAACAGAACAAGGCGTTCCGCGATCATTTTGTTGAATTGCCTGTAGATCTGTCCGAGTGCTTCTTTATCGCCACGGCAAACACCCTTGATACTATCCCGCGTCCGCTCATCGACCGAATGGAAATCATTGAATTGAACACATACACTCCTGCGGAAAAGTTGTCCATTGCGAAAAATCACCTGCTTCCCAAGCAGCTCAAGCGGCATGGTCTGTCCAAGCGGACTCTGAAGCTCACAGACGGTGCCATTGAGGAGCTGATCCGGTATTATACAAGAGAATCTGGCGTACGGAATCTGGAACGGGAGATTGCCTCACTCTGCAGAAAGGCTGCCATGCGCATCGTGGACGAGGGCGTGAAGTCCGTCTCCATCGATCGGGAAGATGTGACAGCGTATCTCGGCGGTCATACATTCATCGATGAGGGCATATCCGGCAAAGCAGAGATTGGCGTGACAAACGGTTTAGCGTACACAGAAGTCGGTGGCGATCTTCTAAAGGTCGAGGTGCTGCCCATGGACGGAACCGGGAAGCTTGAACTGACCGGTACGCTGGGCGACGTGATGAAGGAATCTGCCCGCATCGCCATCAGCTATATCCGTGCCCACGCATCCGTATATGGAATCGCACCCGATTTCTACAAGACAAAGGACATTCACATCCATGTGCCAGAGGGAGCGGTACCTAAGGACGGTCCAAGTGCCGGCGTGACGTTGACCACCTCCCTTGTCAGCGCGCTGTCCGGACTGCCTGTGCGCGGTGATATTGCCATGACCGGAGAGATCACTCTTACCGGAAAGGTGCTTGCAATCGGTGGGCTTCGCGAGAAATCGACCGCCGCGTATACGGCCGGCATCCGACACATTCTCATCCCAAAGGACAATCTGAAGGATCTGGAGGAGCTTGACCCCGTGGTACGCGCAGAGGTAACATTCACACCGGTATCGACTGTGGCAGAGGTACTCGATATCGCGCTTGTCCGACCGGCGGAAAAAGCCGCCGCAGATTCTCTTTCCGATAAATCCGCGGGACAGGTTTCGCCAAAGCAACCAGAGCCCTGCACCATCCTCCCCGGCACCCAGCAGGATACACACTACACCATGCTCTGACACCCTCGGGAAACGCTGGGTCAACCAAGCCTGAAATCAACAGCTATCCAAGCCTTCCCGAAAGTTTATCTCCATAGAACCATAAAAAAGGAAGCCAAACCATGAAACTCAATCTCAACAATACGGTGCTGACGATGTCTGCGGGGTTGCCCCAACAGTTCCCGGGTGATCGTCTGCCGCAGATTGCCTTTTCTGGCAGATCCAATGTGGGCAAAAGCTCCCTCATCAATTCTTTGCTCAACCGGAAATCGCTGGCGCGCGTCAGCGGAGAGCCGGGCAAGACGATCACCGTCAATTTTTACTCCATTGATCGGAAGCTCTATTTCGTCGATCTGCCGGGATATGGATACGCCAAGCGGGCGACGGAGGATAAAAAGCGGTGGTCTGCACTGACCGATGGCTATTTCACAAGCAATCCGAACATCGATGCAGTACATCTCGTGTGCCAGCTCATCGACAGCCGAATCGGTCCTACGGAAGACGACTGGAACATGCTGGAATATCTGACAGAAAGCCGGATGAATTTTTTCGTCGTCGGCACCAAATGTGATAAGCTCAATCGGAGCGAGCAGGACAAATTCGTTTCCCTGATGGCGGAAGAAATGCCGGAAGTGCCATACATCCTCTGTTCTGCCAAAACCGGAGAAGGGCGGGATGCGCTGTGGAAGCAGATTCTTGCCGCTGCGGAGATATGATATAAGGGGGAATGCTGAATCAAACGAGATTTTGCATACATTCAAGCGTTTTTTCAGAAATCCCCTATTCTAATTTAAAGGAGTTGCCTATGCTTCTGCATCCATCCTTTGCTGTAAATGACGCCGGACACCTGACCATCGGTTCCCTGGACACGGTGGAACTATCGAAAACCTTTGGTACACCTACGTATTACCTGGATATGAACGCGGTTCGTGCGCAGTGTCGGCTGTATCGAACTGCTTTTGCCGCTCATTTTGGTGCGGATGCGTTCCCGATATTTGCCGGAAAATCGCTTTGTTTCCGGAAATTGTACCGCGTAATGGCAGAGGAGCAAATGTGTGCGGACTGCGTATCCTCCGGTGAGTTGTACACCGCGCATGCCGCCGGATTTCCGATGGATCACGTCTTTTTCCACGGAAACAACAAAACGGACGCAGATCTGCAGTACGCTGTAGATCTGGGCGTCGGACATATTGTCGTGGACGGTCTTGATGAACTGTACGCATTAGAAAATATCGCGTCACGTTTCCACAAGCAGGTTCCCATCCTCCTGCGAATCACACCGGGAATCGATCCCCACACGCACCAGAAGATTACGACCGGCAACATGGATTCCAAATTCGGCATGGCGATCCAGACCGGACAGGCGATGTCTTTTGTACAGGAAGCTCTGTCGATGGCACATCTCACCGTGGAGGGCTTTCACTGCCACATTGGGTCGCAGATTTTCACCGTTGAACCATTTGTGGATGCGGCGGAAATCATGCTGGCGTTTATACGCAAGGTGTACGATAAAAGCGGTTATATGGCGAAAATCCTTAATCTCGGAGGCGGATTCGGTGTGCGCTACGTAGCGGATGATCCAGTATTCGACGTCGTGGATTGCATCAGGCAGCTCGGTGAGGAAATTCGCTCCATGTGTTGTACCCTTTCCATACCGCAGCCCGCGATCTATATGGAGCCTGGGCGGAGTATCGTTGCCGCTGCCGGGGCTACCGTCTACACGGTTGGTTCCGTCAAAGAGATTCCCGGATTCCGGAATTATGTCTCCGTGGACGGCGGAATGCCTGACAATCCGCGATACACATTATACGGCTCACGATACACGATCGTTCACGCGGAAAGAGCCAACAATCCGGCGGATTTTCGTTGTACGATCGCCGGTCGGTGCTGTGAAAGCGGAGATTTGCTGGCAGAGGATGTAACCATCGCTAAACCAAAACGTGGTGAACTTTTAGCAGTGCTTGTGACAGGTGCGTACAATTATTCCATGGCGTCGAATTACAACCGGATCCCGCGACCGCCTGTTGTCTCGATTGAAAACGGTCAGGCAACTGTTGCCGTGGCGCGGGAATCCTATGCAGATCTCGTACGGCTGGACATGGATTGACGATAGGGGGACGATTTCTTGCTTGCAAATTTTCTCAGTTCTCTGACAGAATTTCTCTATTCCATTCCCTGTATCCTCATCGCACTTACTGTTCACGAGGTGGCACACGGCTGGATGGCGTACAAGCTCGGAGATCCGACCGCAAAAGCAATGGGACGGCTGACACTCAATCCGCTGAAGCATATCGATCCAATCGGTGCACTCTGTATGCTCTTCTTCCATTTCGGATGGGCAAAGCCGGTGCCAATCAACTCCCGCTATTTCAAAAAGCCGAAGCGTGATGTAGCGTTAACCGCTCTAGCGGGACCGGTATCGAACATTCTGATGGCGTTTTGCGGAATTCTGCTCTATTCGATCCTGCGAGCAATCTTTTTGCGTGTTGGTGCGCTTTCCTCTTTTGGCGCAACGGTGCAGCAGTTGATCCTATATCTCCTTTTTTACTTTTACTATCTCAACCTCGGTCTGGCAGTATTCAATTTTCTACCGGTACCTCCGCTTGACGGCTCACGGATTTTCCTTGTTTTCCTGCCGCAGAAGTACTATTTCGGCATTATGAAATACGAACGGTACATCCAGCTTGCTCTGATGATCTGTCTGTGGTTCGGATTCTTAAATGGCATTCTTTCCACACTGGTCGGATGGCTTGCATCTGGAATGTTCGCGTTGGTGGGACTCATTCCCGGGCTTTGAGCGATGGAAAACACGATCAACTACAAGCTCGATCAGTTTGAAGGACCGCTTGATCTTCTGCTGACACTGATTATCAAGAACAAAATTAACATCGACGACATTCCGATCGCGCTCCTCTGTGATCAGTATATGACGTATATCGAACACAACCTCGACGCGGGAATGGATGTTGCTGCGGAATTTCTCTACATGGCAAGTGAGCTGATGCTTCTCAAGAGTCGGATGCTCCTGCCGCGTGATCCGGAGGTGGAGGAGGATCCCCGTATTTCTCTGCGCGATACGGTTCTTGAATATCAGAAAGCGAAATTGGCAGCGGCGGAGCTGTCCGATCTGTACGCGTTGTTTGGTGGCAGAATGGTCAAGGAGCAGGACGACATTTCACCGGATCGCACCTATGTCGCTCCACACGATGTGGAGCTCCTACGCTCCGCGCTGATCCATGCACTGTCGTTGTCGGACAATAGGCTTACGAAAAAGGATCCCAATACAGCGTTCGATCCGATTGTTCATCAACAGCACATTCCGGTACAAGTGGTCACGGCAGATCTTCTCGCGCGCCTGCACAGGGACGGTCGCCTCTACCTCGATCGGTATTTTCTCGATTCCCACTCCCATTCCGAACAGATCGCCAAATTTTTGTCTATACTGGAACTGATGAAGGTTCACGTGGTATCGCTATTGGATTGGAAAAATGAAACGGATACCGATGCAGAAACGGACGGCGCAGTTGTGGATTTGGCGGATCATGTAGCACTGATCCTCGAAAAAGAGCCGGACATGGAACTGCTTGAAGCACTCACAGAATACGCATAAATCACGGCGTTATCATACGCTGCACACAGGTGGTACAATGGAAGTGGAAATCACAGCGCAAAATGACATTTTTCCGACACCGGACACACGCACAGACGCGGAATACTATGCAATTTTGGAAGCATGTCTTTTCGCAGCAGGTCATCCTCTGACCTATGAAAAGCTCGCAGAAGCCATGCAGCTTTCGCTGTCCAAATGCCATGCGATGGTGGAATCGTATAAGAAAATCTATAACGACACTTCCATTCTGCCCCGCGGAATCCTGCTTGTCACCTTCCAGGATAGCTGTCAGCTTTGTACCAGAGAGCAATACGCGGCTGAGATCAAAACAGCACTGGGAATCCGACGCGGCGGCAAGCTCTCCCAATCGCTTTTAGAGGTACTGGCAGTCATTGCCTACAACCAACCGACGACACGCGCATTTGTGGATACAGTACGTGGTGTGGACTCCTCCTATGCCGTCTCTGCCCTACTTGAAAAGGCACTCATCGAACCTTGCGGAAAGCTGGATGCCCCCGGCAGGCCGACACTCTACCGGACAACGGCGGATTTTCTCCGCGTGTTTGGCATCGAGTCGCTGATGGAATTGCCAGTGGTTCAGGTACGCGGTGAAAATGGAGAAAAAATCGACGTTGCTCCGGACGTCACACTTCTTGATACAGAAAGCAACACACCGGACGCAGATACAGAAAATACCAGTGTGGGCGATGGCGATACCGGGAATATGGTTGCTAATGCTGCGTCCCGCGACGAACTCGGCACAGAACATGACGTTTCCGATACAGGGACAATCCTGTCCGGCACTCTATCCACGGAGACATCGGAAGCTACACCGTTTACGCTGCCAACAGATTGACCGAATAACAACGGAAGATCATCGACAAAAGACAGATCGGAAAATGGAAATGGGGAAGGAGAGAGCGGTATGAAAGCGATATGGATTCTCGCAGGGATTCTTCTCTTTTTGCTGATTCTCTGCTCGATTCCGCTCTCCATCCGATTTCGGCTCGGCGTATCGTTGCAAATCGAAATCACGATCTGCGGTATACGAATTCTGACCTTGCCGCCGCCCGTCACCACATCGGTCGATCTGCGAAAGTTCACGTATAGACGACACAAGCGCAGACTACAACGGGAGGCTCGAAAACGGAAAAAACAACGCTTGGCAAAAGAATCAAAAATCGAGAGGGAGCGGACAAAACATTCTTCCCGCAGGATACCGCAACTTGCCGATGCACACAAAAAGATAGAAAAGAGTGACAACAAACTGCGCGAAATGCTCCCGTTTCTCCTTGCCATACTCGATACGATTCCGGGATTTCTCGGCAGAATGGAATGCGTTATACATCGGCTGCACATTACAGTCGGCGGAGACGACGCGGCACAGACCGCCATCCATTTTGGTATATTGTCCCAGTCTGCGGCATATCTTCTGGAAATCCTCGACTGCCGTACGCGGCTTCAGTCCTTGTCGAACGATGCACTGCGAATATGTGCAGATTACACCGCTCCCCGTACTGTATACAATGTAGATTTTACACTAACCATCCGTTTGGGATCCATCCTGCACACCGGATGTGAGCTGATTGGTGCATGTATACGCAGAATAAAAAAATCTTAAGGATAAGCAGCAGAAAAAATCCACCTTATATTTTTCGATAAGAAAGTGAGGACATCTCATGGCGGAAAATAGCAAACTCAATGATATGAACAAAACCAACCTCGATTCTATCCGCACGATGCTTGACGCGAACACCATTGTAGGCGAGCCGATCAATACCTCAGGCGGAGTGGTCATCATCCCGATTTCCAAAATCACGGTCGGTTATGCTTCCGGCGGGATCGATTATCAGAATAAGGTGCCGCAAAACACAAATGGAAAACCCGCCGGGAACAATTTCGGCGGCGGAGGCGGAACCGGACTAACTGTACAACCTGTCGGATTTCTGGTGATACAGCCGGATGGAAACGTCAGTATGCTCAATGTCAACGCGCCCTGCAGTGGTGGAGGCGCAACGGATCCGGTTTCGTCCGTGGTAGGACTGATTGAGAAATCTCCCGATCTTATAGAAAGATTCCGCGAAATTTTTGGTAAAAAGGATTCTACGGAGGAACCGTAATTTTCCTTTTCCATCAAATATCCGATTCAACAGTAGAAAGGTGTCTCCATGGAGATTCGACTGCAAAAGTATTTCAGCGATTGTGGTGTTTTATCGCGTCGCGCGGCAGAAAAAGAGATTGCGGACGGACACGTAACCGTCAACGGAGTTGTCGCCGTAATGGGTCAAAAGGTAGATCCGGAAACGGACGAAATTTTCTGGAACAAGCGGCGTATCCGGCAGCCTCTCGTTGGAGGTGTGCGGAAATACACGTATATTTTGCTCAATAAGCCAGTCGGATATGTGACAACGATGTCCGACGAACACGGCAGACCTACAATTGCGGAACTTCTGCGCGGTGTGCCCGGTCGTGTGTATCCGGTTGGTCGGCTCGATATGTACTCAGACGGTCTGCTTCTCTGCACAGACGATGGTGAATTGACCAACGCGCTGACACATCCGTCTCACGAAGTGCCAAAAGTGTATCTTGCGACCATTGGCGGCAGATGGAACACATCGGAAATCCGTACTCTCGGCGAATCCATTGAGTTGGACGGACGGATGACCAAGCCTGTGGAAACGCAGAAAATCGCGGAATGCACGTTTCGCGGCAATCCGGCTACAGTGGTACAATTCACACTGTATGAAGGCAGAAACCGACAGATCCGACGTATGTGTGAAGCGCACGAAAAAAAGGTATACGCACTGACACGGATCCGGATGGGAAACGTGGAGCTTGGCATCCTTCCCTGTGGTAAATGGCGGTATCTGACCGAAGCGGAGATTGCTTCCCTGCGTTCCGGATCGCAAAAATAAGGAACGCTGTTTTAAGATTGAAACCTGAATCCCAAGATTTGATGCTAAATTTTGTTTTATTCAACGCATCCTAAAATAACGAGAGGCTCTAAGAGATATGTTCATAGTACGACCGATTGAGGATAAAGCATTACAAAAAGAACTGTGCACCGTATGCGACGCACCGTATTTCGCGGAGGATTTCGCGTATCTCGCCGCCAATGTGGACGAGGACGGTACGAAAATCACCGGGATTCTCGGGATTTGTCAATTCTCGATCGATGCGGACGGCGGCGTTTTCCATACAGTACAGCCCACTCCCGGCATCTTTGATGAGGAAGTGATGATCATACTGGTACGAACCGCAATGTCGTTTCTGTACCGAATCGATGTGTCGGACGCGCGTCTGGCGGAAGAAGCCCTCCTGCATTGTCCGAATGGATTTGCGAAAAAGCTCAGTTTCCGTACAGATGAGAATGGCATCTGGCGAATCGATCTCACCAAATTCTTCGCGTCTCCCTGTCGGTTTCAGGCAGAGGCACAAAAATGATGCATGTTGTGGTCGTATCCGATTCCTTCAAAGGTGCGTTGTCCTCCGCTCTTGCCGGGCGTGCGATTGCGGATGGGATACGGATGGCGGCAGAGGATGCGAGGATCCATGTCTTGCCGGCAGCGGATGGCGGTGAAGGTACGGCGGATGCTCTCAATGCGGCATTGGCAGGAAAAATTTGCCATTTGACCGTCTCGGATCTGTTTGGATATCCGGTTCGCGCACTGTATTCCGATCTTGGGGTACAGGATTGCTTGCGGACTGCTGCTTTTGATATGGCGGCTTGTGCGGGGTTGGGACTGGCACGACTACATGGACCGAATCCGCTTACCGCCTCGACCTATGGCGTGGGTGAGATGCTTGCCGCGCTGTGCAATGCCGGTTTCCGACGGATTTATATTGGATTGGGCGGCAGCGGAACCAATGATGGTGGAGCAGGCGCGTTATCCGCAATGGGAGCGCAATTCATAGCAGATGATGGCTCCGAGATCGTGGGAGCAATTGGCGGCGGGCTGCTTTCCCGGATCGCGGAGGTGGATCTGACTCCGGTTCGTACGCTTCTCTCCGCAGTAGAGATCTACCTTTTATACGATGTTGCTCTGCCGCTCTGCGGGGAAACTGGCGCGTCCCGCCTATTTTCCCCGCAAAAAGGTGCCGATCCCGCTACGGTTGTGCGTTTGGAAAATGGAATACAGCATTTTGCGGATGTACTCTGTGCACAGTACCCGGAGATAGATTCCAAAACGGCGGGATGCGGCGCGGCTGGCGGATTGGGATTTGGTTTATACGCTGTTGGTGGGATACCAATGCCCGGTGCGGATACTGTTCTGCGCGTAATCGGATATCCGGATTTGCTGCGGGAGGACTGCTCACTCGTATGCACAGGGGAAGGACGAACGGATATGCAAACTGCTCATGGAAAGTTGCCGTCTGTGGTCGCACGTTATGCCAAATCTGCTGGAGTTCCCTGTGTGGATTTCTGCGGTTCAGCAGCCATTTTACCGGATCGCACACTGTATGACTGCGGAATGACAGCGGTATTTCCTATCGTGCAGGAACCTATCTCCCTTGCGGAGTCGATGGTCATCACTACGGAGGAGCTTACAAAAACGGCATACAATGTCACACGGCTATGGTTGGCATGCCATGCTACAACAAAATACTCAAAAACACGTCCATGATTTTGTGCTGTTTACACAAATCATGGACGTGTGTATTATTGGATATGACAGTCTTCCGGCGAGATCGTCAGAGGGCAGCGGAAATATCGGACGCTTTTCGGCGGAAGCACAGCCTCCTCCCCGATGGATTCCGGCAGAGCTAGAATTGTTTTCACACCTGCACAGCCCATCATTCTGGCAGGATGGTCACCGAGATTAACGGCGACGCAGAAAAAATACGGTTCATTGCCGAACGGTGTACGGACAAAGACAAGCGATTCTGGTGTACACTGGATCACCCTGTATTCACCGTCGTACAGGATTGTTTCGTTCTGTCTAATTCTCCCGATTGCCCGGTAC
>CAVIKO010000064.1:0-11238 GCA_963643035.1 bacterium
TGCTTGCACATACCGCGTACAGAGAAGGCGAGGTCGCTGTAACCAATATGACCGGCGGCTCCGATCGTGTGGACTACCGCTCCATTCCGTCCGTGATTTACACGAATCCCGAGGTGGGTACCGTTGGCGAAACGCTCGAATCCGCTAAAAAAGCGGGTATCGATGCAGAAGAAGTCACTATGTCCCTCCGGTATTCTGGCAGATACATCGCGGAAAACGAAGGCGGAGACGGTATTGTTAAGATTGTTTACGGCAAAGAACACAAGAACATCCTCGGTGTGCACATGATCGGCAGCTACGCATCTGAAATCATCTATGGTGCCGCTGCGATGGTTGCCCGTGAACAGAGAGTCGCAGATGTTCAGAAGCTCGTTTTCCCGCATCCGACCGTCTGTGAAGTGATCCGCGAAGCCATGTTCTCTATCCAGTAATCCAATTTACCAATTACATAAAAGGAGATTCACGTTATGCCTAAGAGCCAATATGTCGATCCCGGCAAGGTATTTACTCCCGGTTATATCGACTTCAACAGCATTCCTCTTTGCCGGTACAACAAGACCCTCGAAGAAGAAAAGCAAATCTATTCCAAGGAAGATTTTCTCCGTATCTACCACGATATGCGAACCATCCGTGAGTTTGAGACCATGCTCAACGAGATTAAGGTCAAGAGCGAGTATAACGGCGTAAAGTACAATAACCCTGGTCCGGCGCATCTGTCCATCGGTCAGGAAGCCTCTGCGGTTGGTCAGGCATACTGCCTTGACATTAATGACTTTACGTTCGGTTCGCACAGAAGCCACGGTGAAATCCTCGCTAAGGGGCTTTCTTCCATCAACAAGCTGGAGGATGCCGAACTGTACGACATCATGAAGGAATTTCTCGGCGGTGCGATCCTCAAGGTGGTCGAAGGCAAGCAAGCAAAGCCCGGTGACATCAAGGATCTGGCGAAAGATTTCCTCCTCTACGGCGCACTTGCGGAAATTTTCGCACGTACCACCGGCTTCAACAAAGGTTTGGGCGGATCCATGCACGCGTTCTTCATTCCGTTCGGTATCTTCCCGAACAATGCTATCGTTGGCGGCTCAGCACCGATCGCTCTCGGCGCTGCTCTGTACAAGAGATCCTGCCATAAGAAAGGCATCGTTATCGCCAACTCCGGTGACGGTGCACTCGGTCGTGGTCCGGTTCTCGAATCTCTGAACTTCTCCTCCATGGATCAGATCACCAAGCTGTGGGGCATGGACGGCAAATACTCGAACGACGGTATGCCGATCCTGTTCAACTGCTTCAACAACTTTTACGGCATGGGCGGTCAGACCATGGGTGAAACGATGGGCTTCACCAATCCCGCACGTCTTGCAGCAGGTTTCAACCCGACCCAGCTCCACGCGGAAAAGGTAAACGGCTACGATCCGCTCGCAGTTATCGACGCTACTACCCGTAAGAAGGAACTGCTCGTGAATGGTGAAGGTCCGGCAATGCTTGAGGTTGCTACCTATCGTGTATCCGGTCACTCCCCGTCCGACTCCTCCACTTATCGTACCCAGGAAGAGATCGAAGCATGGAAGGAAGCCTGCCCGATCGCCGCATACCGCCGCAAGATGGTAGAAGGCAAGGTCGCTACTGAAGAAGAATTTGCCGCCATCGACGAAGAAATCATCGAACGCACCACAAAAATCATCAAGCTTGCGATCGACGATGAGATTTCCCCGCGTATGGATCTCGAAAAGGATCCCACAATGATCTCCGGCATCATGTTCTCCAACAACCATGTGAAATCCATGGATACCACAAGAGAACCGGAAGTCCTCCTGCCGAAGGAAGAGGATCCGCGCGTAAAGCAGATTTCCACCAAATCCCGTTACGCTTTTGACGAAAAAGGTGCCGCTCTGCCGAAGATGAAGGTGTACAACATCCGCGACGGTCTGTTTGAAGCCATCATCGACAAGTTCTACGAGGATCCGACCACCATCGCTTACGGTGAAGACAACCGTGACTGGGGCGGTGCATTCGCTGTCTACCGCGGTCTGACCGAGGCTCTTCCCTATCACCGTTTCTTCAACGCACCGATTTCCGAATCTGCTATCGTGGGTTCCGCAGTCGGTTATGCTATGGCAGGTGGTCGTGCAATCGTTGAGCTCATGTATGCAGACTTCATTGGTTGCGCGGGCGATGAAATCTTTAACCAGCTGTCCAAGTGGCAGTCTATGTCCGCCGGTATTCTGAAGATGCCTGTGGTTCTCCGTGTATCCGTCGGTTCCAAGTACGGCGCACAGCACAGCCAGGATTGGACAGCACTCTGTGCGCATATCCCGGGTCTGAAGGTATGCTTCCCTGCCACCCCGTATGACGCCAAGGGTCTCATGAACCAGGCTCTGAACGGCACTGACCCGGTTGTGTTCTTTGAATCCCAGAGAATCTACGACAAGGGTGAGGAATTCCACGAAGGCGGCGTTCCTTCTACCTATTATGAAGTAGACTTCGGCGATCCTGATGTCAAGCGTGTTGGTAAAGACGTAACCATTCTGACCATCGGTGCGGTTTTGTATCGTGCACTTGAGGCTGCTAAGAAGCTCGAGGAAGAATATGGTATTTCCGCAGAGGTTATCGATGCACGTTCCATGGTTCCGTTCAACTATGAAAAAGTGATTGAATCCGTCAAAAAGACCGGCAAGATCATCATCGTAGGCGACGCGGTAGACAGAGGCTCCATCATGCGCGATATGGCGTCCAACATCACCGAAATGTGCTTCGACTATCTTGACGCGCCGCCGGCAGTGTTCGGTTCCCGCAACTGGATCACCCCTGCGTTTGAACTGGAAAAATACTACTTCCCGCAGGCTGACGGTATCATTGATGTTATCAGCGAAAAGCTCATGCCGATCCCGGGACGTGTGACTAAATACAACGAAACTGAGCTTGAACACGTCGAAAGAAGCAAGCACGGCGTATAATTTTCTCGCTTCGTCCTCTTTTTCCTCATATGGATAAAAAAAGCAAGAGATTTTTCTCTTGCTTTTTTTCTGCTCGTATGCTATACTACAGATACAGTTTTTCCTAACTGTTATATGCTTAAAGCAAAACACAGGCGATCCACTGAGGGAATTATATCGTCTACAAAGGGAGGAGTACCGTATGCCCAATTTTACAAAACAGGCGATCAAGGCATCGTTTATAAAACTGCTCAGTGAAATGCCGCTTTCCAAAATCAGTGTGCGCAGCATCGTGGAGGATTGCGGCATCAATCGTAATTCTTTCTATTATCATTTTGCCGATATTCCAAGTCTCATTGAGGAAATCATCAAGGAAGATGTGGATACCCTGATCGCCAAATACCCGACTATCACATCAATGGAAGACTGTGTGCGCTTGGCATTCCATTTTGCGATGGAAAACCGAAAGGCTGTACTCCACCTGTATGATTCCGCAAGCCGTGAAATTTACGAAATCTACGTGATGCGTCTGTGCGAATATGTCGTGACCACCTACATCGATACTGTATCCGATAAGACGCCGCTGTCTGAGAAGGATAGGACAATCGTTGTGCGCTTCTTCAAATGCGAACTGTACGGACTCATCTCAGAATGGATCGCAAACGGAATGCCGGACAGTGCCCTCGACGATGCCGCGCATATTGCAACCTTAACCCGCACATTTATTGAGTTGCTCCGCGCCGAAAAATCGGAATCACAGCCAAATACCCTGTCTTTTTCAGAAAACACTGACTTAGGAAACCGTTGATTTCAGGTTGATTTTGCATCGAAAATCCTTCAATCCAAGACTTTGCTATAAAAAATCTCGATGTATTCATTGTTTTCTTATAACTGCGTCAGCGCGTTTTTAGGCAAATCCCCGCATTTGACAAAATTTTAGACAATTTTTTGACCGTTGTCTGGATTCCGGACAGCGGTCTTTTTTTGCCTATACCAGTTTCAGTACACTTGTGGTATACTACAGACAGAAAAAGAAAAGTGCTTCCCCGCAAACCAAAAGCGAGGAAGCGATAAGGAGGTTTACCATGCGTTCCCGTTCTACAACTCCCATGCGGACCGCGAAAATCGGATATATCGTCATTTCTGCCGCGCTCTGTATTCTTGGCGTCATGCTTATCGCAATTCCGGATTTTTCCGCATCCCTGTTCGGTGTGCTTTGCGGTATACTGCTGATTCTGTTCGGTATCGTCCGTTTGACTGGATATTTCTCCCGCGATCTCTACAGGCTGGCATTTCAATATGACCTGCAGCTCGGACTCTTGCTCATTATCATGGGGATCATTATACTCATCCATCCGGGCAGTCTTGTCACCTTCATCAGCATTGCGCTCGGTATTTTCATTCTGTCTGATGGGTTATTTAAGATTCAGATTGCATGGGATTCCAGAAAATTCGGAATCACCAAATGGTGGCTGATTCTCTCGCTCGCCATTGTAACCGGAATCTGCGGACTGCTCCTGTTATTCAGACCCGGAGAGGGCAGCAGAATCCTAATGATCGTACTCGGCGTCACGCTCCTCAGTGAAGGGGTACTAAATTTCAGCACCGTTATCAGCGCTGTAAAGATCATCGGTCACCAGAAACCGGACGTTATTGAGGTGGACAGCTATACAGATGCTGACACAAAATTATGATTTCATAACAGAAAGGACATATACCCATGCGATTCTCAAAGGCGGTTGTAAAGTACCGCATACCTATTTTGATACTCACTTTACTGCTTATGATCCCCTCTGTGCTTGGTATGATCGGCACACGGATCAATTACGATATGCTTGATTATCTTCCGGTGGATATGGATACCGTGGTCGGGCAAAATGCGCTTCTTGAGGATTTCGGTAAAGGCGCGTTTTCCTTTGTGATTGTGGAAGATATGCCGGATAAAGACGTGGCGACGTTATGTGAAAAATTCAAAGCCGTCGATCATGTGGAAACGGTTCTCTGGTACTCGTCTCTTGCCGATGTATCCATTCCGATGGAACTTCTCCCGGATGAGCTGTACAACGCGTTCAATACCGACTCCGCTACGATGATCGCTATCTTTTTCGACAGCGCAACCTCCGCAGATGTGACGATGGACGCCATTCGTGAGCTTCGTTCGATCGCTGGGAAGCAGTGCTTTATATCCGGTATGTCCGCCCTTGTGACGGATCTAAAGGACTTGTGTGAAAAGGAAGAGCCTGTCTACGTTGGAATCGCGATTGCGCTTGCGTGCTTTGCCATGTTGCTGTTTCTCGATGGTTGGCTCGTACCGTTTGTCTTCCTCGCCTCCATCGGTATGATGATTTTGCTCAATCTCGGAACCAACTACTTCTTTGGAGAAATTTCCTACATTACCAAGGCTCTGTCCGCCGTGCTGCAGCTTGCCGTGACTATGGACTACTCCATCTTCCTGTGGCACAGCTACAATGAACAACGTGAAAAGACCGGCGACCGAAACAGTGCGATGGCAGCAGCAATTCAAGAGACACTGACCTCCGTGATAGGCAGCTCCATCACCACTGTAGCAGGATTTGCCGCACTATGCTTCATGAGCTTCACGCTCGGACGAGATCTAGGTATCGTCATGGCTAAGGGCGTAATTCTCGGTGTGATTGGCTGTGTGACTGTCCTCCCGGCAATGATCCTGTTGTTGGATAAACCGCTCCAGAAAACAAAACACAAATCTCTCATTCCACAGATGGACAAATTCTCTCGCACCATTATGAAGGTATTCCCGGTGTTTCTTGTGGTCTTTGCTCTTCTTATCCCACCGGCGTATTATGGCTATGCAAAGACAAACGATGAAGTCTATTACGATATGGGACAGTGCCTGCCGGAGGATATGGAGTATGTGATCGCCAACTCCAAGCTGTCGGATGAATTCGACATCGCCTCCACGCACATGGTACTGGTGGATGCATCTCTGCCATCGAAATCTGTACGGAATATGATCAATGAGATGGAATCCGTAGACGGTGTGAAATATGTACTCGGATTGGAATCCATTGTCGGATCCAGAGTACCGGAGGAAATTCTGCCGGACAGTGTACGTGAAATTCTGAAAAGCGACCGATGGGAGCTTTTGCTCATCAATTCCGAATACAAGGTGGCAAGCGACAATGTGAATACACAGCTTGACGCGCTGAATGTAATTCTTAAAAAGTACGATGAGAGCGGTATGCTCATCGGCGAGGCGCCATGTATGAAGGATATGATCGAAACCACAAATCATGATTTTGAAGTCGTCAATGCCGTATCGATTGTAGCGATCTTCGTGATCATCGCCCTAGTAGAAAAGAGCGTAAGTTTGCCGTTTATTCTCATTGCCGTGATTGAGCTTGCCATCTTTATCAACCTTGGTCTGCCACATTATTTCGGACAGTCCCTGCCGTTTATCGCGCCGATCTGCATCAGTACCATCCAGCTTGGTGCAACCGTGGACTATGCAATCCTCATGACAACCCGATACAAATCGGAACGGATGAACGGTGCGGATAAGAAACAAAGCGTTATAACTGCACTGTCTACCTCTATTCCCTCGATCATCGTATCCGGTATGGGGTTGTTCGCTGCCACATTCGGAGTTGCCATCTATTCCGATATAGACATCATCAGCTCCATGTGTATGCTCATGGCAAGGGGTGCTGTGGTCAGTATGTTCGCTGTAATCTTCATTCTACCCGCTCTGCTCTTGCTCTGTGACCCGCTTGTCTGCCGTACCACCCTTGGTATGAAAAGAGCTCTACAGAAGAAAACGGAGAAACCGTTATGAAAAAGCTCACCAATCGTCAATGCACAGTTATCCTGCTGCGTAATCTTTTATTTGCAAGCAGCATTGTCTGGAACCGAAAGAAAGAAGCAGCTTCCAAACAGAATTATAGCGAAAAAATGGAGGAATCCTTATGAAAAACAAGAAAACCATCGCACTTATCCTTTGCGCGGCTCTGTTGATCGGAACCATCGCAGCAACTATCCAGGCGTCCGGCAGTGACACATCCAAAAGTGATACAGAAAGTACCGTTACCGAAACAGCAGAGGAAGAAAAAATTCCGCTGTTCTTGGAAAATAATGAGACGAATACGACCACAAAGAACGAGAGTGTATATGTGCTTGCCAATACGGATGGCAGTGTGCGCAAGATCATCGTAAGCGATTGGCTGCGCAATGCGACGAATGCCGCGACCATCACAGATCAATCAGAACTGACGGTGGTCGAGAACGTAAAGGGGGATGAGACCTATACGGAAAATGGCAGTACGCGCGTCTGGAATGCCGACGGCGGAGACATATATTATACCGGGAACATCGAAAAAGAACTGCCGGTTGAGATGATGGTTTCCTATTCCTTAGATGGAAAGACGGTCACAGCGGCAGAATTGGAAGGAAAGAGCGGTCATGTCACCATCCAGTATACATACACCAACAAACAGTATGAAAATGTGACGATCAATGGGAAGAACGAAAAGATTTATGTTCCCTTTGCTATGCTCACCGGGATGCTCGTGGATTCCGATACCTTTCACAATGTAGAGGTCACAAACGGAAAAATCTTGAACGACGGGAACCATACCGTAATCGTCGGAATTGCGTTCCCCGGCTTGCGTGAGGATCTTGCGCTGGACAGCGATACTCTGGACATACCCGATTCTTTTACGGTAGATGCAGATGTGACTGATTTCCATCTCACAAATACCGTAACCATCGCAGCAAATGGGCTGTTTTCGAAGATCAATCCGGAAAAGCTCAACTCCATAGACGGACTGAATGATTCGCTCGATCAATTGGACGACGCTATGACACAGCTCATGGACGGTTCCTCACAGCTTTATGATGGACTTTGCACACTGCTTGATAAATCAACCGAGTTGGTTGCTGGAATCGATGCGTTGGCAAAAGGTGCGGAACAGCTGAAGGACGGAGCCGCATCTCTTGAAAACGGCGCATCCGCTCTGTCTGACGGCGCAAAAAGCCTTTCCTATGGGCTTACGCAGATTGCCGGGAACAGTAGTACGTTAAACAATGGTGCGGAACAGATATTCTCCTCCTTGCTTGCAATGGCGGATACACAGCTTGCCGCCGCTGGATTGACTGTTCCGCAGCTCACCATCGACAATTATGCATCAGTGCTGGACGGCGTGATCGCTTCTCTGGATACGGATACCATCACCCAAACCGCAGAAGCCGCCGCGAAACAAAAGGTAACAGCTGCCGTTGAAGCCAATCGCGCAACAGTGGAGACAGCTGTCAGTGAAGCAGTGCAAAAAGAAGTGACAGCGCAGGTGACGGCAGCTGTTCGGGAAAACGTCCTTTCGCAGGTACTGGCTACAATGCAGTTGACGACGGAGCAGTATGAAGCGGGTGTGGCAGCAGGAACGATCGACACAGCGACTCAGGAAAAGCTGAACACCGCTGTAGACGCACAGATGACTGGTGAAACGATCACAGCGACCATTTCCGCAAAGACAACCGAACAGATGAACTCCGATGCGGTAAAGAAAATGATTGCCGCAAAGACAGAAGAACAGATGACTGCTCTGATTGAAGAAAATATGGCATCGGATGAGGTGCGCGGTCAGCTCAACGTGGCAATGGAATCGGCAAAATCAGGTGCTGCCTCCATCGCATCTCTGCGGGAGCAGTTGGACAGCTACAACATGTTCTATACAGGCTTGCAACAGTATACAGCGGGAGTGGATGCTGCAAAATCCGGTGCAGATCAGCTTACCTCCGGTGCGGACACTCTGCATTCTGGAACCGTGGATTTGCATAATGGTGTAAATTCGCTGTACGACGGAATTCTGACCATGCAGAACGGCGCGCCTGCGCTTGTAGATGGTGTGACGAAGTTACGTGACGGTGCCATGTCCCTCTCGGATGGATTGGCAGAGCTGAACGAAAAAGGCATTCGTAAGCTCACAGACGTGATAAACGGTGATCTTTCTGGATTGACAGAACGACTTCGTGCCACTGTGGAGACGGCGCAAAACTATGTTTCCTTCTCCGGTATCGCAGATGATATGGAGGGAGAAGTGAAGTTCATCTACAGAACGGATGCTATTGGATGAGTTTTCGCACAGGTAGGATAATGGTTGACAGAAGCGGATTTCTATGATACAATAGGTACATACTATTCGACAAAGGGAGAAGCTATTATATGCGAGTGGCCGTTATCTGCGATGTATTGGGAGAAGCCAACAACGGAACAACCCTTGCTGCACTGAATCTGATACGATACCTGCGTGAAAGGGGACACACAGTGACGGTCGTCGCTCCGGGAAAACAGGCAGACATTGAGCATGTTTCGGTTCCAGTCTTGAATCTCGGCTGCTTCTGCAATGCGATTTTAAGGAAAAACGGTGTTTGCCTTGCCAAGGTGGATAAAAACATTCTCGACGAGGCAATCAAAGGAGCAGATGTTGTACATCTTCTCCTGCCGTTTCCCCTGTCATGGGCAGCACTGAAAATCGCGCAGAAATACGGCATCCCGTGTACCGCAAGCTTCCATTGTCAGGCGGAGAACATCACCGCACACATTGGACTCATGAACAGCCGCCTCGTGTCGCATTGGATTTACAAAGCATTCTACCGCAAGGTGTACCGCCATTGCGCCGCCGTCCATTATCCAACCGATTTCATACGTCAGGTGTTTGAATCCCAGACCCATCCGACACACGCCTATGTTATTTCCAATGGAGTCAACGATATGTTCGCTCCAGCACAGCACCGCGAACCACATGAGAAATTCACGATTCTCTGTTCTGGACGGTACAGCCACGAAAAGGCACAGGGACAGCTCCTCCGCGCGGTGGCAAGGCTACCGTACAAGAATCAGATTCATGTGATCCTCGCAGGGGACGGCCCGCGTAAGGAGCATCTTAAAAGACTGGCCAAAAAATATGCCATTGACTGTGAATTCCGTTTTTTCAACCGTCCGGATCTGCTCCATAAACTCCAAAATGCCGACCTGTATGTCCACACCGCGCTCATCGAAATCGAAGCGATTGCGTGTATTGAGGCGATCTGTTGCGGATTGGTTCCGGTGATTTGTAATTCCGGAAGAAGCGCGACCCGTTTCTTCGCGCTCGGAGAAAAGACCTTATTTGAGCCGTTCCACATCCGGGACTTGGCAGAGAAGATCGATTACTGGTACAACCATCCGATGGAAAAAGAAGCGAAAAGCCGAGAATACGAATCTCTACGCGGACGTTTTTCTCAGAAAAGCTGTATGGAAAAAATGGAAAAAATGCTCTTAGAGGCAGTCGGACAAAAGAAAACGTTGAATGCTGAGCAATGAACGATGAAGACAATTTATTACACCGACCCGCTCCATGACGATTTTGCCAACAACGGGATTCCATCAAAACCCCTGCCGGCGAATTACAAATATATCAGCCGGGATCCGATTCGCCGCAGTGTGGATTTTCTCTTTTACCATTGTGTCGCTGTACCGCTTGTGTACATCTATCAGAAAGTGCGTTTCCGGGAGAAAATTGTGAATCGCCGCGCACTGTTGCCGTACCTTTTCTCCGGCTTTTATCTCTATGGCAACCATACCAGAGCGGCAGGCGACGCATTCACACCAAATTTGATCTCCTTCCCGCGCAAAGCGTATATCGTAACAAACCCAGACGCGGTGGCAATTCCCGTAGTCCGGCAGCTTGTTGCATCACTGGGTGGGATCCCGTTGCCCGATACACTTTCCGGAATGCGCAAATTTCGGGATGCGCTTGCCAAACGAAGCCGCCATGGATGCATCTGCATCTATCCGGAAGCTCATATCTGGCCATATTATATCGGGATCCGTCCGTTTCCAGACACCGCGTTTCGGTATCCCGTGGAATATGGCAAGCCGGTTTTCGCCTTTACTGTTACTTATCAAAAACGGAAACACCAAATTTTTCCCAAAACCGTTGTTTACATCGATGGACCCTTTTTCCCGGATCCGGCGTTGAACACCCGCGAAAACAGTGCCATGCTGCGCGAACAAGTCTATACCACCATGCTGAAGCAGAGCAGTCGCTCCACATATGAACGGTATCATTACGTGCAGAGAGACAATGCGGCAGAAAAAGAAAATACCGTCACTGAGTACACTTCACGGCAATAAAACGTGAATCTTTCTTTTTGACGGAAATTCTTGACAAACCATTAAGTTTTGTATATACTAGTGACAAATTTGTTTGTGCGGGAAATGCCATTTTTCTTGCACTTGAGGATGCAAAAGCAGACAGAGGGATACGCTGAATCCATCAGTTTTTTGCGC
>CAVIKO010000065.1:0-10132 GCA_963643035.1 bacterium
CCAGTATATATGCAATCACGACGGCAGAAGCGGACGGATCTGCGAAACGGATCTCGTAATGGAACAGTCGAATCTTGCCGATCTGCGCACACTGACTTTAAAAGACACGGACGGCAAATCAGATCGCGCGGAGCTGAGGCTCTGCCTGCCGAGCGAGTACCGGAAAATCTGTGAGCACTACGACAAAGTTTGCGTTCCGGAGTTAAAGAGCAACTTCACCTTAGAAGAAATCCGGGAGATTCTCGCACTTTTTGACGGCTATCTCGACAGCACCTGCTTCATTGCATTCAATATCGCCAATCTTGATCTTGTGAAAGAGCTTCGTCCGGCGCAAGAATGCCAGTTCCTCTCTGGGGAATATAAGCCGGAATATCCGGAGATGCTTGCCACACGGAAGATGGGACTGGATATCGCCCATTCCGCATTGACAGAGGAGGCGGTACGCGCACTCCACGATTGCGGCGTTGAGATCAATTGCTGGACTGTGGACAACCCGGAGGATGCCAAACGGCTGATCTCATGGGGCGTGGATTATATCACAACGAATATTCTTGAGTAAAAGAGAGGACAGAAAATGAAGCTGACCGATTTTCAGATTCTCCAGCGTGACGCGGACGGATTTGCACACATCACATGGGAGGGAGAGCTGCACGCAACGATCAGCGATCCGAATACCCATGTGGTGGTACGTGTGGTGCAGGAGGACGACAATCTGACCATCCAAAGCTGGAGTGAATGCACTCTCGACGGCGTCGCTGCCGGATGCCGCTGGAGTATCGCGCTCGCAATCCCGGAGGGCGGATTATACCGTCTGGAGGCTGCGCTCCAACCGGGCGACAGTCTGTGGATCGACAAGATCGCTTGTGTGTACCACATCGGGGTGGGCGATATTTACGTAACTGCGGGACAGAGCAACATGACCGGTTATGGCAGAGATGCGGCGTATGATCCGCCGTGCCTAGGAGTACATATGTACCGGAACAATGGCAGCTGGTCGATCGCTGCGCATCCTCTCGCAGACGCGCTCGGCGGGCTATATGCATATCCGGAAAACGGCACCGGAACGTCTCCGGCTCTTTCCTTTGCACGTCGGCTCCATGACCGTCTAGGTATTCCGATCGGCATCGTCCCGTCTGCTGTGGGTGCCACGCCGCTTTCTGAATGGAGTCCAGCGGAGACGGGTGGCTGCTATCGGGAAATGGAAAAGAGACTGCAAGTGGTCGGTGACTTCAAGGGCTTTATCTGGCTCCAGGGCTGCGAAGACTGCATTGCAGAATGCGCAGGCGATTATCTCGAACGCTTTTCACGCATGATCTCACTCTGGAACGATGCGTTCGGCAAGCATCCGGTGCTGACGGTACAGCTCAATCGTTGGACGAGCGATGCGGATCCGATGACTGACCGCTACTGGGGCATGATACGTGAAGCACAGCGGCGCGCTGCGTTGGAAATACCAGGTGTATATGTCGTCTCCTCACTGGATCTGCCGGTCACGGACAGCATACACAACAGTTCCGGGGCAAATGTGACAATCGGCGAACGGCTTGCCAATGTTGCTCTTGCCTCTCTCTATGGAAAGCCGGGACAAAATTCCGTGTTCATTCTCTCTGCGGAAGTCACAGACAGTACCCACGTGCTGCTCCATCTCACACCCGGACACCGTGTGCTAGCAATGGGCTGCCGCGCGATCGGCATGAATGTAGAGGACGCGGAGGGGCTTATTGACTGCATCGAAGCCACACCAGTTCCAGACGGGCTGATTGTCTCCACTGCGCGCCCGTATCAACTGCCCGCCCAGTTCCATTACGCTTGGCGCGCCCATCCTCCGGTATTTGCAGTTCGTGATTTCTACGATCTGCCGTTGCTTTCCTGCTATGGATTGGAAATTGCCGCGAAATCATAAAAAACGCGCCTCCTGTATATGGATATACAGCAGCCTCCATATGTGGGAAGAACGCAGTTTATTCAATAGAAAGGATACACAACAGTATGGAAGCATACCCTTCTGTCATTCTCGAAAACAGCCGGTTTCGACTCACGATCAGTGGTAACGCGATCGTCGAAAGCCTCGTTAGCAAGGAAACAGGAGAAAAACTAACAGAACCCAATCAGAATATTGCGTTCTGCTCCGTCACACAGAACCGTCCCTTCCACAACGAGGTCAAATTGGCGCATCCCAACAAACGCACAACCTATCAGGCGAATCGGATTCGCATGGAGGAGGATCGGCTCATTGTGGGCTTTGAGATCATTCCCTACGAAGCAGTCGTACGTTTTGCCATCACCGACGCGTATATTGCGTTTACGCTGGACGACTTCATCGTACCCTACAAAAAATATGGTGGTCTCAACATGACGCTGCCGCCGGTGGAGGAATTCCGCATTTTACAGCTCCCGATCAAAAATCGTGCACATTTCGGTGAATGGCTGAACGTGAGCTGGGACGATCGCTGTGCCGTCAACGTGCTTTCTACCTCGCCCTATGCCGCCATCGATTCCGAACGGCGTGTCGATTACCGGATTCTGTATGCGGACGCACTTCGAGAGGTCAAGCTGCGCGGTACCGGTGCCGCGTTGATTGTTTCCGCGACAAAAGACTATCTCGACTGCGTGGATCTGCTTGAAAAGGATTTCGATCTGCCGCACGGCGTGGAAAGCCGGAGAAACCCGTTCATCAACGCATCGATTTACTGGGCACCCGATGTCACACCAGAAAATGTAGATGAACACATTGCTTACGCCAAAAAAGGCGGTTTCCGATTGATGCTCCTTTACTACACCTGCTTCTTCAAAGAACACGGTGGCTATGCGCTCTGCGGTAACTACGAATACCGTGACGAATATCCGAATGGAGCGGCAGACGTGGAAAAGCTCCTTTGCCATCTCCGTGACAATGGGATCAAGGCAGGACTCCATTTTCTACAGACACACATTGGTATGGAGAGTTGTTATGTCACGCCGGAAGCGGATTTCAGACTCCATTTGAAAACACATTTCACACTGGCCAAACCTCTTGGTACGGAGGATACGGACGAGGTTTTCGTCATGGAGAATCCGGAGAATGCGGAAATGGCAGACAGAGCACGGATTTTAAAGTTTGGTACTGAGTTGATCTCCTATGAGGGATATACGACACAGCCTCCGTACCGCTTCACAGGATGCAAACGAGGCAATCACGCCACAACCGTCAAATCCCATCCGACAGGAGAGATCGGTGGGGTTCTCGACGTAAGCGAATTTGGCGCAACGAGCGTATATCTCGATCAGCATTCCGATCTACAGGATGAGGTCGCCGCGAAGATCGCGCAGGCTTTTGATGCCGGTTTTCGGTTCGTGTATTTCGACGGTTCCGAGGGTACCAACGCGCCGTTTGGATTCCATGTACCAAACGCACAATACCGTGTATATAAGCGTCTATCCAATCCGCCGCTCTTCTGTGAAGGCGCAGCGAAAGCCCATTTCAGTTGGCATTTTCTCTCCGGCGGCAATGCCTTTGACGTATTCGTACCGGAGATCTTCAAAGAGAAAATCGCGGAATTTCCGGCGGAGGAAGCTCCCCGGATGCGTGAGGATTTCACCCGACTCAACTTCGGTTGGTGGGGATTCTGGGACAAACGTACTCAGGCGGATATATA
This sequence comes from bacterium, assembly GCA_963643035.1. Lineage (GTDB taxonomy): Bacteria > Bacillota > Clostridia > Oscillospirales > CAG-272 > UMGS1696. The sequence goes on from CAVIKO010000065.1 coordinate 3,636, forward strand.
CGAGTACGGTACCAGCCGTGCCGCCGCGTGGGATTGCCCGGTAACGATCCAATCGAACCTTCCGGCGTTTCGATCCCATCCGCGTACTGGGGACATTCTGGAGGTCATGCGCCGCTGGGAAGATGTCCGCGCGAAAGGCTGGCTGACCGACAAGCACAAGGAAATGCTCCGTGATCTTGCCACCGAACATACGCTGTTGATCAATGAGGAACAGGCATATGAGCTGGTGTCGTATCGCCAGATAGAAACCGCCGACAACAAATTCCGGACGTTTGTATTCTCGCGTCATGGAGAAAGCTGGGCGGTATACTGGCACACGGATGGAGAGGGAAAGCTCGTGCTTCCCTACACGGACGCGCTGTTTGAGGTGCGGGACGAGCTGTATAAACCGCCGGTTGCACTGGTTGTGGAAAAGGAACACCTGATCCTGCCGCTCGACAATCGCCGTTACATACGCACGAGTCTGCCCATGGAAACGCTTATCACAATGCTGCAGCAGGGTACGATCCGCGAATAATCTCCCTGCACATAACACGTGCTGATTGTCCATTCCGTATACGAAAAGCCGGATTCGCTCCCGTTATATCCCGCCCCATTCGTTAGAGTTTAGATCTAACTTTTGGGGGTCGGGACATGTTTGTCGGGAAACAGATCCGGCTTTTTCTATGCAATTTTCAGCGGAATGTCAAAGGAATGGTTTAGCCGAGAAGCGTGATCGGAATATAGCCAACGTGCGGTCGTCCCATCGCCGTGACCTCCAGTACAGGACGGTTTATCGCTTCCACGGTATCTCCAGCAGCGATGGTGAAGTGTATTTCCGCTTCTCCCTCGCTATGCGGCGTGCAGTGGCTCAGATAGAGGCTGTTTTTCCCTTCCTTGACAGAGAAGCCTTCCGGCAAGAGCCAACGGAAATGCATATGTAGCGGCTGACGGAACTTATTCCGGAAATGGATAGTCACACCAACCTCGCCGTTCGGAACGATCTCGGGTTCACCGTCGTAAATAACCTCCGCACTTGCCCAATAGAAGCTGATGGTGTATGCGTTGCCCTTCTTTTCGCAGAGCTGTTTTGCCACATTGCCGCCGTAGAAGTTCTTGATGTCGCCCTCATCCACATGAGTCGGCGCATCATCCGAAATCTTCACGTTGTTCACATGGTTGGCATGGAGCATCGCCATCTGCTGTGCCATAACGCGGTCGGTCAGCTCGGTGCAGGTCGCGGGTATTTTGTATACAGATGGTCTGTTGATCGCCACAGTGGTGATAGAATCTCCGATATAGGACGCCCAATCCTCCGGGATACCAGCGGTGCCGTACATAATTCCCCACAGCGAACCCAAAGTGGCCGCGGTGCAATCCGTATCGTCGCCGCAGTTGATAGCAAGAATCATGGATTTCTTGAAATCGCCTTTGCCATACAGCATACCGAGCATCGCGAACGCCACGTTGCACGGCGCTTCAAACCAGCCGAGGTCGGCGGAATCCTCCACGAGACGGTTGCGGCAGATCTTCCAGTCTACACCGTTGTCGTAGCAATCGAGCAACAGACGGATCGACTGAGCCACACGGCATTTTTCCGGAATCTTGGACAGACCGATATCGAGAAGAACGCGAATATCGTTTATGACAAATGCCGCAGATTCCATCGCCGCCACAAAAATCGCCGCATAGGTACCCTCACCGCTGCCATGATCCACACATGCGTCTTCACGGGCATAGCGGATGGCAGTATCCGGGCTTGCCGGTGCCATGCTTGCCCAGATTTCGGTACGGATCCACGCGCCGTTGGAATCTTTCCAGTCGTTGTGGTATTCTCCAGACAGAGGCGGAACCAGTCCGCCGCGCATGTTACCCTTGCAAATCCCATATTCGTTCCAGTGCGGTGGGATGCTGTCAAGCCAGTATTCCCCAAGCAGATCCGCGTTGGCGTTATACGGACCGTCCTCCTCAATGATGCGCAGCCAGATCATCTGCAAATCGAGGTCGTCATTCGGCAACACCTCGCCCGGTTTGGTCACAAACCCCTGAATATCGTTAATTTCACGGCGGCCTTCATAGGGGGTACCCATAGTTCCGCCGATGTTTTTGCCAATCCAGCAGGCGTAGATTTTATCCCGCAGCTCGGCACGATTTAATGTAATCATCGCATTTCACTCCTTATTGTACAGCACAAGACGAGAAACGTCTCTATGTTTGTTGTAAAACAAAATGCTGTTGTGGTAGTTGTAGTATAACACAGAACACGGAAATTTACAAGAGAGTATCTAAAAAAATCACAAAAAACGGCACTCCATGACGAATGCCGTTCTTTGGTTATGCGGGAAAGGAATCCTTAACCGGACGGCTTCCATTACGCGTTTGTATCGGCTGGCGGCTGATCCGGAGTCTCCACTGTCGGCTTGGTTTCCCCAAGATATTTGGGAAGTTGCATCCCCGCCATATCGAACATCTCGTTCATCGGCGGGATGCTCTTCATCAGTCCGGAAACGAAATTCGCGGTCGTATTCTTGCCGTCGGGAGAAACTGTGCCGTTGTCCCAGACTGTGATCTTGTCGATTTTCAGGTTCTTGATCGCCTCCACCTGGATCTTCGTCAGCTCCTCCATCTTATCGGCAAGCATGAGTCGGATCGCGTCGGCGGCGTCACCGCCGGCGGATTTCACAATGTCGGCAAAGCCTTCCGCCTGTTTCATGAGCATCTGACGCATACCATCCGCTTCTGCCTGCATCTTGAGGAGCGTTGCATCCGCTTCACCACGGGCTCTGCGGCGAATCTGCTCGGCTTCCGCTTCTGCCTGCAGTTCCAGTTCCTTTTTGTGAATCTCTGCCTTGACAAGAACATCCGCTTCGAGTTTTGCCTGTTCCAGGCGAGCTCTTGCAATCTCGGCATCCTTTTGGGCGGCATAAGACTCCTCCATAGCGCGCGCGGATTGGATGTTTTCGGCAGCCGTTGCCCGTTTCAGAGCCTCCGCTTCCTTTTCACGACGGATCGCCTCGGATTCCGCCACCTGCACCTTTGCCTCGTTTTCTCCGGTGACCGCCTCGGAATTGGACTTCGACACGCGAACTCTCTTTTCTCTTTCCGCTTCCGCTGAGCCGATGGCACCGCTCCGTTCCGCTTCGGCAACAGACACTTTTGCGGAGTTGATCGCCTGTGCCGCCGCCTCTTTACCGAGGGCTTCAATATAACCGCTTTCATCTGTGATATCCGTGACGTTTACATTGATGAGCCGTAGACCGATCTTCTTGAGTTCCGTTTCGACGTTGTTGGACACAGCCTCCAAGAACTTGTCGCGATCCGCGTTAATTTCCTCGATTTCCATCGTCGCGATGATCAAACGCATCTGACCAAAGATGATATCCTCAGCAACCTGCTTGATCTCGTCCGTTTTCATACCAAGCAGTCGTTCCGCCGCATTCTGCATGACGCCGGTTTCCGTGGAAATCCCAACCGTAAACCGGGAAGGCACGTCTACACGGATATTCTGCTTGGACAGAGCGTTGCGTAAATCCACAGAGATGGACATGGGCGTGAGGTCGAGGTACTCGTATGCCTGCACCACGGGCCAAATAAAAGATGCACCGCCGTGGATACATTTGGACGAGCGGGACGAACCGTCCTGACCAGAACCAACCTTACCATAGATAACGAGGATCTTATCTGACGGGCATTTGCGGTATCGGGACAGAATCACAATGATGGTCGTCAGGACAAGCAGCACAATCACGCACACGAGAAAGAGTGCGGAAATGTTGATGCCTGTGCTGGGCGAATACGCCGCGTATTCTTCGTAAATCATTTAGGAACCTCCATATAATATATTTTATGTTATTCCGTTGTTTTGTCGTCCGTTTCCGGATTCTGCAGGGGTTCCACGACGACATTGCCGGTCTCATCGGTCGCCACGATGCGCACGGTTTCTCCAGTCTTCAGCCGTCTTTGAGCTCTAGTCATGGCACAAACCTCAACGAAGCGTTCCTGAATCGTGATGTTGATCTTACCTACACCCCGCATTGCCGCAGGAATCGGGATATACACGCTGCCCACCTTGCCGATAGCGTATCCGAGATCGATGTTGCCGTTCGACTGCAGCCGCATGGACAGCTTCATGAGATACGCAATAGCGACCAGCGCCATAAAACCGAACGCGCAGGCTAAAAAGATCGTGACGACCAAGTTGATTCCCGCCTCGTGCATGACCAATCCACTCCAGCCTCCGATCGCAGCCATTGCCATGATCCCGCGCAGCGAAAAGAGCATCAGTCCATCTCCGCCACCATCACCCGGTGTATCAATCATGCCATTGTCGTTCAGATCAATTCCGTCGTCCATATCGTTGTCTCCAATGCCGAACAAAAGGAGCAGCGTCTGCACGACAAGAACCAATGTAGCAGGGATCGCGATGAGTGCCATGATCTGCCCAACCGTATCCATACCATTCCACCATGTAATCATATTGTTCTCCATTCTGCCGCCATCCTGCGACCTTTTCTATACCGGTTGTCGCCTGCCGTTCATGGACGCTTTCTGCGGAGTGCCTTTCCGCAGCAGATCTCCACCAGCGCGTCCGTATGCTGCTTGACAAGCGAACCATAATATGCGGACACGATGATGTTCAGCCCCGTTTCCAATCTGGCGCGCGCGCCGGTGAATCGCTCCGTATAATCCGCCGTCACCACCCGAATCGCATCCTCCATGGCATTGAGTCCGGCGGAACTTTCATCCGCGAGGATGGCGATCACCCGGCACACATAGTCATATAGCTCGGCTTCCGTTACGATGTCATCCTCTGTCGTATCCACTTCCCCGTTTATATACCGCAGCACGCCGGAAATCTGCGACAGTTGCAATGTATCGCGCATGATATTGATCAGCAGGATCCGTGCGAGATGCTCCTTCGAATACAATTTATGCATGGGAGAAGCGACCCATCCGCGTTTAAGCCAGTTTTGCAGTGTAGTACCGTCGATTCCGGTGATCTCCCGAATCTGGGTGAGCATAATGCCGTTTGTTATGAAAAACACTTTATTGAGAAATTCCATCCCATCGGCACCGTCCATCTTGGATCGCTCTAAAATCGTCCCCGGTATCGTGCGGCTTTCGATGATTTGCATCGCAATATCCTCCCTTGCCAAAACGTCCGATTCTCCGCACGTTTACTTTGGAAAAACGTTGCTCTACAGCGTTTTTTTACATCACAAGTTATTCACCCGATGTTCCTTTGACATGAAAGCAGGATCCTTCAGCGTTTTTCCGACACCATTATACCACACGTTCATATGACTGTCAATAGATTTCCGTAGATTTTTTGACGCAGCATGACAAAATTGTGCAAAACCATCCTGTGCGACGCAAAAAAGCCGCCGGAGCGGATCCGACAGCTTTGTAAATATGTATTTATGCGAGGAAAATGGTCTTGCCGGTTTCGATGGACTCGTTGCAGGCAAGGCAGAGACGCAGGCTCTTGACCGCGTTGTCGTAGTCGGCGAGGATCTTGGAGGTGTCACCGGTGCGAACAGCATTAAGGAAGATCTTATCCATGATACCGGTCTGCTCCTCGCCTCTTTCAAAGTACTGTTCGCCATTTTTGTCGCGGATCTTCAGCCAGGAACGGAGTGCGTATTCGAGGGTGGCATCCTTGCAGTAGATGTTCATACCGCTCTGCATACCACCGCCTTCGCGCACATAGCAGCCCGTGAAGATGTTGGCAACCACACCACTCTGGAACTTGATCACAGCAGAGGAATAATCGTGTACGTTATAGCCCGGTACGCCGTACTCGTCGCCGTCTACGATACCGCGCGCACCTGCGCAGTTGACATACAGCGGTTCGCCAAAGAGGAAACGTGCCTGGTCAAACAGATGGATGTTCTGCTCCACGACCTGACCGCCGGAGGTTTCCATTCTTCTCCACCACGACACGCCCGGAATGCCGCCGAACCATGCAGCGGATACCAGACCGACTTCCTTGTCCTTGATGTAATCCTTCATGATCTGGGTCAGGTTTTGGTATCTGTCCTGGAAACCAGTAGCGGTGATCAGTCCCTTTTGGTGGATCTTCTTCTGGATGTCCTCTGCCATCGCCATATCCAGCGCGATCGGCTTTTCAACTAAGAACGGAATGCCCTTTTCAATCACGGCGTATTCGATGTCACCATGCTGATGTGGCGGAACCGCGATGAAGATCACTTCCGGGGTCACGTTCGCGAGCATTTCGCGGTGGCAGGTGAAGATCTTTCCGGTCGGATCGGTTTTGGTTCTTTCCGCATACGCATATGCCTTTTCCTCTACGACGTCGCAGAAACCTACAAATTCCACATCGCCCATATCCATGCACTTTTGCAGATGGACGCTGTTTCTTCCGCCGCAGCCGATAAATGCAGCCTTAATCTTTGCCATACTTTCCTCCTTGTACAGTGGGGGTATCCCTCTGCTTTTCGGTATCATTCGGTATTCTCGAAGGCTGATTTTCATCAGTCATTCGGTTGCACCTATTA
>CAVIKO010000065.1:10156-10922 GCA_963643035.1 bacterium
CGTTTTTCCCATATTTTCCGGTGAGATGCTCCATTTTTCTATACACTTTTTATTCCGACGACTTTTTGTTCTCATTCATTCAGAAGAATTATACGTGCAGAGTACTTTTCGACACGCGCCATATTCATGCCATTGTACGGGAATCGCTTCCTTTTGATCTCGCTACACATTAAAAAGAAAGCCTGTTCAACGCACTGATAGACCTCTATGTGGAACACATTTATCAGATTTACGACACGGTTTTGGCGGATTTTGAAATGCTTTCTGCAGAGGAACAAACCAACCATATGACGGTGTCCTCCGAAGATGGGGCAAATCGGATCGTTGATTATGTTTATGACAATACGATAACTTCCGACTGCTCTGAAAATGCGGCGCCAGTGGGAAATACGCAGATTTTATCCACAATATGGTTGACCGCGATATGTATTCTGCCATACGCTATATGGAAACCATGTAGAAAGCTGGTATTGTGGTTCCTGTCGTTGAAAAAAGCACTTCTGCACATGATCAGCACAGGTTTTTTCGGCTATAACACCGATGACAGTATTCATGTCTAAAAGGTTTAAGCAGTGTCTGCTTGCCAAGGAAATAGAAAGAATGTGCTTTCAGTTAGTGCTTGTGGCACTAAAAAGCATATATTCCGATACAATTACATAAAGCATTTGTAAGCACGGAAACTGTTCTCGGTTCGTCCCCTGTTTGTGCAATATGGACGAGCGCATTTGCCGCCTTGACGGTGATCAGCTTCACCCCCCCAAAAAAA
>CAVIKO010000066.1:0-6149 GCA_963643035.1 bacterium
GTGCAAGCATGATCTTGCCATTGACATCGCCCGCCGCCCAGATACCGGGAACGGATGTGCGCATCATCTCGTCGGTCACGATCGCGCCGCGGTTCAGCTGTACGCCGATTTCCTCCAGGCCAATTCCCTTGGTGCGTGCACGGCGACCGGTGGAAACGAGTACAAGATCACATTCGATCTTCTCGACCTTGCCGTCCTTTTCATATTCGACCACACCTGCACCAGGTTTGCCATTTACGGCGGCAACTTTTGCGCCGAGGATGAATTTAACGCCCTTCTTCTGGTAATTCTTTTCGAGAATCGAGGAAATCTCCGCTTCCGTGGGACCAGCGATCTTGGTAAGCATTTCGACAACGGTCACTTCGCTGCCAACGGAGCAGAAATAGGAGGCCATTTCCAAACCGATGACACCGCCGCCGACGACAACCACGCGCTTCGGAAGCACACGGATGTCGAGAATTTCACGGTTGGTAACAGCCAGTCCAGCGTCATAAGATTCGCGCAGTCCCGGGATCGGCGGGATCACCGCTTCGGAACCAGTACAAACGAGAAGCTGTTTTGCTTCGTAGGTTTCCCCAGCACATTCCACGGAAAAACCGCCAGCGGTTTTTCCGATGATTTTGGCAGTTCCGTTCACAACGGTAACACCCGCAGCCTTCATCTTGGCGGCAACACCGGAAACCAGAGTTTTCACCACTTTATCTTTACGGTCTACCACTTTGGCGTGATCAATTTTCGCGCCTTCCGTAGTCACACCGTACTTGTCGCCGTGGTTTGCGTAATCATAAATTTTTGCGGAATAAAGTAAGGTTTTGGTCGGAATACAGCCCTCATTCAAGCAGACGCCGCCGAGTGCACGTTCTTCACAGACCATGGTTTTCAGACCTTTGTGTGCAGCTCTTTCCGCCGCATTATATCCGGCAGGACCGCCACCTAAAACAATCAGATCAAACATGAGAACCTCTTTCAATATAGAAAAGTCGGATCGCTATATTACTTTGCGAGCAGCAGATCGAAGTTGGCAAGTGCATCGCACAGTTCCTTTAAGAACTTTGCAGCTGGCGCGCCATCAACAGCTCTGTGGTCGAACGTCAGCGACAGTCCCATTGCCGGGTATACGCTGCCGTCTGCCTTCAGGCGGTTCACGGTGCAGCAAACGCCAAGGATCGCAGTCTGCGGCGGGTTGATAACGGGCGTGAAGCTCTCCACACCCATGGAGCCGAGGTTGGAAACTGTGAAGCTGCCGCCGCTCATTTCGTCCGGACTGAGTTTGCCTTTTCTTGCTTTTCCTGCGAGAGTCTTTGTCTCTGCGGAAAGCGCAGCAAGCGTCATCTTTTCGGCGCCGAAGAGAACGGGAACGAGCAGTCCGCGTTCGGTATCAACTGCCATACCCACGTTGGCGTGATGGAATTTACGGAACGTATTGTCCACAACATTTGCGTTGATTTCGGGATACTTCGGCAAAATCCGCGCCACGGCGTAAAGAACCATATCGTTGATGGTGATCTTGGAAAGACCGAGAGCTTCGCCGTTTTCCTTGAGCTTCTTGCGGTATGCAAGAAGATTCGTAGCGTCAAAGGAGGAGTTGAGGGTGAGCTGTGCCATCTCGGCCAGAGAAGCGTGCATGGACTTGGCGATAACCTTGCGCACGTTGGAGAAGGATTCCTCATCATATGCGCGCAAATCGTCCGCTGCCGGTGCTGCCACTGCCTTGACTTCTTCCTTGTTCTCTTCAACAGGTGTTTCCTCCACAACCAGCTTGCCGGAAAGGAATGCTTCAATCCTGTCGGAGGATGTGGTGAAGCCTGCATCGAGAGCTTTGTTTACGTCTCTTTCGATGATTCTGCCGTGTGGGCCGGTCGGAACTACCTTGGAAAGGTCACAGCCTGTCTTTTGCGCAAGATGGCGGGCACGCGGTGAAATAAACACGCGATCTGTGGATTCGGAAACGGTAGCCTCTGCTTCTGCTGTTGGCTTAACCTCCTCTGCCTTTGCCTCAGAAGCAGGAGTAGCTTCGGCATTGTCAGCTTTCTTTACGAGAGCGGAAATATCCTCTCCCTCTGCACCGATGACACAGACGGGATCAAGACAGGGAACCACATCTCCCTCATTTGCGAGTACGGCAAGCATGGTTCCGGCAACCTGTGCAGGTTCGTCAAAAGCAGATTTGTCCGTTTCATAGGAGAAGAGAATGTCGCCAACCTCTACCTTGTCTCCCGGGTGCTTCTGCCATGTGGTAATGATGCAGCTTTCCACGCTTTGTCCCTGACGGGGCATGATGACAACATTAGCCATATGTGTAAATTTCCTTTCATGTATGTGAATTTGCGTTGTAGCTCAGTTGGTTTGCGATACATCGATGCACTGCACATCTCGTTCCGCGGCAAGCTCCTTCAACTCTGGTGGCAGAGGCGCGTCCGTGATGAGAATGTCCGCACGGTCGAAATTGCAGAATGTGTATGGCAGGGATTTGCCAATTTTGGATGCGTCCATTAAAATGATGACCATGCGCGCTTTTTCAACGACGATCCGCTTCAGTTCACATTCGCTGTAATGACCTACCGTGAAGCCGCTGCGATCGGAAAGACCGGACGGTGACAGGAGTGCTATATCGATGTTGATGTCGGCAAGGAACCTTGTCGCTTGTAAGCCGGTGATCGTCTGGTTGTCCTTGTCCAGCTTGCCGCCGACAATGTTGACAACAGGCAGTCCGATTTTGCACAGCTCAATTGCCGTGATCGGATCGGTTGTCGTAAAGGAAAAGCGGTCGTTTGGAACATACGGGACGATACGCTGAAGTGTGGAGCCGGAATCGATGAAAATTGACCGTCCGGTCTCTAAAAATTCCGCTGCTTTTTCCGCGATGGAATTCTTTGAGGTGATGTTTTCCTGCATCCGGGTTGTAATAGAATCCTCAACGGATGCGGTTATGAATTTGGTAGATTTTGCACCGCCGCGTACCTTGATCGCCTCATGCATCGATTCAAAATAATCGATATCGCGCCGTAAGGTCATGCCGGACACTTCAGGGAACATTTCCTCCAACTCGCGTATGGAGACAAAGGGCTTCTCGGCAAGCAGACGACGGATCTGTTCGCGTCTTTCGTTGTACATATATTTTCCCTCCTTTGCACCATACAGGCGTTTTTGGAATGATGATGGAATCATGCGGGAATATCACATTCCACCTACATATTTTAACACATTCGATGTGAAAATGTCAACACATTCCGCTGAAAAAATCAAATATTCATCCAAAAGCGCAGATGGTTTCCCGTGCTTATGGAGGGATGTGCCGGATGAACCAGGCTTTTGTACGAAAAAATTCCAGCGATGCGCTGAACAAATCAACCTTAAGCAAACATTTCCTTATCTGTTGCGGTTGAGGATAGATTGTACCACGCCGTATAACCGCTCTGCCATGCGGAAAAAGCCGAGATCGGTCGGATGACAACAGTCGACGGTGCAGCACTCACTGCCAATAGAGCCGAAGTAAGTCTCGCCATCCACGAAAAACACATTGTCATCCCCGCCATCACGCGCGTTCTGATAGGTTCTGCGGATCACATCGCGCCGTTGAGCAGATTCCGGCGGATTCTCAAAGAAATTTGGACGTGAGCAGAAAATAACAGGAGCGGTCGGATGAGCGGCACGGACAATCTTGAAAAACGGCTCGTGCGTAGCGGCAAGATGCTCCACCGTTGGCGCGTTGTGGTCGTAATCCATTACGAATATGGTAAAATCCTTTTTCGCGATGATCTCTGCCATAGCCCTCTCGCCCTTTGCCATACCGTCAAAGCCGAGATTCTGGTAATCGCAGTCGAGCCAACGGCTGAGCATCGCGGAGTAGGTATTTCCCGGTTGGCTGGCACAGTAGCCGTCCGTGATGGAGGAACCGTAGAACAACAGCTTTTCAGGGGAGGTATAGTCTGCCGGAGGTAAGATTGTATCGCCGTCCTCCACACCAATCTCCAGTCCAGCAATCCGATCGTTGAAGGGTAGGTGGATCGTGACTTGCCGCATATGCCGTTTTTCACCCGACAGCCGGAGCCATATCCTCTTTTCGATATCCAGATGGCTGTAATCTTCCGCGCAGACAACTCCGCGATACTGACATGTAATTCCGGTACCGACAAGCACCGTGACGCTCTCCCCGGCGCAGACAGACGCACCCCAGTCCACATGTGTTTCGTGCAGATGGAGGCGGATCGTTATTATGTCCGCATCAGTACGGAAACGAACTCTTCCGCCGCTTGGAGCCTTGCTTCTGGCGCGAACTCCCTCGCTAACACGCGCACTGTCCTCATCGGACAGCCGCCAATACCGCTGTGTTGTGTTGTCGATTACGTCCAAGCCATAGACACGAAATGGTGCGGAAAAACAGGAATAAAATAGCATGACATATCCTTCTTGTATGATAAAAAATTACGTTCAAATCGTAGCACATCTCTCGTTGTTTTGCAAGTCTATTTTGTAAAGGATTCGAGAGTATGTTCATTTTTTTGTTTTTTTTCAGGAAAAACGATGGAAATCCGGTGCCAAATGTGATATGATAGAAACAAATAGAAACGCACTGACATTTTCAGAAAAACATTACAAAAGGAAAAGGAGAACAACAGAATGAATACCACACAAATCTTCCACAACGCAGCAATTCCGGAAACCTACGATTTATGCGTGGCAGGCGGCGGTTTGGCAGGTGTAATGAGCGCGGTATCAGCAGCACGAGAAGGGCTGCGCGTGATCCTCATTGAAAAGTACGGTTTTCTCGGTGGTATGGCGACGTGCGGATTAGTACATCCGTTCATGAGCTGGGTCGAAAAGGGATCTCACGCCAGAGCGAATGCCGGACTGTTTGAAACGCTGCAAAGACGTGTATACGAGCTTGGTGGCAGTGACAATCCGGAGGCAGGCTGGTACATGGAGGAGTTCATGAAGCTTGCGCTTGATCGGATGGTCAAGGAGGCTGGTGTGCGCGTGTTGTTCCATGCCAAACTGTCCGAGGTATCCTGCCAGGAAGGCGAGATCCGAGCGATCACGGTGGCAACAGTCAGCGGAAACATAGACATCCGGGCGAAATATTACATTGACGGCACTGGTAACGGAGATCTCTTTGCATTTGCGGGAATGCCGTATAAGCTTGGTCGTGAGCAGGACGGACTCTGCCAGCCAATGACACTCAATTTCCGCCTTGCCAATGTAGATTGGGACAGGCTCGATTGGCAAAAGATGCAATCGCTCTATAAAGCGAAGCGAGAAGCTGGCGAGATCCGTAATCCGCGCGAGGACGTCCTGATCTTCAGAATGCCGGTCAAGAACATAATGCACCTGAATACCACCCGGATCGTCGGCAAAAATCCAGTGGACGCGTTCGATTACAGCGCCTCTGAGATGGAAGCACGTGAACAGGTCTACGAGATGTACCACTTCATGAAAGACAACATTCCCGGTATGGAAAACTGCGCACTTATCATGTCTGCACCGGAGCTTGGCATCCGCGAAAGCCGCCGTGTGGTTGGGGAATACGAAATTTCCACAGACGACATCGTACAGGCGCGGAAATTCGATGACCGGATCGCGCGCGGCACTTATGAGATCGACATTCACAATCCAGCGGGCTCGGGAACCTACCACTGCGGCATCCCTGACAACGACTATTATACAATTCCATACCGTGCCATCATCCCCAAAGGCTCGAAGAATCTCTTGGTCGCCGGACGTCCGATCTCCTCCACCCATGAGGCACATTCCTCATTCCGGATTATGCCGATCACAACCTGTATCGGTGAAGCAGCCGGAGCAGCGATTGCTCAGGCAGTACGAAAGGACGCTGCCGTCGGAGATATTGATATGACAGAATTGCAAAACACGTTGACCGATTACGGCGCACTTGTCTGACAACCAAACAAAAGAACAAAAGAGACGCATCGCTTCAAAAACGAATGTACTAATCCCAAGGGATTGGCTCACGGAGAAGCGGTGCGTCTCTTTAGGCTGTGCTGGATCTATAGGTTTAAAATTGATAGACAAATCGGCTTTTACGTCAAAAGGCCTGAATTTATGTACTTTTCAACGTGAAATACAAGCATAGACCAGCAATTTCCGGATCAGCGTTTATAACCTGCGCAGGAACTGATGAAGCATATGCG
>CAVIKO010000066.1:6159-10553 GCA_963643035.1 bacterium
CCGCATCGTTCGGATGGAGTCCATCCGGGCAGTAGGTCTGCTGAATCACCGGAACGGCAGGCTGGATCCGGCTGTTCCGATAGAGATCTAGCACCGGAATGGCGTAATATTCCGCTGTGTCACGGATTATTTGTACAAAACCGTCCAGCGTTGGTCTGCCATCACGCACAACATTTTCATCAAGCCGATGGAGCGGCGTCATCACAACAACAGTCTTGTTATAGTACCGCTCACAGATCCGGTTCATGAGATAGTGGCACGCGCCGTGGAAGGTTTCCGGTTTTCTATCGACAAACGTACCGATCGGAGCGTCGCCGTGTCCATAATCATTCGTGCCACCGAATACCACAACGATATCCGCGTCTTCCGGCAGTTCTTCCACACGCATGCAGAAGTCACGATCCCAGGGACTGGATGGATCTATGTGCTGCTGCCTTGCGATCCGCGTACCGCCGATGCCAAAGTTGAGTGCTTCTGAAAGTCCCGCTTCTCTGGCGAGTACATTCATAAAAATATGCTCTGTTCCCGAGGTACCGTGTCCCTCTGTGATGCTATCGCCGAGAAATACAGCTTTTTTGCCTTGTAGTTCCATAAAAAATGCCTTTCTTAAAGATGAAAATTAGAGAATTGTCTGCTGTTTTACCGCGTATAGGATAATGGGAGAATGTGTCCTTCCCATTCTTTATCTGGTGCTACGCCTAGAAGATGGGTGATTGTCGGCGCAATATCGAGAATGGACGCACTTGCGATCTCCGTAGGCGCGAGATACGGATTGTAAGCGAGAAGTGGAATCGTCATATCCTCCGGCAGTTCCGTACCGTGAATGCGGTCATGACCGCCATGATCCGCCGTGATGAATGCTGTATAAACGTCCGGCAGCATATCCAAAATTTTATGGATACAGTCGAAGCATTGTGCCACACTTTCAAGATATTCCTTGCTCATCCAACCGTGCGCATGTCCCATAACATCTGGATAGCCAAGATAGACAAAGAGAAAATCCGGTGCAAAACGATTGATCCCTGCAATGGCAGCATCCGCTACTGCACGGTTTGCATAATCGTATCCTGTGCGCAGACCGCCGATGAATATATATTCCTCCAGGGTTGCTGGCCACGACAGATCGCGCAGCTCGTTCCAGTTGGTATAGGTGGCGCATGTTTTGTCTGCACGGCAGAGTACCTCACAGATGCCTGTCACCGGACGAACCTGCGGCACATATACATTGGACAAAATTCCGTGCCGCTGCGGGGTGACGCTGTGAAACAGAGACATATGGCAGGGCAATGTCACAGATGGCGTGACGGTTTTTGCCTGCATGGTATGCGCGGATTTGGTGTACAATTCCATGGCGTACGGATTGCCGCAGGCTTCCAGTGCGTCCGGGCGCATACCATCCGCCAAAATAAGAATCGCTTTGTTTGACATGGTAATCTCCATAGTTAATTATTAGAAATACAGAACGTTCTGATACTTGGTCGGCAGTCCCTCAGCGTACAGATGGCTGTCATTCGAGAGGGTGAGCATTTTGGGGATACAGTAATCACCGGTATGACCTGCGAATTCGATCACGGTCAGATCAGAGTGTGAAATATCAAAGGTTGTCCAGGTCACAGGCAGCGGAATATCAAGCAGCACGCCGAGCCACGACAATCCAAATCCCTGGTGACAGAACACAGCGATCCGCTCGTCCGAACGGGAGGTCACCCGGTACCCATTGCCCTCATGTGCATAACCAAGTCCGGCAAGGAAAGCATCACTTTCCGCACGGATTTTTCGATACCCTTCCTCCGCTCGGATATGATTTTCCTGGAAGTAGGATGCCTTGTACCACTGTTTGCCCAGAGATTCCACCTCCTCACTGCGCAGATTTGCCGGTCCCTCTGCCGTATGGAAGCACCAACCGCGCCGATTTTCACCCGTGGCAATGGTAAAATATTCCCACGCGATCGCCTCGCTTGTCCAATCGAGAATTTCCGCCTTTTTTGCGGTGAGGATACATGTCGGTTCCGCAGTCTGCTGTGCGCGAATCAGTGGGGAAGAGTAGATTCGATCCACGCCATAGCGTGCCAATCGTTTTCCAAGTGCGGCAGCCTGCAGTTTTCCGCGTTCTGTGAGAGAATCCGGATTGTAAATGGGATCGCCGTGTCGTATAATATAAAGAAGCATGGTTTTACACCTTTCATCATGGAAGAATAGAAGCATTACCGCTATTATAGCAGAAAGCATCGGAAATTGCAACAGAATTTGTTTTTTTCTGAAAAGGGACTGGACTTTTGGACACAGATTTTGTATAATGAAAGGGTAGAAAAATCTGGAGGATAATCCTATGGCAATCATTACAATCGTCGGTGCTGGTATGATGGGTTCCGCAATGAGCTTTCCGGCACGGGATAACGGACATGAGGTACGTTTAGTCGGTACCCCTCTTGATCGTGAAATTATCGAAAGACTGCGGACAGACCGATATCACCTGAATATGAAGCGGACGCTGCCGGAGGGAGTTAAGCTATTTCAGATAGAAGAAATGGAGGATGCGTTATCCGGTGCAGAACTGCTCATTGGCGGTGTATCGAGCTTTGGGGTGGACTGGTTCGCGGATCATGTGCTGCCTGAGATTCCGGTGTCCATGCCGGTGTTGTCGATTACCAAGGGACTGCATGGTGAAGCGGACGGATCGCTTGTGCCGTTCCCCAATTATTATTATGAAAAGACAGGTCGGACAGAGCTTTCGCTCAACTGTGTCGGCGGTCCTTGTACGAGCTATGAGCTTGCGGATCGAAACCAAACGACCGTTGCATTCTGTGGTGCGGATCTCACACTGCTTGAAAAACTAAAGAAAATGCTTGCGACACCGTATTACCACATCACTCCCACAACGGACATCTGTGGACTGGAAACGGCAGTCGCACTGAAAAACGCTTATGCGCTCGGTGTATCTTTGGCGATCGGTCTGGCGGAAAAACGGGACGGTGAAGACTGTGTACTCCAGTACAATCCGCAGGCTGCATTGTTCGGACAGGCGGTTAAAGAAATGCGCAAGCTCATTGCGTACTGCGGCGGCTCTCCGGAGATTCTGCCGTTCGGCGCTGGCGACCTGTACGTGACCATTTTCGGTGGTCGGACGCGGAAAATCGGCACACTCCTCGGCCGTGGAATCCCATACACAACCGCTCGGGAAATGCTTGCCGGTGTGACGCTGGAATCGGTCGCCATCGCAGGTGTGGTTGGAAAAGCCATTTCAGAAACAGTAGATGGATTCGCGCAGTATCCGCTGCTGCATTTGGTGTACGATCTCATAAACGGCAGAGAACGGGAAATTCCGTGGGAGTCGTTCACGGTACTCTGATTTTTTGAAAAAGCTATAAAAAATAAAAAAGAGAAATTCTTTCTGGAAAAGCGGCTTTTGGGAAAAGCGGGAAGAATTTCTCTTTGCCCTATTGGCAGCAGGACGGAAACGCTGTACTCTGTATGATGGGGAAGCAGTACGCGGCGTTTACGGAATTGTCTCTGCGTCCGTACGACTATACACATCTGCTCGTGTTCAATCAGGATCTCATAAAGGAATATGGACTCAAGAATCCGCACGATTACTGGCGGGATAATGACTGGACGTTTGAACATTTTGCAGAGCTGATTACAGCGGTACACGACGACCTTGACGGCAACGGAAAGTTTGACGAAAACGACCGCTACGGTTATCACGATCGTGCTGGTTTCCTCTATCCGCTTATGTATACAGCGGCAGGACTGAAAACCGTTATTGAGGACAACGCGGGAAAGCCGGTATTCAATATGCCGGGAAATGAAGATTTTCAGACCATTTACGACTGGTGTACGCGCGTTTTCTATGATGAGCAGGCGTATTACAAACAGAGCTTCGGAAATGATTTCTTTGTCCAGTCACCGATGTTCCAGGAGAGCAAGGTACTCTTTTCCGATATGACATTTTTCTATGTCGGAGTCATGCGCGAGATGGTGTCTGATTTCGGCATCATTGTGTTTCCGAAATACACGGCGGAACAGGATCGGTACTATTCCTGGGTCGAAGGTGGCGCAGGCTGTATTGGTGTGGCTGTGACCTGTCAGAACCGGGAAGCGGTCGGCGCAGCACTGGAAGCTCTGTCCTGTGCGTCCATGCGTGATGTGATCCCGATCTATTATGAGAACAACCTCAAGTCGAAGTATTCCCGCGACGAGATTTCCACACAGATGTTTGACGAGATTCAAGCAAGCCGTTCGTTCGATCTTGGCGACACAATCTGGTGCGAGCAGATCCGGGACTATTTCGGCCCGGTATTCTTCAATCAGCAGCCGCTCGCTTCGGCAATCGCAAAAAAACAGGATTCGTTCCAGAAAACGCTTGAGGACACAATCGCCGTACTGTCGGACTG
>CAVIKO010000067.1:0-7216 GCA_963643035.1 bacterium
GAAAAGGAGTTTATTACACATGAGTATTTTTGACAAACTGAAGAGTACCGCAAAACAGGCAGTAAACAGTGCAGCGAATTCAGCGATACAGGCGATTGGTTCGAAGCGTGAAACTTTTACTTTTGCATCTCTTCCCGAAAGCCTTGCCGAAATGCAGGCACTTCCCGAGGCGAGTCTTGACACACCGTTCAAAACAGCCGCACTGACGGTTCTTGCTCTTTGCGCTTATGCTGCAGATAAAAATATCGGCACAGAAATGTTGAACTGGCTGCGCGGCCCGCGTCCTCTGAACGGTCAGGATATATCTTTTTTGAACGATCGTTTCCGCGATGGAAAGACTTATCTGCCGTTCACTTATTTTGTGGGCGCAACGCCGGAAAACAATTACACACCTACTGAGCCTTACAGGATAGTTATTGAATCAAACCACGTGTCAAACGATGAGACAGGCTATATGAAGCTGTTTATTCCCTGCGGCGGTGCAGATTCACCGCGTTCCGTCAAGATGCGCCAGCGCGGCTCTGACGGTAAGTGGTTTTTGTGGGAGCAGTACCTGCTGACAGGAGTACGCACACCGAAGGCTGCTGATCCGTGGGCATAAGCATAGGAGAGATCGAGCAGGTAATGGTGTATTCGTTTGATAATTTTAAAATTATCAAAGAGAAAAAGCTTGCCATTTGCTGTGGTATTGGTATGTTCGGGAACGCGGGTATGCATATTTAGGAAGCCTCTGATTTCAGATTGTTTTTGCGATAAAGGCCCCTATATTTCAGCCTTTTATCGCAAAAATCCGATTGATTCAGAGGTTCCCTAGAATAATCAAATATGGAAAAGCGGAAAGGGCACTGATAAGCAAATATCAGCACCCTTTTCCTGTTTTGTACCGCAGTTGAAACTTCCGATACTTTATTTTCTCTATTTTCAAGTACATTCTGTGGAATACTGTGCATTTATGGTATACTACGAGCGGTGTGAGAGAACAATACTATTGCGATTGTATCCTGGAATATAAGATATGTGCCGCTTGATTACCGTTCCTCCTCCGGCAGCGAGGTTGTGCTGTGAACGGTGACGGTCTGAGCGTAGCAGGTGAAGATCTCGTCCACCATCGCGCTATCCGGCTTCTTTGTGAAAAGACTGACAAGCGGTACCACGATGAGTCCCACGCCCATTGCAAGTACCCCTGCGTTGATCGGGGAAGAAAGGGAAGTGCTGATGAACGGTACGCCGATGAGGGTGCAGATGAGATTTGCTGTCATCAGACCCACACCGCAGATGAAGCTTGCCCAGACCGCTGCCTTTGTAACCCATTTGCTGTAGAGGCTATAGAGGAACGGCGCGAGAAATGCTCCGGCAAGCGCGCCCCACGATACACCCATGAGCTGCGCGATGAAGGTCACGGCAGAGGCGTGCTGGAGAATGGCGATTCCGGCTGAGATGACGATGAAGAATACGATCAACACACGGATGATGGTCATCTGGCGTTTCTCCGAGATTTTCTTCCGCAGAGACGGTACGATGAGATCGAGCGTCAGGGTGGAGGAGGAAGTCAATACAAGGGAGGAGAGCGTGGACATGGATGCGGAAAGAACGAGAATCACAACGACGGCAATCACAATATCCGGTAACCCTTCCAGCATGGTCGGTATGATACTGTCGTATTTCGGCACGCCATTTGCACCATATTCAATCGTGGAGCTGTACAGTCTGCCGAACCCACCGAGGAAGTAACAGCCGCCCGCGACGATGATGGCGAAGAGCGTGGAGATAAGCGTTCCCTTGCCGATGTCGGCTTCACTCTTGATGGCGTAGAATTTCCCGATCATCTGCGGCAGACCCCAGGTGCCGAGGGAAGTTAGAATCACCACACCGAGGAGGGAGAGAGGCTGCGGCCCAAAGAAGGAGACAAACGCGCCAGACAGAGTGGGATTCGTTTCTGCCTGGATGGAGGACAGAGTGGATAGAGCTGTCGTGAATCCGCCGTTTGTGTGGAGTACCGCGAGAATGACGACTACGATGCCGAAGAGCATGATGATCCCCTGGATGAAATCGTTGATTGCCGTAGCCATATAGCCGCCGACCACAACGTAAATCCCGGTCAGCGCCGCCATGATGAGTACACACCATGTGTAATCAATGCCGAACGCCATTTTAAACAGTCGAGACAAGCCGTTGAAGAGCGAGGCGGTATAGGGGATCATGAATATAAATACAATCACGGATGCAGCGATCTTTAGGGATGGAGAAGCGAACCGACTGGCGAAGAACGCAGGCATTGTCTTGCTGTCAAGCTTTTGCGTCATGAGCCGGGTTCGTCTGCCGAGGATCACCCAGGCAAGCAGGGAGCCAATAAAGGCATTCCCAAGACCGATCCATGTGGAAGCAAGTCCGTATTTCCAGCCGAACTGTCCGGCGTATCCGATGAAGATGACGGCGGAGAAATAGGAAGTGCCGTAAGCGAACGCCGTCAGCCAGGGACCGACCGAACGACCGCCTAAAACGAAGCCGTGTACGTCCGCGGCGGAACGACGGCAGTAGATTCCTACGCCAATCATACAGGCGAAAAAGGCGAGGAGCAGGATGATTTTGATTGCCATGGGGAAGACCTACCTTTCAAAATGATGAGCATTGGTGTATGATACCGATTTTTGACGCGGCGCGCCGGTCCATCGGCGCCGGAGGAATGAGAAGAGGGGACAGAAAACAAAAAACGCACAGACTGTGATTTTCTGTGCGTTTTCTCTATGGTTAACGTCTCGCAGGCACAACAAATCACTATTCCGTTATTGGATGGAATAGTAATAATAATATGCGTATGCGAAAACGTTCCGGTTCATCATTTTTCTCTCCTGTATCTGGGGAAAATCTCCTCCGATAAGTACTGCCATAAGTATAGCATCTCACGAGTTTGGTGTCAAGAGGGAATATTGCATATTTTTGCACCTTTTGCAAGTCTGCTTTTTCGTTAGATTACCGATTCAGAACGATAGTTCGTCCCCTCTCGTGCCTGAGACGAATCTTATACGCCGAAGAGGAGCTTGTCGTATGTTGGGAACGGCCAATATTTGTCCGCGGTAATCGTTTCCGCTTCATCGCAGGATACGCGCAGGCTGTGCATACAGGTGTGGATCTCATCGCGATAGGCGTAGGACAGTGTGGTGACGTCCGTGATTCCCTCTACATCGGTAAGCGCGTGTTCGAGTGCGGTGGTTTTGTCAGATATGGTATGGCACAGGGCAGACAGACGACCAGCCAGTTCCTTCTCATAAACCGGCTCCACACCGATATCCTGTGATGCGCGTGCCGTTTCGCAGATGTCCCGCAGATACGCGCTGATTGCCGGAAGGATCTCCCGCCGCACCATGTCGAGCATTGTCAATGCCTCGATGTGGAGCGTCTTGCAGTAATTTTCGAGAATGATCTCGTACCGTGCGCGCACCTCCAGCTCCGTGAACACTCTGTGATCCGCAAACAGCTTGATGTTTTTTGCTGCGAGAATGTACGGCAGGCAGTCCGGTGTCTGGCGCAGATTGAGCAGTCCACGCGCCTCTGCTTCCTTTTCCCATGCGTCGGTGTAGCCGTTTCCGTTGAAGATAATACGCTTGTGTTTCCGGATTGTCTGGCGGATGAGATCGTTCATGGCGTGTGTGAAGTCGTCCGCTTTTTCAAGAATATCGGCAAATTGACGCAGCGCCTCGGCAACTGCGGTATTCAATACCGTATTCGCGTCGGCGATGGAGTCGGCAGATCCGAGCATCCGGAATTCAAATTTGTTTCCGGTGAACGCGAAGGGAGACGTGCGGTTTCGGTCAGTAGAATCCTGCGGCAGCTTGGGTAGAACGTGTACGCCGAGCCGTAGCTGCGTCGGTTCTTTTGGATCATAGTGGCTTTCCGTTTCCAGCGCATCGAGAATGGCGGTCAGTTCATCGCCAAGGAAGATGGAGACGATTGCCGGGGGAGCCTCGTTCGCACCGAGCCGATGGTCGTTGCCCGCGGATGCAACGGAAATGCGCAGCAAATCCTGATATTCATCGACCGCTTTGATGACAGCGACGAGGAAGAGAAGAAACTGTGCGTTTTCATAGGGGGTTTCGCCGGGGGTTAAGAGATTTACCCCGGTGTTTGTCGTGATTGACCAGTTGTTGTGTTTGCCGCTGCCATTGACGCCCGCGAACGGTTTTTCTTGTAAGAGACAGGCGAGATCGTGCTTTTTCGCCACCTTCTGCATCATCTCCATAATGAGCTGATTGTGGTCGGTCGCGATGTTTGCCTGCGTATAGACAGGTGCAAGTTCATGCTGTGCGGGAGCCGCTTCGTTATGCTCCGTTTTTGCCAGTACTCCCAGCCGCCAAAGCTCCTCATCGAGATCCTGCATGAAAGCTTCTACACGCGGTTTGATGGCACCGAAATAGTGGTCGTCCATTTCCTGTCCCTTCGGTGGTTTCGCGCCAAAGAGGGTGCGCCCCGTGAAGATCAGATCCTTGCGCCGATCATACAGTGCCTTGTCCACAAGAAAATATTCCTGCTCCGCACCGACGCTGGTGCGTACACATGCGACATTGGTTGAGGGATCGAACAACCGCAGGATCCGCATTGCCTGCCGGTTGATCGCGTCCATGGAGCGAAGAAGCGGCGTTTTCTTGTCGAGAGCCTCGCCACCGTAGGAGCAGAATGCGGTCGGGATACAGAGCGTCTTGTTCTTGATAAACGCGTAGGAGGTCGGATCCCACGCTGTATAGCCGCGCGCCTCAAAGGTGGCGCGGAGTCCGCCGGAGGGAAAGCTCGATGCGTCCGGTTCTCCGCGTACCAGTTCCTTGCCGGAAAACTCCATAATGATCTTGCCGTCGGCGGTCGGAGAGATGAAGCTGTCGTGCTTCTCCGCGGTCACACCGGTCAGCGGCTGAAACCAGTGGGTGAAATGGGTGCAGCCTTTTTCAATCGCCCAGTCTTTCATGGCATTGGCGACAATATTCGCTACATTGATATCGAGGGATTTTCCCTCGTCGATGGTTTTGCGCAGGGATTTGTAGGTATCCTTCGGCAGTCTGGCGCGCATGGCAGCGTCGTCAAAGGAAAGACAGCCGAAATAATCGGTAACGGACGTCATAGCTTCCTCCCGGATTGCGGTGATCCTATCGCACCTTTTTCGTGGGTGCGGACGGACTGATTGTATCTATTATTATACACCCGACGAAAAATCTATGTCAACGGAAAAAAACGATTTTTCGTGGACACTGCCGCATTTCCACGGAATGGACAAGTGCACCACCGGATATGACGCTGCCTTTGGGTAAAAAAACAGCGCGATTTGCCTGAATTACAGGGGAAGGATTGTTGACATTCTTGGTGAAAGACGGTATAATACGGATAGAAATTCCCATGCCTCACGGCAGGGAAGATTCTATCAAACATAAACAGAGGATAATGATTATGAAAAAAGTAGTACTTCTCGGCGACTCCATTCGGCAAATCGGTTACGGAACAAAAGTTCCCGCGCTTTTGGGAGACGGATATTCTGTATGGCAGCCCGCTGACAACTGCCGATTCGCGGTATACACCCTGCGGCAGGTGTTCGATTATCGAAACGAACTGAACTGCGACATCATACACTGGAACAACGGACTCTGGGACGAATGCGATCTCTTCGGTGAGGGACCGTTCACCAAAATCGAGAGTTATGTAGAGACGATGGCGCACATTGCAAGACTATTGCAAACGCACGCGAAAAAGGTCATCTTCGCCACCACCACGCCGGTTACGGAGCAAAATATGCACAACCACAACGAAACTATCCGGCAGTTCAACGCCGCCATCGTTCCGGTGCTTTCCGATATGGGCGTGATCATCAACGATCTCTACAGCGTGTGCGCGGCGGACATCGACAAGTACATCCGTAAGGACGATAACATCCATTTGACCGACGCAGGGATCGATGTGTGCGCTGCGCAGGTAGCGGACGTAATACGGAAAGCGGCAGCGGATCTGTAAGGAGAAAACGCCATGCGGAAAATTTGTATTTCCAAGGAGTGGCTCCTTTCCGCGCCCGGTACGAACGGCTTTGTCCCAGTGGATCTGCCGAACGATTACGCGGTATCGCAGAAGCGAGATCCCCATGCGCCCGGCGGTGGATCGAACGGCTTTTATCCCTGTGGAACCGGACGGTATCTCAAATATATGCCGTTCTCCGCAGATACGGAGCACGTGATTCTTGATGTGGACGGTGCGTATATGCTTACCACTATGTGCGTGAACGACGATCAACTCGTTATTCATCCGCATGGATACACGCCGTATTTGCTCGATATCACTGACAGAATCCGGCGTGGACATACAAACAAAATTGAGCTTACAACGCAGTGTCTCCAGCCGTCCACGAGATGGTATTCCGGCGCCGGTGTGTACCGCGACGTATTCCTTTGGACGGGTGGGCGTGTGCGCGTGGAGCCGTGGGATCTCTTTGTGAAAACAAAACTCCGGAAGGATGGAACGGCTCTGGTCATCGCGGAATATGCTGTTTCCTCCGATATTGCGGGAGAGGCGGTTCTCACCGTGTCGATTGCGGATACCACGGAGCCGACCACACGGGTTATCCCGGTCAGACCAGACCGGAAAACATGGTGCAGCATCGTGATCCGCGTAGAAAATCCGCGTCTTTGGAATACGGTGTCCCCGCATCTCTATTCGCTCCATACCGAAATCACCGTGGATGGACAGACGACAGATACCGCCGACACCTCCTTCGGAATCCGCACCATCTCTGCCGATGCGAAAAACGGATTTTTACTAAACGGCGAACCGATGAAGCTGCGAGGGGGCTGTATCCACCACGATCATGGCGTACTTGGCGCGGCTGCGTTCCCGGCGGCAGAGGAAAGAAAGCTGACGAGATTGAAGGAAGCGGGCTTCAACGCGCTTCGTATCGCGCACAATCCGCCGTCTCTGGCATTGCTTGAAATCTGCGACCGGATCGGCATGATCGTCATGGATGAGGCCTACGATATGTGGAATCGGCAGAACAACGCGCTCGACAACCATCTGTGGTTCGCGGATTGGTGGGAGAGAGACATCACTGCCATGGTCAAGCGCGACCGAAATCATCCATGTGTGATTTCCTATTCCATCGGCAACGAGATCGTGGAGCGCAACGGCAATTCCGACGGCGCGCTTTGGGCAAGGAGACTTTCGGATGCGATCCGGAAATGGGACAATACGCGCT
>CAVIKO010000067.1:7279-10034 GCA_963643035.1 bacterium
CCTCCGGCGTATGCGGCATGTGGGACCGCCCGGAGGCCACCGATCCTGAGGACTACAAAAAGGACTTTTTGCGCGGTCATCCAGATATTGGGGAGGGGGGACTCACGACCAGCTGGGCGGATTGGACGGAGGAGTACATGAAGCCGCTCGATATCGTCGGGTACAACTATCTCTTCCCGCGGTATGAGGCGGATCACGAGCGGTATCCGGATAGGGTGATCTGGGGTTCCGAGACGCACGCGCTGACCTTCTACGATTCGTGGAAGGCGGTACTAAAAAATCCTCATGTCATCGGCGACTTCACATGGACAGCGTATGACAACATGGGCGAAACGGGTACCGGACGATCTCTGTGGGCGCGGGACGGATTTATTCCGGGAATCAGCCTTGCAGGGTATCCGTGGCGCAACTGCTATCAGGGCGATCTCGATCTGTGCGGGTATCGGCGGCCTCAGTCCTATTTCCGCGAAGCGATCTGGATCGGAGGAACGGAGCCGAAGATCTTCACGACCCATCCGGAGCATTACGGGGAGGATTTCTCCGGCACCGGCTGGCACTGGTACGATGTGCTGGACACATGGACCTATCCGGAGGCCTACATCGGAAAACCGACCAAGGCGGAAGTCTACACGGACGCGGACGAAATCGCGTGGTACAAAAATGGGGTATTTCTCGGCAAAAGCAGCCCGATAGCCGGGATCGCCACATGGGACATTCCGTATGAGCCGGGGGAGATTTCTGTGATCGCGTATAAGGACGGCAAGGTGGTTGGTACCTCCGCGCTCCATACGGTTGGAGAGGCGGCGGCAGTGTCTCTTGTTCCCGAACGAGCGGAATTCGCGGCGGACAGACGGGACCTCTGCTACATTGATGTGACGGTGACGGACAAAAACGGCGATCGAATCCCGGACGCGAAAACGAAGCTGACCTGCACCGTGGAGGGCGGTGAGCTGATGGGTATTTTCAGCGGCGATCCGGCAAATGAGGATCAGTTCACCTCGAATGTCTGCCATGCCTTTACGGGACGCGCTCTCTGCGTTCTCCGTACGGCAAATCCGGGCAAGGTGACGGTTACGGTGTCGGGTGAGGGGCTCACGTCGGACATGGTGACCGTGACGGCAAAATAATCGGCACACCTACCGGATTGCGAAACATTCGCGAAAGAATATCGTGCCTGCGAAAGGGTTCTTCAGCTATGCAGAACGACTTTCAAAAGACGGGATTTCCCGGCCGATGCGATCACCGGGCGTCCCGTCTGGCGGCATCGCAATAAGCGCAGAGAAAACGGTAAAAATCCGTGACGACGGTGTTGTCCGATTTGTTTTCCTGCATATGGAACACAAGTTCCCGTTTGCAGACCGGAGAGGTAATCGTGAGCAGGCGCACATCGCGGCGGTCGATCCTGCCCCAGGTATATTCCGGCCAGAACCCGATTCCGAGATTTGCTCCGATCATATCACGGACGGCGGATGGACTGTCGCTCTCGAATACAATGTCCGGCGAAAATCCGGCGGCGGCGCAGAATCGGTCGCATATCCACCGCAGCTGTCTTGAACCGACGAGACTGATAAATCCCTCCTGTGCGGCGGCGGACAGTTGGATACGGTCGTAATCGGCAAGCGAATGACTGTTCGGCACGGCTAAGAAGATTTTCTCCGTACACTGGAATATGTGTGTATCCGGATGCGGCGGCGTATAGGCAGGGCGTGTCGTGATTCCAATGTCGTATACAGACAGCGTATCGGCAGCTTCCCCGGGCAGGGAGATCGGATCGTTTTGTAAAAAACGGAAGTGTATATCACTCTGTTCCTTCTTATATGCGATGATTGCCTCTGTGACCAGCATCGACGCTGCCTGTACTGCAATGTGGATCGTCCTGTTTTCCGTTTTTGCCATCGACGCCACCGCATCGGGCAGTTTCTCTATCTCCGGTAAGAGTTTCTGAATGCGCGCGTACAGAAATCTGCCGTATTCGGTGAGATGAATATTGCGTCCATGATGTACAAACAATGGCACTCCCAGCTCTTTCTCTAAATTTCCAATAGCTTTTGACAATGATGGTTGTGCAATATGCAACCGTTCCGCGCTTTTTGTCATATGTTCCGTTTCCGCAACCTCGCGAAAATAGACAAGTTGCTGTATTTCCATGGTTTTTCCCTCGATTGATTCCTTTTGACTATGAATTTCATCTCTATTATATATTGGACAGAATGAATTGTCAATGGTATACTATAGGCATGAAAAGAAAAAACGCAAATGCGTATGGAAATTTCCATGGATAGGGGTACAATATGACACAGATTTTAGAGGCGGCTATGTTGATTTGTTTTGGAATGTCCTGGCCACTCTCCGTAGTGAAAAACATTAAGGCACACAGCGCAAAAGGCATGAGCCCTGCATTCATCCTGCTCATCATGACGGGATATGTTGCGGGTATCACTGCAAAGGTGCTTTCCGGTGCCATTAACTATGTACTTGCCGTATACATTCTCAATTTGGTCATTGTTTCCGCAAACCTGGTGATCTACTTCATCAACCGTCGTTATGACATGGAAGCTGAAAAAATGGTGGAAGAGGATGTCATTCCAGCTATCGCGCAGCGCTGAGTGGGAATAATGTACAGCTGATTGGTGGGGCGATCAATCCCACTCTCGAGAATTTCCTTGACAGGAAATTCTCCGAAGGTAGGCTTATACCATCGAGTGGGAATAATGTACAGCTGATTGGTGGGGCGATCAATCCCACTCTCGAGAAT
>CAVIKO010000068.1:0-9498 GCA_963643035.1 bacterium
GCTACCATCTGGTTCTGGATGACTTTCTGACGAGCAAGGAACTGTTTGCCATGATCGAGGTCATCATCGGTTCACGCGCGTTTTCCAAAATGGAGCTTTTGTCCCTTATCGACAAGCTGCGGAGGTTTTCTACACCAATGGATCGGCAGAAGCTGAATGAGCTGATCCGCAAGGAACTGTACCACTATCCGGAGATACACCACGACTGTGAAAGTGTACAGGACAATCTTTGGAAGCTTGTAAACTGTATCTTGGAGCACAAGGAGATCAGCATCGAGTATTACCGGATGGACCGGCACTGGGGCACGCACCGGATCCTTCCGGCATCCGTGCTTTTCTCGGATTACTACTTCTATCTGATCGCGTTCCCATGTGACAATCCAACAGACACGGATCATCAAGCAGACACAGACAAACCGCACTATTTCCGAATCGACCGTATCAAACAGATCACGGTACACCGGAGCACGCACGAGGAAACGCCGGCCTTTGACGAGGGCCTTCTCCGCAAACGCAGTCTCTTCATGTGGCCCGGCAAGCTGCGTACCATCCGGTTCACGTTCTGTGGCCCGTCCGTACAGGCGGTACTCGACAAGCTGCCGACCGCGCGGATCATCGAACGGCTCGGCGACAACCGGTATCTGATTGAGGCAGAGGTTTACGGGGACGGGATCAAGATGTGGCTGCTCAGCCAGGGAAGCTGGGTGAAGGTACTCGCTCCTGCGGAGCTTGTGGCGGAGATACGGGGGGAGACGAGGAAGATGATGGAGGAATATGGGGAGGTAGATTTGTGATACACACGCAGGAATTGTTTGTAGAATCATTGGATTTGGAAAAGCATCCAATCCGCACTGCATCCAACAGTAGAAAAAATTCATATATGAGATATCTCCGCTACATTGTGGATAGAGCCGTTTGTTACAACTCAGCAGGTATTTTATCATTACGAAAGCACGATTCATACTTTTCCTATCAAATGGCTAATCTCTCAAAATACATGCGCCTTGGAATTATAAAGAAGTATACTGATATGCGCTTAGACGGTTATTACGCCGCATTGTGCATACAGGCAGATGGAACTCCAGTATCCACTAAAAACAGAAAATCTACTTCTTGTACAGATGTCACTCTGGATGTTTTATCCAGAAGCGGACAACGTACCACTCGTCTTTGTCTGGCTTGTGACGCGTGTCTGATTCTTGAAGATCCTGAATTGGTTTCGGAAGCTTTCTCGCTGATGGGCAATTATCTTTCCAAAAAACAATGTGATGAATTGAAAGAACTGGCTGAAGTTTTGTGCGATGAAACGCAGGATATTGCAAAATTCAAAAACGCTGAATACCTCATCACACAATGCAGAAAGAACATCGCGCACCTACGCCTGAAAGAAAAGCGCATTCTTGTGACTGCCAATATGAGTGCAGGAAAGTCCACACTCATCAACGCCATCATCGGTAAACGGATCGCAAGAACCTCTCAGGAAGTATGCACCGGAAATGCCTGCTACATCTGGAATAAGCCTTTTGAAGACAACAATGTGCATCTTATGACCGCGTCCCTGAATTTACATGCAGATGCAGCAGCGCTGTCTGACTATACATGGGACGGAACCATCGCAATGGCAGCCTACTTTTCAAGTGTATACCCGAAGCATGAACGGCTCTGCATCGTAGATACTCCCGGTGTGAATGCCGCGTTATACAAAAAGCACAGCGAGATCACGCATTCCGTTCTTTCGGAACAATCCTACGATAAAATTTTATATGTTTTCAGCCCTACCAATCTTGGCACAGACGCAGAGCTTGCACACCTGCGATGGATATCCTCCCACGCAGAGCACGACAAGATTGTATTTGTTCTCAATAAAATCGACGAATACAGAGCCGGTCATGACAACATAAGTGACAGCATAGAAAGCCTGCGCCAGGAGCTGACCCAGCTTGGCTTCGTCAATCCAACAATCTGCCCGATTTCCGCTTACTATGCGTTTTTGCAAAAGCTAAAGAAAGACGGTGCTGTGATGACAGAAGACGAGGAGGACGAATACGAAATGCTGCATCGAAAATTCGCTAAAGAGTTTTACGATCTTTCTGGTTATTATCCGGATGCTCTCCCGGATACGGCAGACAGTGAAGAAATACTGGAGTGGAAACGCTCCGGGCTTTATGGATTTGAAAAAATACTATATGGAGGAACCCTATGAAAAAAGTCTATCTCAAGTACAACCCATACAACCTGGAAACAGTGCTCACTGTGGACGGGATGGAGCCAGCGGACAACAGCAGGATTTCCGCGCAAAACCTACAGGGAACCCGCTTACAGGAATGGGTGGAAGAACTGCCGGGAATTCTGATCGACGAATACAACGACACCAATTTTGAAGTTACGTTTCATGGTACACTGCTCGATTTTGACGACCTACAGGAAGTGTTTTCAGAAGCCTGCAATTCCCAGAAGTTGACTGCAAAACTGACTCGGATCCCGGCTAAAGAAACCTCGGATAAAGAAGTGCTCATCGACGACGTCTTCCAGAAAATCCAGAATGGTCCGTTTGATGAGCTGCGCTCGCAGGATATTATCGACGCTTTTGAGCACGCCAAGAGCAGTGACTTTGAAGTGTGTGTCGTTGCGACCATGAGCGCCGGGAAATCCACGCTCATCAACTCTATGCTTGGCTCTATGCTGATGCCCTCCAAGCAGGAGGCCTGCACCGCCATCATCACGCGAATCAAAGACGTGGAGAACACGAACACATGGCAGGCGGAGGTATATGACAAAGAAAACCGGCTGATGGAATCGCACAACAATCTGACCTATCAGACCATGGAGCGGTTAAACAGTGACGAGAAGGTTTCTACCATACGGATAAACGGCGACATTCCATTTGTCAAAGCGGAGGATGTATCGCTCGTCCTCATCGACACCCCCGGTCCGAACAACTCTCGCGACCCGGAGCACAAAAAGGTGCAGAGCGAATTTCTGAACAAATCCTGCAAATCGCTCGTGCTGTACATCATGGAAGGTACATTCGGTTCCGACGACGACAACAGCTTACTGGAGCGCGTGGCAAGCAGCATGAAGGTTGGCGGTAAGCAGAGCAAGGACCGCTTCATCTTTGTAGTCAACAAGATGGATGGCCGTAACAAAAATGACGGAGAAACAGGACAAACATTGGAGCGTGTACGCAGTTATCTGAAAAGCCATGATATTGTCAATCCGAACCTGTTCCCTGCTGCGGCATTACCGGCTCTCAATATTCAGATGATGCAGAGCGGCACACTCACAGATGACGATGAACTTGACGAAACGGAAATGAAGATCCGCAAGCTCAATCGGAATGAGGGGCTGCATCTGGAAAAGTATGCCTCTCTTCCGGCAGGCATTCGCGGTGAGATCAACAACCAACTGCAGGAAGCAAAAGACAATGGGGATACAGCCGAGGAAGCCTTGATCCACACCGGTATTCCCTCCATTGAAGCGGCGATCCGGCAGTATGTGCAGAAATATGCCAAGACCTCCAAAATCAAGAACATCGTCGATACCTTCACGCACAAGCTGGATGAACTGAAATGCATGGATGAAACGAAAAGAGAGCTTGCCCAGAATCAGGAAAAAGGGAAAGAAATCGCGGAACAGCTTGCGCTGATTCGCAGAAAAATCGATGATGGTCAATCCGCACAGGAATTCAAATCCTCCATAGACAACACTCTCAAGCAGACACAGCAGAACGTACAAGATGTTATCACCAATATACGGTCAAAATTCAAAAACAAGGTTGTGGAAAAAAGTGACGATTTAGATGGCGATGAGATCACGTTAGACGAAGTGGAGGATGAAGTAAAACGTCTCGTAAGATTTGTGGTGAAAGAACTGGAACCCGATTTTGAAGCTGAACTGGACGAAACGATCCAGGAAAATCTTGTCAAGGTTGTGGACTCTCTGCTTACAGAATACCGCAAGAAGCTCGCTTCCCTGACAGACGAACTTGATCTTTCCGTACTCGGAAACATTACCATCGACCCATTGCGTTTATTAAGCGGCAGCCTACAGGGCAATGAAGATATATCCATCCGCAAGCTGACCCAAACAAAAAAAGTAGAGGATGGGCAAGAGTATGTTAAAAACACGGACAAAAAATGGTACAAGCCATGGACTTGGTTCCAGGAATCCGGTTATTACCGCACAAAATACGAAGAAGTAAAGTTTGTTCCAGGTAAAGATCTTGCTGTCACCTTCTTCGCACCAATAGACAAAGGATTGGCAGAAAAAGCTGCAGCAGCGCAAAAACACGCTTTGCAGCAAGCCCAAAATATCGCAAATTCCTACAGTAAAGAATTTGCTCGTTTGGACGACATTCTGCAGGAAAAGCTTGCAGAAATGCAAAGTTATGTAACCGAGCAAGATAAAGCAGAAGAGAGAATCCGTGAGACATCCGAGAGATTGGCTTGGTTGGAAAACATTCAAAAAGAAGTAGAATCCATACTGGATATATAAGGGAGGAAATTACAATGGCATTACCAGAAGCTTTTTATGAGGCAGTAAACACCGGGGACATCCTGAGCGTGCGCATTATGATGAGTAACAGCCTGTTGTTTGACCGGACATTTGCACAATTTTACGAAATGGAAAAAGAAGCCGCGAAAATGAATGGTCTATACGACGTTCATGATGGTCGGGAGCTCATCACCGATAAGAGCCAGTGGAACGACAACTACATGAATCTGCTCATGGTACAGGTAACAGATAACTTTTCTCATGAGCGCTTAGCACATCTGAAAGAGGTTGTACGGTATCTGCGCCCGCCGAAGGAAAAACCGCAGCAGGAAACACAGAGAACGACCAGAAGAGAAGAAAACAAACGGAGACCTTCCGGTTCCAGCTATAATGAACAGAAAAAGCGCGACCAGGAAAACGGCACCTTTCTTGGCGTTGGAACAGTGATAGGCGGAGCGGTAGGCGCAGGTGTTGGTGCTGCGGCAGGTTTCGGAATCGCCGCGTTGTCCGGCGGTTCCATGGCTGCTTTTGCCATCGCCGGCGCCGTGGTCGGCGGTATCGTTGGCGGAATTGTCGGAAGTGAGGCAGGAAATAATGACAGAGAATAGAATCCCCTACGGAAACAGAGAACAACCGTTGCCGCAAACAAGGGCTTCCTACGCGGAACGCCCTTCCAGTCGGAATATGCCGACAATGGATGCGCTGCAAACCAGACTCGCGGATGCGAGCATGCTTGTAGACGATATCGTTCTGAAAAAATATCTCTACCAGCTGAAGGATTTTGAAATCGTCCCTCTCGATCCAAAGCTGAAGCAGATCCGTGACATCCGTCTTTTCAAGATCACAGAAATGGTCTATCAAAAGGACGAGTATTCCACCTACAAATTCGCCTCCGTATTCAGTGCCATGCAGAATCTGAACTGTGGCGTGTTTATCCTGGCAGACAGCGACGGTACGAAGACGGATTTCTACATGGGCGTGCGTTCTCTGGACAATAAGCGCACCACAAAATCCCTGAAGGACACCCTGAAAAACGCGCTGATCGGACAATTCCCCGGCGTGAAAACAGAAGATCTTCTGGATCCGGAAGCGGAACGTTTGCTGTCTGAGATTCCAAGCAAAAACATTGCCTCTGTATCTTGCGTCGCCAATAATAAGGATGAGGATATCAAGGACAACGAAACCTTTATCCAGGGCTTGGAAAAGCTTGCACTTGCGATGCAGGGACAGAGATATACCGCTATTGTACTCGCGCACAGTACTCCGGTTGAACAGCTGGACCAGATCCGCAAATCCTATGAAACCATCTACACACAGCTCTCACCGTTTGCCAATATGCAGCTCTCCTATGGCACAAATACAGCTTTGAGCATATCCGACGCGCTTTCTCACGGTACGACAAAAGGCACATCGTATGCCCAGAATTTCTCTGCCACCTCCGGTACAAGCACCACCAATACCCATACAGTATCGGACTCCACCTCACAAACGGATCCCGGTACCGCCTTTGGCAAAAAAGCAGGCAGCTTAGCGTTGGGAGCATTAAATATCATTGCTGCACCGCTTACCGGTGGACTAAGTTTGGTTGTAGAAAGCGTATTAAGTGCCGGTCAATTTGCGTTAGGCATGGTAAATCCTAAAACCAATACCCACGGCACGTCGGACTCCACCTCGTATTCCACAAACAAATCCCAAACCACCGGCGACACATACGGCACAAACGAAAGCACCAGCGATACTACCACCCGTACAACCGGACAAACCACCGGTACCTCCGACAACATGCAGCTCACGATGCAGAACAAAACGCTGCTCAATACACTGGAGCGCATCGATCAACAGTTGAAGCGTCTGGATGAATGCGAAAGCCTTGGGATGTGGGAATGCGCGGCGTATTTTCTTTCGGATGTGCAGGAAACCGCGGAAATGGCAGCCAGCACCTACAAAGCAATTATGAAAGGCTCTAAATCCGGCGTAGAATCCTCTGCAATCAACTTCTGGAATAATGACCGGCAGAAGCTTCCCATCCTGCACGATTATGTGACGCACTTCATCCACCCGGTTTTTGTATATTCCTCTGCTGACAATGTGTTGCCGGTGACACCTTCCTCTCTTGTCAGCTCCAACGAATTGGCAGTGGAAATGGGATTGCCGCGCAAATCTGTATGCGGTTTTCCTGTGATCGAACATGCGGATTTTGGCAAGGAAGTTGTTTCATACCACAGAAATGGCACACAGAGAGACATTGTCCTTGGCAATATCTTCACTATGGGATCTGCCACAAACACAAAGGTACATTTAGATATCAACTCTTTGACTATGCATACATTTGTCACAGGTTCAACCGGTTCTGGCAAAAGCAATACTGTCTATGAGATTCTGAATCAACTGCGTGAGCGCTATAACATCCCATTTCTGGTCGTAGAGCCTGCCAAAGGGGAATACAAGAATCTGTTTGGTCAGTTT
Source organism: bacterium (assembly GCA_963643035.1). Taxonomy (GTDB): domain Bacteria; phylum Bacillota; class Clostridia; order Oscillospirales; family CAG-272; genus UMGS1696. The sequence continues at coordinate 6,961 of CAVIKO010000068.1, forward strand.
CAGGATGTGTCTGTCTATGGCACAAACCCCAAAAAGACTGCTATGTTGAAAATCAATCCTTTCCGTTTCCCGAACGATGTTCACGTTCTGGAACACTTGGACAGGCTAATTGAGATTTTCAATGTATGCTGGCCCCTGTATGCTGCTATGCCCGCTATCTTAAAAGAATCTGTCGAAAGAGCTTATGTGGCTACAGGTTGGGATCTAACCACTTCTGAAAACAAAAATGGGGACAAATTCCCGAACTTTGCAGATGTACTGGAACAAATCGAAGCGGTTATAAACGAGTCCAAGTATTCCGCCGACAGCAAAGGGGACTATTCCGGTGCGCTGTTGACCCGTGTGCGTTCTCTGACTACAGGTTTGAACGGACTTATCTTCTGCAGCGATGATATTCAGAATGAGGATTTATTCGACAAGAATGTGATCGTTGACTTAAGCCGTGTTGGTTCTACGGAGACAAAATCTCTCATTATGGGCCTGCTCGTTATGAAGCTCAATGAATACCGCATGTCTTCCGGAAAAATCAATAGCTCTCTGTCCCATATTACCGTTCTGGAGGAAGCTCATAATCTGCTGAAAAGAACCTCCACAGAACAAAGCGCAGAAAGCTCTAACCTTCTCGGAAAGTCCGTTGAACTGCTTGCCAATTCGATCGCAGAAATGCGTACATATGGCGAAGGGTTTGTTATTGCAGACCAATCCCCAGGACTGCTTGATATGTCTGTTATCAGGAACACAAATACCAAAATCGTGCTTCGTTTGCCCGACCGCAGTGACCGCGAACTCGTTGGCTATGCTGCCGGTCTGAACGACGAACAGATTGATGAGTTGTCGAAATTAAGACGCGGTGTTGCCGCAGTGTATCAAAACGATTGGGTGGAACCTGTTCTTGTACAAGTCAATAAGTGCACACTTTCTGAAACGGCATATGATTATTCTACTGTCGTTTCTGAAGTAGACAAAAACAACATTCGCGAACAGCTCGTAAACTTTCTGATTCAGGGCAGAGTGCGTGAAAAACTCGATTACTCTGTTTTGGATATTGAAAAAGGACTAGATTCACTTGCTCTTTCTTCTGTTAATACAGAGTTTATTGAGGAACAAATTGCAGAATACAAAGACCATGCCTCTCTTGAACTATGGTCAGACAAGAACTTTAAACAGCTATCCAGACGCTTGACCGACATTCTCGCTGTGAGGACGAAGGTCGAAAACTGTGTACTGTCTGCCGCCAACGATGAAGAGCTTACAAGTATGCTCCTCAAAATTGTACTCCAAATTTCGCCCGGAGCCTCCAGTGAAAAGAGTATCGTTTTAAGTCAGTGTTTCATGAAAGATATGAGCGCGCAACAAGAGGAAAGCGAAATCCGGCAGAAGCTCTATGAAAAATGGTATAATTTCATCAAGGAAAGAGGTGTCAGATAAATGATTGGTAATTTCAAGGAAGTTACCGAGGCAGTTCGCAACCGTTTTGCAGACTCTCCTCTTGGCAAACAGCTTGGAGAAATGGACACAAAAGCTGTGGACAAAATTGATGATAGCTCGTTGGCTGTCTATGCACGGGATGTTTCAGATGATGCTTGTGATAACAAGAACGAACAGCCTGATAATAAATCGGAGACGGACAATCCTGAGAAAAACACACCAATACAAAACAAATTGGATGGTCTTGAACGTGAAAAAGAGGAAAAGCCCGAAATATTTGAGATCCCCATGCCAGAAACGCAGGAACCTCTCGAAACCATAAGTCTTGAAAAACTCATCCCCACCAGTGACTTCATTCCCCGCACAGGTGGAGAATGGGATGGCGAAGCAGGAGATTCAAAATGGTATCCAGACAGAGATACCGAACCTGGTGATCGAAATGGAACCAATCCTGAACATAAAACATGGGGAGAAATACTGGATAAATATAAGATTGATGGAATTTCTTTTCATAACGGTGAGCCTGATTTTTCTGAAATTTCAAAAGGAAATGTTGAGATTGATGATTTCACAGACAGTCGTGATTCCAATTTCGATCAAGCAGATGAAAAGTTAGCTAAACAACGTGGATGTACTCCTGAAGAGGTTGCGGAATGGCGCAAAGAGAATGGTTATACTTGGCATGAATGCAGCGATCGCAAAACCATGCAAAAAGTTCCTACAGAAGTACATGGAAACATTCCGCATTCCGGTGGAATATCTGAACAGAAGTCAAAATCCAAAGATACTTAAGAAAGGATGCGAGACATATGGATGTAAAGGTTATAGACACAGTTTTCGGTGAAATGACATACAGGCATCGTTGGTACAAAGGAATTACTCTTTCTATCTTTGCAAAAGAGTGGAAGGTCACGCTTGCCGCAAAAGCATATTTAGGAAAACCTATTACTAACGAACAACGTGTGAGTTATTCTGCTTTTTTACAAAAAAAGCAGAAGTATATTGAAATCATTGAAAAACTCGTAATGGAGTATATTAACGATAATTGCGAGGAATTAGCCGAGACATGGATGGGTGCTCACAATATTGACACCACAGAAGAATTAAACC
>CAVIKO010000069.1:0-9440 GCA_963643035.1 bacterium
GAGATGTAGAGAAGCTCCAGTTCGGCATGCATATGCGGAATGCTGTCGGCAACACCCTCTAAAATATCATCGTAGACCTTTCCGGTACCGCTATCAAAAAAGGTACTGTATAGCATACATGGAAACTTGGTATATTTCATCTGGTATGGAAACTGCTTCATCGTTTCTCCTTTCACAGACAGGAATATCCGTATAGTTTTATTGTACAATATCGCAAGTAAAAAGTCAATATTGTTATAGAAAGTGTCAATATTGTTCTTGTAGGAACGAGAAGAGATACGTTATAATTAGATAACCGCTGATTTAAGGTTGATTTTACCTCAAAAAGCTCACCAATCCAAGGCTTTTGCCGCAAAATCTCGATTCATTCAGCGTTTCTTTAGGATAAATCTCACAAAATGAACGGAAAGGAAAGAACAAGATGAAAAAAACTGTTAAAGCAAGTGCGTTCCTCTTTACCGCCCTTCTTCTCGCCACAAGTATCGGTGCCAATGCTCCCGACGATATGAAAGCCTTCGGACAGGAGACGGTTTCTGTGTATAGGGCAGCGACAGCCCCCACCCTTGACGGGGTTGTCACGGCAGGCGAATACAACGATGCAATCCGTGTACTTAGCTATGGTGATACCGCCATCTATTTCAACGGCAACATGGACGACTTCACAGAGGACGAAATCGAAGCCATTCTTCCCTCTGTTGTGAAGCTGTATGCAACCTATGACGACAATTACCTCTACATTGCCTGTGAAAACAATGACACAAACCACTACACGCCCTTAAACGATATTGGTGTCTGGGATGGGGACTATCTTGAGTTTGATATAGGTCTTCTCACCGGCGATTTCTCTTGCTATTCCGACAAGCTCCGTCTGGCAGTCGGCATGTGTTCGGAGGACGGCTCGATCTGCACCTATTCCGCATTAGATCCTACAGATGCCGCTTCTCCGTTTGATTTGAACACCAGCCTGGATGGCATCGGCGTGGTTGGTCGCGATGACTCTGCCGGAACCACCACCTACGAAGCAGCGATTCCGTGGTCTGCCGTCACCTCTGACGGAAAAGCACCGGAGAAAGCTTTCTTCTATTATCAGTTTGGCACTGCCGACGAGGATTACGCGGATCGCAGTGAATATGAGGCGTATCTCGGCGTTTACCGTTATGCAACTTCTATCAAGGATGAGGCACTTAAGGAAGAAGTGGGCGTGGGTACAATCCCGAACCTTATGGTATTCTCCGGTGATCCGATCGTTGCAGAAGAAACTGCCCCTGCGGAACCCGATGTGATCTCGGAGGAAGCCGTATCCGAGAGCGCAACGCTCATCGCACCCAAAACGGCTGATTTCACAGTGCTTGGAACGACGATGCTCATGCTGTCCGGTGCGATCGCCGCATATACTGCCAAAAAGAAAACCAGATAAAAATCATGCGACATAGAGAAAAGGTCTGCTGCGCGCAGGCCTTTTTCTCTATGTCATTTTCCCTATTTCCGTACAGGCTTTTTCTTTTTTCCTTTTCGCTTTCTATGGAGCATACCTGTGACGATCGTGCATGACAGTGCCACAGACGCCACAGACGCGGAGATTAGAATCGCCGTGGTGTGCGAGGTCAGTCTGCCGTCTATGAATACGAACGACGCGCCGTTCGGAATGGTGAACACGATGTAGGTACCGTCCACGGTGAACGGTAGTTTTTCGAGTCTGCCGTTGCGCAGGAGCCAAAGCTTACCGCTTCCCCCATGGCGCATCCGAACCAGAAGATCGTTTTCATAATCATTCACAAACAGCCGATATGCCGCGCAGCTCTCAATCTCGTCCTCCATTCCAAGAGCGGCAAAATCCGGCGTCCATTCCGTCGCCGTGAGCTTCTGTTCCGTATAGAACTGTCCCTCGACCAAAAACAGCGGGATCTCTTCCTCGGTATAGATAGTGGTCAGCGGCGCGCGATAGGCTCCCTCGACGGTGAGATTCGCATACACAGCGGTTCGGTCAAAAGCATTCCAAACCCAGTATTTTCCGTCCTCATTGGCGATCGTCGGAATCTCATCCGCGTCCACTGCTCCGCCAAATGGCACATGGAGTACCTTTACCGTCTCACCATCCTTTACAAAAGTCACAACAGTATCGGAAAAAAGCGCAACGTTCCCCGAATTCGTAAGCAGCTGCTCATAAGAGATCGGCTCCGCTTTTCCGGAGTAGCTGATCCCGTCGATGCCACCGTATGTAGTGCTGTCTGCCGTGACCACGAAATAGTTCTCACGGATTTCTCCGGTATACGCACCGCATACGGCTCCGGCACGTTCCGATGCAGTATCGATAGCCGTCAGCGTGTACGAATCGGTCACAATATTCGCACGTCCCGCAATTCCGCCTATGTAGTTTTTCCCAAGCAAAATAACGCGGGACAGGCAGCTTTCGATCGTCCCTGCCGCGTATCCGGCAATCCCGCCGACGTAATCCCCTTCTGTGCTTTGGATCGTACCGCCGCTCACACCGCCACGGATCAATCCGTAATCCATGTTTCCCGCAATCCCGCCGACACCGGAATACTTGCCCGTTACCGCGGCATAGCTCTCACATTCCGAAACAACGGCGTAGATGAGGTGCTTAGCACTCTTTGTGAACAAATTCGACAGGTGCAGGTCGTTTTCCAGATCAAAACCGATTTCAACGGAGATATTGCCGACAATCCCGCCCGCATTGTAGTCGCTCTCAATACTGCCGCTGTTTTTACACTTTTCCGTCACACCATCCGTATAGTTCTCCTCTTCATCGGATACATCATCCCTGTAGGCTTCCGGATCGGTGCTGACATCCGCCATGGTATCCGCCAGATCGATCAGTACACCAAAGGTGCGGTAGAGTTGATCCGACAGTGCGCGCAGATCATTGACAAGTATGTCGGACGAGGCGGTCTCTACAAGGATGCGCACACACGCGGACAGGTTTTTCAGCTCTGCAAACAATGTATCCTGCGCAGTAGAGAAGCTCTCATCGATCCGCACAAACCGCACCGGTTCCTTGGCGGCAAAGTCAGATATGAGTTCATTTGCCGCATTTGCCGCACGGTCGAGGGAATTTACCGCTGTCGAAACTGAATTGGTAGCATCCGAGACAGCCCCCAACGCGGTGGAGAAATGTTGCAATGCAATGTCCGTATACTGTTTTGCCTCACCCGCGGCATCCAGTGCCTGTGACACATTCCCAAACGCATATGCCATGTGATCCATCGCCGCGCCGAAATCGCCCAAAGCCTCCGACAGGGCGCGAACGTCCATTTCCCCGATCACACCGCCGATTGCGCCGGATATATTTCCCAGTGCGGTACCGAGTTGGGACAGATTCTCGTTGATTCCAGGAATCCCGATCCGCAGATCCTCGAGCATCTTCTTCATCCCCTCGCCAAGATACGTGAACGAGTGGATCGCGCCATACAGGGAATCGGCAGATGCACGGATGGCTTCGGAAAGCACCGCAAGAGCATTCTCCACAGGTTCCTTCTCTCCGGTAATGATCGAATCGCGTACTGCCTCTCCGAGAAGTGCAAACGCATCACCGACCGCTGAGAGATCATCGTTGAGTTTTATGAGATTGTCCTGAAGCGCAGTGAGAAAGGCGTCGTAATAATACGTGCCGTTCCCATAGAGATTATCGATAAGAGAGGCAATCCCCTGCGAGGCGGCGTTTACGGCTCCCGACAGTTCCACGAAGGAAAGGGACAGATTCTGCATCGCAGCATACATCGCGTCCGGATCGCCAAGGGATCGCTTAAGCGCATAGAATCCATCGGAAACCTCCGTCAGAGATACCTCCATGGTGGAAAACGTACCAGACAGGATCGACATGGACGCATGCAGACAATCCAAAGCCGGCGTGACTCCCTCATCCACAGATACCTTCAGTTCGTCGGAAAATACCGCAATATCCGCAGCTGCCGCATTCAGATCGTCAAAGAAGAGAGAAAAATCTTCGGAAATCCCATCCATGCCGTCTAAAAATTCGGACACACGTAAACTTTTGGATGCAAAATCAACCTTGCATCAGCAACCCCTAATGATTCTCTTCCGGAGGATTACTTGTTCCCTTTCTCATTGTTCGTATCGCTCTGCTTTCTAGACAGCAGGATGTTTGCGAGAATACCGAGAATCAGAGCGCAAGCGATAGAGGTGATCTTGATCTGACCGAAAGTAAGGCACATATTGCCGATACCGGTTATGAGGATAGCAGATACCACGAACAGGTTTCTGTTGTCGCCGAGATCCACGGTCTGGATCATCTTCAATCCGGAAACTGCGATGAAGCCGTACAGGGAGATGCACACGCCGCCCATGACACAGGACGGGATGGTTGCGAGGAAGGTGACAAACGGTGCAACGAACGCGGAGAGGATAGCGAGAATCGCGGTTGCAAAAATGGTCACAACGGATGCGTTGCCGGAAATCGCCACGCAGCCGACGGATTCACCGTAGGTGGTGTTCGGGCAACCTCCAAAGATTGCGCCGACCGCAGAGCCTACACCGTCGCCGAGAAGCGTGCGGGAAAGACCGGGTTCCTTCAGAAGGTCATGCTCAATGATAGAGGAAAGGTTCTTGTGGTCAGCAATATGCTCCGCAAATACAACGAAGGCAACCGGGATATACGCGACGGCAAGGGTTCCGATATAAGCAGGCGTGATGCCGTCCAGGCCTTTGAAAGCTTCCACAAAAGTAAAATCGGGAACCCACTGCATATGCGCGAACTTGGAAAAGTCCACAATCTTCAGCGCATCGATGCCGGCTGCGTTGCCGATCAGGGTGAAGATGGTCGCGAGGACATAACCGGAGGCGATACCGATAATGAACGGGATCATTTTGGTCATTTTCTTGCCGTATACGGAGCAAACCATAACGACAGCGAGTGTAACCAGCGCACAGAGGAGACAAATCAAACCATGCGCATTCATAATATAGGTGGAGTTGGCGCTGTCGTATTCAATGGCACCCATGCTGCATCCGACTGCATCTTTTACAGCGTTGGCAGCGAGAGACAAACCGATGATCGACACGGTTGGCCCGATCACAACGGCAGGCATGAGCTTATCGATCCACGCCACCCCAGCGACCTTTACGACAATCGCGATCACGACATAGACAAGTCCCGCGAACAGCGCACCGATGATGAGTCCGAGATAGCCGACCTGTACGGAAGCCGCACCGCCGAACGCGGCGAACATGGAACCGATAAAAGCGAACGAGGAGCCGAGGAACACAGGGCTCTGGAACTTTGTGAACAGCAGATACACGAGTGTGCCGCAGCCTGCGCCGAACAATGCGGCAGACGCGGACATGCCGTTGCCTACGATAGCCGGTACCGCGATGGTTGCGGCTAAGATCGCAAGGAGCTGCTGCAGGGAGAACGCAAGCACTTGTCCAAACTTTGGTTTGTCTTTTACGCCGTAGATGAGTTTCATTTGCTTTTCCTCCAAAATTTTTATGTAATGGAATGTTGCACAGTGTTCAGGAGCACTGAATTCCTTACGACCTTGCAAAAAAGGAGCAGGACAATCAGCATCCTTAATCCTTCCGTTCATAGAGTTCCACGGCGTACCTGCCGTCATACTCCTTCACAGAAACTGACACGACCTCGTTATGAGAAGTCGGAATGTTCTTTCCCACGTAATCGGGACGAATGGGCAGCTCTCTATGTCCGCGATCGACCAGAACAGCAAGCTGGATACACGCCGGTCTGCCATGGGCAAATACGGCCTCAATGGCTGCGCGCGCGGTTCTTCCGGTGTAGATCACATCGTCCACCAACACCACTTTTTTCCCGGTGAGGTTCACGGGGATCCGGCTTTCGATCGTTTCCGCCACGGGATGCAGCTCACGAAGATCGTCTCTATATAATGTAATATCCAGTTCTCCGACCGGTACCTCTGCACCATCGAATTTCTGGAGATTTTCAGCCAACATATAGGCAAGCGGGATTCCACGCCGACGGATTCCAATAAGGCACAATTCTTCACAGCCCCGATCTCTCTCAATGATTTCGTGCGTGATTCTAGCAAGTGAACGACGAATGGCTGCTTCATCCATAATTTCAGACTTTTTTTGTAACATCCGTTGTTCTCCCTCCTGTTCTTTGCTTCCTTCGGAAAATCGGCGTAAAATAACAGGAAACGCGTTTTTTATTCAGCGCATCCTTACGCTTGACCGGACGAAAAAGTACTCTGCCACGATTCTTTTCCGTCCCCTTCTGCTTCTCCGCATCCATCTTTATCGCATCACTGCCACACGATGCCACAAAAATATCTATGCAAAGAAAAAAATCCTGCCTGCCACGACAAGATTTTCAAAACAACCGACTTCGCAGGCACACGACCTGTCCCGTCCACTCCATTGCCGCCGCTATCGTGTTGTCACGCAAGCGCGCACAATGACCCTGATTTTCCAAATCTTTCTGGCATCTCTGTACCACTTAAAAGCTCTGGGTATATTATAGCAGAAAATGCTGTATTTTGTAAATATACATTTCCGACAAACTTTCTCTGCTTCCACGTCAGAATTTGTACGGCGCCGCGCCCGTTCACAGAATCCTTTCGTATGCCACGCGCTTGTCTCCATTTACGAGATGGATCACACCACAATAGGTAAATCCATTTTTCGAAAGCATTTTCCGCATGGCGATATTGCCTTCATGCGTATCGATGCGTAGACTCAGCTTGCCATTCTCTCCTGCCAGGTGGGCAAGATATGTTATCATCTGCGATGCGGCTCCGGTGCCTCTTGACCACGATGCGCACGCCACCCGATGAACCGCCGCGTATTTCGTCCGGGTACAGGTCAACCACGCGCCGTCCTCAATCCGGTCATATGTAGACTCCACGCTCTCCTCGCCTTTTTTTCCACACAGAAGTGCTGCAGCGCAGTCGATCCGTTCTCCGGTCACGCCGATCCACAATTCGTTGCGCCGAATGTCGTTCTCAATGTCGGACACACGCGGATACCCATCCTGCCACTGATCGATTGAAAACACCGCGATCGCCGCCCTTGCATCTGCGTACAACGCGGCAAGCTGTTCCAAATGCTCCCTTCCGGCTCTCTGAAATTCCAATTTTCTGTTCCTCCCATCGTTCGGAATCCGGAAAAAGTATACCATATTATTGCGGGAATAGCAATATCCCGCGCCAAATTTCAATGTACATCTTGCATTTTTACGCTGCATTCTCTATAATATAATATAGAGAAAACGCTGATTTCAGACTTTTTTCGCACAAAAACGCGATGGATTCAGCACTTCAATGCAAAATCGTATGACAGGAGAGAAGCATGATGACAGGTCTTGTTTTCAATATACAGAAATTTTCAATACACGACGGTCCCGGCATCCGGACGAATGTTTTTCTGAAGGGATGTCCGCTCCGCTGTCTATGGTGCCACAATCCGGAGGGTTTGGAAGCGGAAGCGGAGATCGAATACGAACCACTCAAGTGCATCGGCTGCGGATGCTGTACGGCAGTATGCGCCTGTCACACGCTCTCGCCGGAGAGCGGACATACTTTTGACCGCACCCACTGTGTCCGCTGCGGAAGATGTGCGGATGTCTGTCCCACCGGTGCGCTAGCATGGGCAGGCACCCGAATGACGGTGGAGGAAGTACTGAAAAAGGTACTCTCCGACAAACCATTCTACGAAAAAAGCGGCGGCGGAATGACGCTCTCCGGCGGGGAACCGCTATATCAGCCGGAATTTGCTGCCGCCCTGCTCTCCGCCGCGCACGATTATGGGATCCACACCGCTGTTGAAACATCCGGATTTGCCGCCATGGGGGCCTTTCTGAATGTGATCCACCACGCCGATCTGCTTCTTTTTGACTACAAGGCGACCGGAGAAAACGAGCATCGCAAATTGACAGGTGTTCCGCAGCAGCCGATTCTCCGCAATCTCTCCCTCGCAGACGAAAGTGGAGTGGAAATCCACCTGCGCTGTCCGATCGTCCCCGGCTGCAACGACACGGATGCACATTTTTCCGCCATTGCCGTGCTTGCTGATCGGTACTGTCATATCACCCGCGTAGATCTGGAGCCATACCACGCGCTCGGTACCGGAAAGGACGTAAAACTCGGAAAGAAAAGCCGATTTATCACCACAATGCCGGACAAGGCGTGGATGGCGTCAATACGCGACCAGATCGCCGCGCAGTGCAAAACACCGGTATATGTCAACTGATCCAAAATTCAAAAGCAAAATCCCGGAACGTGCTGTTTATCGGTACATTCCGGGATTTTTATATGCGATTTAGTGGGTCAGGAACAGCATAGCAAGGAACAGGAACATGACAACCCAAGTCGCCACTTTGATTTCCTTTCCCTTTCCGGTAAAGAGATTGATCGCCACATAGGAGATCAGACCAAACGCGATGCCGTAGGAGATGTTATACGCCATCGGGATCAGCGCGATGGTCATGAACGCAGGAACAGCGATCTCCGGTGAATGCCAGTCGATTTGCTTTACGCCTGCCATCATCAGTACACCGACATAAATCAGCGCAGCTGCAGTGGCCGCACTCGGAATCAACTGTGCGATCGGGGACACGAACATGGCGATGAAGAAGAGCGCGGCGGTCACCATGGAGGAAAGACCCGTTCTTCCGCCCTCTGCCACACCGGAGGAAGATTCAACAAACGTTGTAACAGTGGAGGTGCCGCAGATCGCGCCTGTGGTGGTGGCAATCGCATCGGCAAGCATCGCCCGATCCATATTCGGAACCTCTCCCTCCGTGGTCAGCATGTTGCCTCTGGCGCATGCGCCGTATAGAGTACCAATGGTATCGAACATATCGATCATGCAGAAGGCAAGAGAGGTGGTGGCAATGATGAGGATGAGGTTGGCATTGCCGTGCGCCTCTGCGTATGCAGAAAAATCAAAACCCTCCGTGAACACCTTACCGAATGCTTCGGTACCGAATGCCCGGAACGCCTCGATCGGACTTTCCATAGTGAAGGAGAAGCTCGTGTAAAAATCCGGAACGGTCAGTCCAAGGAGATAATACAGAATCGTACCTCCGAGGATGCCCCAGAGAACCGCACCGCGCACATTTCTTTTCGACATGATGGCAATAGCAAGAACAGCAATGATGGTTACGAGCTTGGGCATGATGCTCGCCCAATTTCCCTCTGTCAAAAGGTTGAAAGATGCGAGAGTGACGCAGGTGGAGGAGCTGTTCACGATAATCCCGGCGTTTTGCAAACCGAGGAACGCGATGAAAAGTCCTATGCCGGCAGGAATCGCCACACGTACAGCCTGTGGAATGACAGTAAAGATTCGTTTGCGTAGGCCGGTGACAGTCAGGAGAATGAAAACCACACCGTCGATGAGGACGAGAACCAGTCCGTTCGCGTAGGTCATGCCGAATGTCACACATACGGTGTATACAAAGAAGGCATTGATGCCCATACCGCTTGCCT
>CAVIKO010000070.1:0-9249 GCA_963643035.1 bacterium
ATAGTGTGCGGCAATAGTATCATGCCCATTTGAGAGGTAGTAGATCCCGCCAGCCTCAGACACACCGGATACCTTGAAGTTGAAGTAGAAGTGGACACCGTTTGTCGCCGCGTTTTCAGCCGCAGCGATGGTAATGCCATAGGGACAGGTGATTGCCGCGGACGGTGCCCAGAGAGATGCATGCGCTTCGGCGGAGACGTTCGGTTCCATGGCGTGCAGTTCGTCGCCGGTGATGATTTTGAGATCCGGCACACCGTTTGCTATCCCGCGGTCATACAGCTCGCGCAGTTTCTTCAGATCGTTTTCGTCAAAACCGATGACATGGGAGCCGATCGGACGGACGGGAAAATCCCATGCTGCGCCCAGTTCCTTCATGAGCCGATTGCCCTGCACATTGAGCCTTGCCTTGAGTGTGCCGGGTTTTGCATCATAGCCGGCGTGTACAATGGCGGAATTGGCACGCGTGGCCCCCATTGCCACATCCGACCCCATCTCACATACCGCTACGGAACAGGTCTTGGTGGACAGATACCGCGCGGTCATGACACCGGTCACGCCGGCGCCGATAATCAGAACGTCGTAAATCACTTTGAAACCTCATTTCCCACCGGCCGCGAAGGATGCTGCATAGAGAGAGTGCCGGTGTCATGACACTTCACCACAGTTGGGCGATGGTATAAGTATACCATAACTGTTTGCGTTTTGCAAGCAAGTACGGCGAAAAAATGATTATATCCATCGGGAAATGTTGGTGTTCGGAGAAAAGCTGCGTATAAGGAAAATACCGCCTGTGACCTTAGAGTTCACTTCACAAAGAATTCTGATGAAAATTGTGAACATTTGTTGAAACTGCGAAAATTGGGGTTGCAATTATAAGAAAATCATGATATTATATAAGAAGATACGCGGTGAATCCGATATACTCAGCCGTAAAATACACAAAATTCGGGAAAGGGAGACCCATCATCTATGGAGAATACCAATGAAATGCTGACCGCTTCCGCACGCGCGCTTGTCACGGAGATTGAAACCGTTGTTATCGGCAAGCATAACGAGATCGTCCTGCTCGTCACAGCACTGCTGTCCGGCGGTCACGTGTTGATTGAGGACGTACCGGGTACCGGGAAAACGACCCTTGCCGCTGCTCTTGCAAAATCCGCCGGGCTGAAATTCAATCGAGCACAGTTTACCCCGGACGTTATGGCATCGGACATCACCGGCTTCAACGTATACAACAGACAGACCGAATCCTTCTCGTTCAAGGAGGGGCTGGTCATGACGAATATTCTGCTTGCAGATGAGATCAACCGTGCCTCTCCGAAAACGCAGTCTGCACTGTTGGAAGCGATGGAGGAGGCAAAGGTGACGGTGGACGGCGTGACCTATCCGGTACCGGAGCCGTTTTTCGTAATCGCAACGCAGAACCCGACGGGATATGTCGGTACCTATCCCTTGCCGGAAGCACAGCTGGACCGCTTCGCGATCCGCCTGTCGATGGGGTATCCGACCGTGGAGGAAGAAATCCGTATTCTATCCGACCGTCAGAAGATCAATCCGCTTGAAAAGGTTCGCGCTGTCACCGACATTCAGACGATCCGTACCTTGCGCGCCATGGTGCAGAACGTGACCGTTACGCCGGAAATTGCCCGGTATATTGTAGAACTGGTACACGCGACCCGCAAATCTCGCAAGCTGTCCCTCGGTGCGTCTCCCCGTGCGTCGCTGCTCATCATGAAACTGGCGCAGGCTTATGCATTTCTCCGCGAGCGGGATTACGTCAAGCCGGAGGATGTGGCGTTTGTATTCACGCCGGGGATTGCGCACCGTGTCGTCCTCGGTCAGGAGGCAAGACTAAACCGCGAGAGCGCGCAGACAATCCTTGGTGAGATTCTGCACCAGGTGGAAGTGCCGTACCAGAGCGGAAGATAAATATTCCTACATTACTGCATAAAGAGGAGAACCATGGACGACTATACGACCTATCCTGCCCTCCGATTCGGCAAGGGGGCGATCTTCTACGCCGGACTTCTTCTGTTCGCGCTTATTTTCACGCAGGCACTCCGCTCCCCGGCATCGGCGCTTCTGTTCTGGTTTTTGATCCTGTATCCGTTTTTGGCTCTTCTGTATGTCTTGCTCGGCAAACCGGGGATTCAGGTCTATATGGACGCCGAAATCACACGCGCCGAGAAGCTGCATCCGGTTACATATGAAATCCGCATTGTCAACGCGCTGCCTTTCTGCTATCCGTTTCTGGAAGCAGTACTATGGCTACCTCGTGCGGATGGGGTGCGGTGTGTCAGACAGAACGTGCGTCTGTCTCTTATTCCGTTCGGCGGTTACAGTCTGCAGCGGGAAACGGTATTCCGGTACCGCGGCACCTATCGTATCGGGACACAGTGCTTGTATGTGAGCGATTTTTTACATCTGTTCACCGTTCGGTGCGATGTAGACATCTATAACGATGTGCTGGTATATCCGCGTCAGTTGACCATGGAACGTGTGACGAAAACCTCCGCGACCGATATTCCGAATGACAATGCCGCCGTGGTGTTCAGTACGGAAAAGGCGGAGATCGGCAACATTCGCGAGTACATTCCCGGTGATACGCTGAAAAGCATCCACTGGAAGCTCTCGTCGAAGCTGCAGGAGAATCTGATGGTCAAGGAATTCAACACGAATACATCCCGCAGTGTGTATGTGCTTGTGGATTTTTCCGCACCCATCCCGCCGGAAACCTTTGAAGATCCGGAAGAGATAAAAAAACGGGAAAAAGAGGAAAAGAAGGCGAAAAAAGCAGCGAGACGGAAAAAGCGGCATGTGCGTCTCCGGAAAAAGCCAGCGGAAGGAATGGAGAAACAGATTAAAACGGCTCGGCGGAGAAAACGGATACGCCGCGGTATGTCCGATATTGGAGCGGCAGACGCGTCTGCGATCGACGACTGGATTGCCGAAACAGCAGAACCCGGATTTTTCGTGAAGCTGAAGGAAAAGATTGCCCGGATACGGATGGCTCCGACGATGGAAGCGAAGGACGAAACTGCGGAATCTGCGGAAGCAGTACCGGAATCGCACGCGCAGACCATTTCTGCAGAGGATGCTGCATCCCTTGCGATCGGCGGCAGACTCCGCGCAGACGCGCTGTCCGATATGGAGGAATACTGTGCGGACGGAGTGGTGGAAATTGCGCTTGCTGTGATCCGGAATGAGCTGCGGCAGGGCAACGAGGTTACGCTGGTCTGGAACGATATTCGTACTGAGGAGGGTGTTTGTTCGGCGCAACTCACCTGTCCGGAGGATCTCACGGAGGTGTTTGACCGGTTTGCCACAACGCCTCCCTGTGATGCGACAAAATCGGTGCGGGAGCTGTTCTCCATGATCCGTGAGCCGATGAACATTACCCTCCGCGTATGTACTTCCCACCTTGATCCGCTTTCGCTCGGCGAGTACTGTATGATCCCGAGTCTCTATGGCGGTGCGGGAAACAGCTGCGTGGCGGAAATCTGCCTGTTCAGTCCGGAGGAACGGTATGAAAAGCCGTCCCTGCGCCGGGAATACGTGGAAATGAGCCGGATCACACTGGCGAAGGAAGGCGTGGATCTAACCGAGCTGACGGTACGCGGCACTGATGTGGAGGACGCTGCCGTGGCGGAGAAAGGAAATACAGTGACGGAGGAGGTAAAAGTATGAATAAAATTACAGCAAAAGCGTATATAAAAGACCTCCTCGCACGGTTGCCGATGCGGAAAAAGCAGCCCGACGCGGATGATGTGATTGCGGCACGGATACGTACTGCCGAGAAATACCGCCGTATCAGCGAAGAGAAAACGCAGGCGGCAGAAGCGGCGTCCCCCGTCTCTCAGATGGTAGGATGGCGATATCCGGCCGGTTGGATTCTTCGGTTTTTCGTGATGCTCTGCGGCGTGTATGGTGTGGCTCTGTTCTGGAATGACGCGGTGCGCATCGCAGTGCTGAGCGGCAAACGAACAGTGTCCGCATTCACCCTTCCGGAGAGCTTTTTTCTCACGTGGAGCATCATCGCCTGTGCCGTAATTTCCATAGCGGCATTCACAAAATGGACACGGATCGCCGTACCTGCCGTATCCGCTGCGGCTGGAATTCTTTACCTGATTTTCAAAACCGGAGAAAATCCGCTCCTTGTGATTGTGAATGCGCTTTTGTCCCTTTGGAACCTCATCCTCATCAATCTTGCCGAGGTCGGCTATACGGCTTATGTACAGTATATGTTCACAGGGGAACTCTCCTCCGCTATGGGTACAGATACACTTTTGACCATCGGCGCGGCGGTTGTCACG
This sequence comes from bacterium, assembly GCA_963643035.1. Taxonomy (GTDB): domain Bacteria; phylum Bacillota; class Clostridia; order Oscillospirales; family CAG-272; genus UMGS1696. The sequence goes on from CAVIKO010000070.1 coordinate 4,314, forward strand.
CTTGTTTACGGGATTTTCCTGTGTCTGACCATCGTCCGGCGCAGCCATCCGGTTCCGCTTGCAATCCTTCTTGCTGCAGTGATGACACCTGTATATTTATTCAATATTACTGTGACGAATACAGGATCAATGCTCGTCTTTGTGTTTATCTGTGCGGCGATCACGCTCTGTGTCTATGATTTCCGCTTTGACGGCAGACGGGAAGCGCACATGGCGAAAAGAGCGGCGGATCGCATACGGAAGGCGGAAAGAAAGGTAGCAAAACAAATCAAAAAAGACGCTGCGCTCGCCGTAAAGCAATCCGCAGAAAATGCGTGGCGCACCGTGATGGCAAATACCGGAGACAAAAAAGCTGCGAGGGTGGCGCGGGAAAGAATCCTTGCGGCTGCGAAACAGAAGCGTGCGACAGAAAAGCGACATACGATTGCAGAAGCGAAACAGCTGAAAAAGAAAAAAAGAGAAGAACGTATTGCACAGAAAAAACATGCTGCTGCCGAAAGAGCCGCGCAGAAAGCCGCCAGACAGACTACCCGGGATGCAAAGAAATCCAAAAGTCCTTCCGCAGACAGAGAACGGCGTATGGCGGAAAGACTTGCGGCACGGCAAAAACGGCAGTCGATCCGGCAGGAAAAAAACGCGGCGCGGCGGAAACGTTACACCGAGGCGCGCATGGAGCAGGAGACAGAGAATAAGCGGGTCGCGGTCGGCGGATTTGCGGGCGGCATGGCGCTGGTTATTGCCTTCTGCGCCGTCTGGCTGCCGTATTCCACGATAAAGAAAAATTTTCCGATCGTAGATCTCATCAACAACAAGATGCAGATTGCCCGGATGTATGTGACTGCGTATCTCATGGGGGATGATGTAGACTTAAACTCTCTCTCCCTCTATGGCGGCGTGGCGGAGCTGAATCCCCGCACAGTCGATTTCGATACGCCGAAGTACACCGGAAAGAAGATCTTCACCCTCGATGCCGGATATGCTGCGCCCGTCTATATGCGAAGCTGGATCGGCACGGATTACGATACCGCAACCGACACCTGGCTCTCCGCGACACCCGATGAGGTGGTCGATTATCGGGAACAGTTCGGCACATCGTACACACCGGATCATATCACCTACTTTTTTAATAAGTACGTTTATCCGAAATCCGTGGATATAACACGCTTTGATCAATATCGAAATCTGGATGACTACGGATTCCGCGTGTTCCAGGTAAATGTGAAGCGCGAAACAGGGACAAGCAAGCTCCTGTTCGTTCCGGCGTTCATGAATTCGGGACTCGGGCTGATGCGTTACGGTTCCATCGAACCGGTGGAAAAGAAATATTCCGCCTATTACGACGGAATCTATTCCTCCCGTTTTTTCGGTGAGAATTCCTCGTATTCCACCTCGTCCTTTGTGACCACGATGAAGTCCTCCGCGCTTGCCGAGAACTATGAAAAATCAATCCTCTACTACAATACCGCACTTTCCTACATAGAACTGATCGACCAGTTGGAGGAATCGGCGCAGCAGGGAGTGTATATCCTCACAGAGGACAATTTCATAAAACTCACTTCCGGCGATGTGAAGCTTGAAACCGATGTATTTGGCAGAGTGACCGACAGCGCCACCGAGGAAACGCACTACACGATCGATACCGAGGCGATTGCCGCGCAGTTTGAGGCGGATATGACAGCTATCGGCTACAAGTGGGATGGCGAATCTCTTGTGCGGCGGTATTTTGCCATGGACAGCGGGGAGCGGGCGCAGCTCAAGCGGAGCTGTGAGACGGAGCAGACCTACCGGGAGTATGTGCGCGAGACCTATACCACCGGATTTAACAGTACGGCGGTGCGGGAGATTGCGGAGACACTGCTTGCCGAAAACGGGATCACGAATCTGGAGCGGGATGAGACGGCTCGTACTCTCCGCACGAACAGCTGGGAGAGTCCGTTTGTCAATCCGGCAGGCGAGGTGGTGCCGCGGCATACCGTAGTGCTGTCCGTGATCGATTACCTGCGCGAAAATTACACATATACGCTGGAACCGGAGGTACCGACAGAGGCGGTTCTAGATGACGCGGGAAACCCGGTGCTTGATGAAAACGGAGAACCTGTCACCCGATCGGCGATTGTCTCGGAGAACAATCTGGATGCGTTTCTCACCGAGGTGAAGGAGGGCTACTGCGTTCACTTTGCTACTGCCGCAGTCGGGATTCTGCGGGAGATGGGCTTTGCCGTCCGATATGACGAGGGATATATCGCCTCACGCTGGAGCCGAACCTACGCTGGCGACGCCGTGGCGCGATACCGTACGAGTGTCCGCGATTACGATGCCCACGCGTGGATCGAGATCTACTACCCGTGTATCGGCTGGGTTCAGTACGAAACGACACCGTCCTTCTGCGAGGCGATCTACGATACGGATGCGGATGAGGGGGAGATTACCTCGTCCGGCTCTTCGTATTACCGTCCGGCGGGGGAAGAAAGCCAGATTGAGACGACGGAAACCGATGACGAAACGGATGCCGCAGACCAGAAAGATCGCGCAATCCTCATGGCTTGTCTGGTTCTTGGCGTTTGTGCGCTTCTCTATGGGATTCTGTCTGTGACTCTGCGATTCCGGTCCGGAAAACGAGCGAAAAAACGGGCGGAGCTTGTTCGGCAGAGTGCGGATCGTGCCGCGTTTCTTGCCGGAAAGAGCGATGTTCACGCCGTTGCCCGCCAATTGTCGGATCACATCTTTGCCGTATACCGTGCGCTCGGTTGTCCGCATGAAGTCGGAGAACTGCCTGCGGATTACGCCCGTCGTTTGCGGGATACGTTCGGAGAACTGTCCGCTGTTTCTGTACCGGAGGTGATGGAAATCATCGAGAAGGAGGAATTCGGCGGTACGCTCACCTATACGGAGTTTTCCGCACTTGGACGATACGTCGACGAGATGGGAAAAGCCGTATACGCCGGAGCCAATATTTGGGAGAAAATTCGGCTGCGCTATATTTTGGCGATTGTCTGAACGGGTCCAACAATATAGAACCGGAGAAGTGAAATACGGATCCGGTTCTTTTTTTGTGAGCGAAGCATCCCACTTGCATTTTTCGCGAGAATGTGGTATAATCCCTGTAATAATATTCATTCTGACCCACCGCAGGCGTATTGTAAAGCCCGGTGCCATAGCTCGGAGGTATTCCTTGAACAGTCCCTATCAACTGCCCGCTGCCGATCTTGCCTATCTGGGAGATGCTGTATACGAAATTGAGGTACGTACCCAACTTGTGAAGCAAGGTGTTAGAACGCCGAGCGTCGCGTCACTCGCGTACGTGAAGGCGACGGCGCAGAGCGCGGCAATGGAGAAAATTCTGCCGTATCTGCGGGAAACGGAGGCGGATGTATACCGCCGTGGTCGGAACTGTATCCACAATACTACGCCGAAAAGCTGCACGCCTTCGGAATACCGCCGTGCGACCGGACTGGAGGCCTTGCTCGGCTATCTCTGGCTTTTGGGCGATACAGACCGGATTCACGCGCTGCTGCGGATTGGCATTGGGATCGGGGAGGACTCCGCGGACGATGCAGTGAAAGTGCATAAGGAGGTATAACCGATGGCAATCTATCTCGATTTTCCCAAAAACGGCGAGACTATTTCGTTTCTTACCGCCGCACAGCGAGAATTTATCGCAGCAGAGTCCGAACGTGCTCAGGCAATTGGCGGAGAGATTGACTATCTCCATCTTTTTTGCTCCGGTACAGATCAGTCGCAGCCGGAGGATGGGGTCTGCCGCTTTTGTGCACAGGGGGATTCCTTCTCGGTTCTTTTCGCACCGGAGGGATACACTCCGCTTCTCGTACCTGCCCGCGGCAACACGGTGCGTATCCCCTATCTGCCAATCGGCGTTCGCGTCACGTGGCAGGTGTTTTCGGATGAAATGGGGGGAGACTGCTCAGATGTCGGGTATTTCTACACAGCTGCGGAGCCTGTGCGTTTTATCCGTGTGCCGGGGATTACCAACGTGCGCGACTGCGGCATATGGAAAACGGGAGACAGCGGTCGGATGCGGCAGGGGATGGTTTTCCGCGGCTCGGAGTGGGATTCCCACTGTCACCTCACGTCGGAGGGAAAACGGGTGCTGATCGAGGAAATGCATCTTAGAACGGAACTGGATATGCGCGGCGAATCGAAGGCAGAGGAACCCGGGGTGCTGGAGGACGACGGTGTGCAGCGGATTCGGATCCCGCTCGTACCATATGACGAGATTTTTACGCATGAGGCAATGGAAGCATACGGCGCGTATTTTCAGCTTTTCAGCGAACCCGCCCTCTACCCGTGCTATCTCCATTGCTGGGGTGGCGCGGATCGAACGGGGACGCTCGTGTATCTGCTGCAAACCTTTCTCGGCGTATCCCGTTCGGACGCAGTTCTCGATTATGAATTGACCACGATGTCCGTGTGGGGGGTGCGCTATCGGAGATTCACACCGTTTGCAGATATGGAAAAGCATCTGCGCGACTGGTATGGAACGGACGGTGTGGATATGCAGACCTGTGTCCACCGATTTCTCCTCGACTGCGGCGTACACGAACGGGAGCTTTCGATGGTGCGCGCACTTCTCTTGGAAAACGTGGAGAACGGCATAGACACAGGAATACATGAATATACAAATAAATGAATAAATAGTATAAAGGCAGGAAAAAAACTATGAAGCATATCGCAATTCTCGGGTATGGCGTCGTCGGCGGCGGCATTACGGCATTTCTGGAGCAAAACGGAACAGAGGTGGAAAAAACGGTCGGAGAGCAGGTTTCTGTCAAATATATTGTCGATCTGCGTACCTTCCCGGACTCTCCCTATCGGGACCGAGTGGTTCATACCCTTGATCCTGTTCTTGCCGATCCGGACGTAGCGCTTGTCTGTGAAACGATGGGTGGTGCGCACCCGGCATATGAATATACAATGG
>CAVIKO010000071.1:0-9153 GCA_963643035.1 bacterium
TGCGGGCAAGAGGACTTGAACCTCCATGAAATTGCTTTCACTAGAACCTGAATCTAGCGCGTCTGCCAATTCCGCCATGCCCGCATATTGGAGATGCAACTCACACCAACATGCATAGTATACCATATCCGTTGCTATTTGTCAATACCTCTGTACGAAAAAATCCGGAAAATGTCGAAAAAATCCTTTGAAATATGTTTCCCGATCCGCAGTTCTGTGCAGATCGGGAAACGACAGATCCCGTTATTTTCGTTGTGCCTGCAGCACGATGGCGCATTCTATACATTTGGCAAGTATGGTAGGATCGTTGTTGATTGGCGTGATGTGCGATAAAAGTCCGGCGTTTTGAAAATAGCCGGGCAGCGTGTCTGTCGGAACTGTATCGCCGCAAAATCCCGGATGGACTTGCGCAAATGTGAACGGCAAAAAACGTGCACCCGGATCATTACGCTCAATGCGGATCCATTCCCGGGTCAGCTTTTCTGCGTCCGCTTTAAACATCTCTTTGTCATAGGCATTCGTCGGCAGGAGAGAAAAGTGTTTGTACCCGAGCTTGTACAGACGATCCGCCTCGGAAAGAAGGTTCGCACCGCAGGTGCAGGAGAGAATCACAGAATCCGCAAGCGGTAAAAGCTCCGTCACATTTCCGCTGTCGCCGCATTCGAGATACACCTGATCCGCGGACAGCTCCGTATACGGGAATCCGGTTGGACACCGCAGACCCAATCGGATTGATGGGGTGTTTTTGCGTATCCTCTTGAAAAACGGTGCGATCAGATCGATTTCTGCGGGGGCTTTCGCGATCACGGTGCAGACAAAACCGGTCGGACAGTCTGCCGCATAAGTTTGCATCGTCTCGCTGTCGGCAAGATTGGTCGCATAAAAGGTTACAGAGGTGCGGATGGAGGGAGCGAACGGCTTCTCCTCAGCGGCGGCATAGATTTCTTTCACTTGGGCGTATGCCCGCTTCAGATCGGCACTGTCGTATTTCGCGAAAGAATAGCGCAATCCCATCGGAAATTCCTCCGAGAAGGGCGGTGTGAGTGCATCTAAAAGGGAAAAAGTCAGTGCATCACACAGCATCACAACACCGGTCTGCGGATGGATCACCGCGCGTATACCATTTTGTTTGATTCGTATCATAGTGATTTCTCCTGTTTGTTCCGCGTTTTTCTATGTCTGATAAACATACGTTTCGGACGGTCAGTCGATTCGGAACGCGGAGATTTTACTGTCATGTGTGTTTCGGGCTCGCTTTTTCGCCCTCGCTGTGCTGTGTATCTTGCTTCCTTTTTTGTCTATCGCAACACCGATGAGGGAAGAAAGCGGCAGGCAAAGAAAACCGTCTCCGGGACAAGCGCAAAATGAGATGTACAACCTACCGTTTGGAGGGGCAGAAATGAGAACAACCATACCAATAACACACTACTGAAAAACAGTACGGCAAGGTTTGGTTTGTCTTTGGTATACCCCATATGACAAAATCCTCCGATGAGAAAGTACCCTGTGTGGGGGATCTACTTCACTCTATTCGGAGGATCCGTACAGTATGCGTTTTTAATCTGCGTCTTCCGCGTGTACGTCCACTCTCCGGATTGCGGTACGCAGGATACGGATCTTGTTCCGTTCGTTGCTCGTTTCGATCAGCACGGTTTCGTCCTTAATCGATACGATTTTACCGATGATTCCGCCAATGGTGGTGATTTCGTCGCCGACCTGCAAATTGTTGCGCATGGCGGATTCTTCTTTTTCCTGCTTTTTCTGCGGGCGATACATGAAGAAGTAGAAGATCGCAACCATGGCGACCAGCATTACAATGGTGGTGATCGCGTTTGCGGAATTCAGTCCGCTTTGCTCGGTGCCGGCTTCAAGAAAAAACATAGGGCAGCCTCCTTTACAGTTTGAGATTGTTCACTTATCAATTATACTGTATCCCATCGCAGGATGCAAGAGGAATTTTGTGAATAATTTAAGGAAACACGGAACAAATCGGTTTTTGCACAAAAAGAGCTTGGAGGTATGCGGTTTTGAAGCAAAAAAACAACCTGATACCAATGATTTCTCCCTTTTGCATTTTTCGATGACAGCGTTGTTATCGATGGCGTCTGTAGATGCCGAGCAGGGAAATGAGCGAGAGATACGCTGTGTCCGGCAGCGTTCCGCCGGAGCCGATGGCCATGCGGACATTCGCGGTATGATGGAAGCAGTTCTCCGCGCGGCAGTGGATGGCAGCGGGAGAAGCATCGCGCACCCAATCCGTTCCCAATCCTCCGAGAATCGCGATTTTGTCGTGCGAATCCTCCCAGTGCGTCTCCAAAGCTCCGTCCTGGCAGTACCAGCCTGCGCATCCCATGTCGATTGCCGAGGTAAGAGTATGCTCCATAGCAATCACCGGCAGTTTTCCGATCTGTATCTCACCGTATATCCCCAGTGCACAGACCGCGTCCACGGCATCAAAATATCGTGCCTGCGCCGGAGTATCGCATAATGCCACATAACGAATCCCATTCATGGCATATTGCTCCATGGCGGCGGACAGTTCTCCCATTTGATCTGGGAAGAGACGTGCATCCGCGATCACTACATCTGCATAGGTGCGTTCCCGTAGAGAGGTCAGCGTGTCGATATAGGACTGCGGTGTCTGCCAGAGATGAGCACCGCGCCGCCAAATGAGCTGTTCGGTCAGATACCGTGAGACAAACGGCGCGAATAGAACCGGCGGTCCTTGCTCTGTGGAGGTGAGAATACGAAGAAAATTGTGTACGTCTGGTACCATGTGCGACTCCTCTTTCGGATTTTCATTCCATAGTATAGCAGTACGGAGGTAAAAATGCAAGAGGATCCGCGAAATTTTTCGACCTGTCGAACCCATGGTTGGCAAGGCATTAAAAATGGAGGGAAAGGGTTGACAAAACCAGTTGTGTATGATATAATCATGGTGTACTAATACAGTTAATACAGGAGATACGGAAAGGAGAGAGCCCATGACGTGTATTACTGTGGATTACCGTTCGCGCAAACAGCTCTATGAACAGATCATTGACAGTGTGCGGCAGTCCATTTTGAGCGGTGCGATCACTCCCGGCGAAAAGCTGCCGTCCGTGCGGAATCTGGCGAAGGAACTCGGGATCAATCCGAACACGATCCAGAAGGCGTATAACATTCTCGAAACGGAAGGCGTGATCCTGACCATGCCCGGAAGAGGCAGCGTGGTGCTGTCGGAAACGGAGGAACTGCGAACCAAACAGCTATCCAAAATGGAGGAAAAGCTCACTGTGATCGCTGCGGAATCGTACAGCACCGGAATCACGGAGGACGAATTTGTTACAGCTGCACACCGGGCATGGCGAAAAACGGACAATGGTAAGGAGGGAGAACACACATGATCCGTGCAGAATCGATTACAAAAACCTTTTCCGGCGCCGGAGTACAGATTCGTAGTCTGAACGATGTTTCCATAACGGTGGAGCGCGGCAGCATTTTTGGACTGATCGGCTCCAACGGCAGTGGCAAATCGACCCTTTTACGAATTCTGTCCGGTGTATACGAGCCGGACTGCGGTACCGTATCGGTGGACGGAGTGCGGGTGTTTGAAAATACCGCGGTCAAGAGCCGGATTGTGTACCTGTCCGATGAGCCGTATTTTCTGCCGCACACAACGATGGCAACGATGGCGGCTTTCTACCGGAGCATATACCCGCATTTTTCAATGGAGCGGTATGCGGCACTGTGCGACGCATTCGGACTGTCGGACAGGCGGCAGATTTGCACGTTTTCCAAGGGTATGCAGCGGCAGGTTGCGGTGATTCTCGCGCTGTCCAGTATGCCCGACTATCTTCTCTGCGACGAGACCTTTGACGGACTCGATCCGGTGATGCGGCAGGCGGTTAAACGGCTCATCATTGACGATGTGGCACAGCGGGATTTATGCTGTATCACGGCGACCCACAATCTACGTGAACTGGAGGACATGGCGGACCATATTGCACTTTTGCACAAGGGGGAACTCCTATTCTCTGCAGACACAGACGAAATTCGCACGAATATCGTCAAGGTGCAGGTGTCGTTCGCGAAAGAGGACTGCGACCGGATCGAGACGGAATTTGCTGTCCTCCATCCCATGCAGCTCACGCGGCGCGGCAGTCTCTTTACGGCGGTTTTGCGCGGAACGGAGGAAAGCATTGCTCCATGGATTCGTGAACGTGCACCGCAGTTCTGCGAATTTATTCCGCTGACACTGGAAGAAGTATTCATTTCGGAAATGGAGGAGCGAAATTATGATTTTGCAGCAAACTGTCTCGGCTGAGAACCCTTCATCCAAGTCTCGCAATACATTGTCCTACTTTCGCTTTTTGCTGCGGAACAACTGGCAGCAGCTTGCCCTATGCGGTGTGTTGTGTTTCATCATTGTGTTTCTGCCGACATTACTCAGTACCATGGAGCTTGGAAAGCCTGTGTATAACTCTGCTACTGACTATTATAACTCGCAGCTTTCCTATGACGAGGTGCTTGCGCTGCGCACGGAAACGCAGGTAGAGATGCTTGGAACCCTTTTTGTTCTCGCTGCCGGGATTATAGGAGTGATATTCGGCATGACGGCAAACAGCTACACGAACACAAAACCAGCGATACACACATATTACAGCTATCCACTGCGCCGCGGTACCCTGTTTGTCATGGAATGGCTGGTGCGGGATTTCTATTTCTTCCTTACCGGAACAGTATTTTACATACTTTCCACCGTGTATATCGCGTGTCAGCTGACCTTTTCCGTGTCCCTTCTCGCGTATGCGGCGGTATATTTTTTCATCGGCGCAGTTGGCTATCTAATGGTTTTTCATCTCTTCCAGCTTGCAGCATCGCTTACCGGTACTGTGTCGTTCCGTTTCTGCATGGCGGGGATCCTCGCGTTCCTACCGGTTGCGTTCTATATGCTCCTTGTCGCCTGCGTGTCGAACGGTATGCCGAATATCTACATGAATTATTATTTGAACGAGAATGTGGTGCGAGTCCTTTGTCCGGCATATCTGATGTGGCACACGACTCTTCGGTTTACGAATTTCGGTATTTGGGACGGCGCATGGATCATGGCACTGTACGCAGTTGTCTTCGCGGTGATTTCGCTTTTCTTACAGATCAAGCGGAAAAGCGAACTGTCCGGCTCCTCCGTAGTGTGGAAAACCTTCCGGTTCATTGTGAAGTATCTTGTGATCCTGACAAGCGGTCTGTTCGGCGGGTGGCTTGTTGCGTTGCTCTTTCCGGCGTGTACCATTGGATGGAACCTGTTCGGGCTGTTATGCGGCTTGGTACTGTCGTTCCTCTTTATGAATATTCTCATTGAACGTTCCGTTAAAGGCATGTTCCGCGGACTGATCGGCTTCGGCGTGACCTCTACGGTGACGGCGTTTCTTTTCGCCGTACTGTTCTTTGATATTTTTGGATTGAACGACTTTGTGTACGCGGACAATATGGTATCGCGTATAGAGATTATGTTAGATACGGACGCCAACGGGGGAGAATCCATAACTATATCCGAGCCAGAGGCGGTGCAGACACTTCTTTCCGATATTCATGCGATGAAATCCTGGTCTTACAGCATGGAATACGAAAGAGCTGCGTTTTACATCGACCTGGATAAGAGCATGAGCCGGAAAACAGTACCGTCGTCTATGCTAACCGAGCTTTCCCGTTATGGTGTGACCACGTATAACCAATACGAAGATACATCGTCTGTGGACATGGAGGGCAAGCTGCTTATCCTGCGTAACGGGGTACCACCCATGGAGGAATTTGGTATCACGATGGAATGTCTGCCTATGACAACGGTGCGTTACATTGTATATCCAAAGGTTGGAATCCCGATAGCCAAACAGGGACAAATCGATATGCTCACCATAACGGACAGCTTTGGCGAGAATGTCAAAAATAGTCCGGAATATCGGACATATCTTGTTGATTGCACTGCAGCATTCGATCCGGAGAATTTACGTACGTGTTATGTTTCTCTCTGCGGGTGCATATACGAGATGATTGATACGGAGGCGTTTCAAAACTCCAATACCATCGCCTTAATTGACGCGTATCGAACGGCGGTTGAAAACGATGAAATGGATGGTGCTGTTGTTGGGAGGATTGTATTCCGGCTGCGGGAAAATAATACGCCGCGCACTGTGGAACTGCCAATATATTCCGACATGACCGGGGTGTGGCAGGCGTTTCTTAACGCAGTGGATGCGAATCTCTTCTATGAGAATATTGAAGCAGACGAAGCGGAAAATGTGAGCTACAAGGATCTGGTGGAAAACTGGCGTAAGAAATGGGGATTGACCTATGAGAACGCAAACTTTGTCGATTATCTCAACAGCTGTTTTGAAGAAATGCTGATTGTTGAGGCGGACACAGGAAGATACTGGTGCGTTGAAACAGATGCAGATCGAAAAGCGGTACTTTCTGCCGGAGCGAGATATGGCGAGGAGGCTCCAGCGGCAATTGGGTATGGCGAATGTGACAGGGAGTATCTCCTTGTCTCCTATTCTGCAGAAAACGGACTTTATTTCACTGGATTGCGCAAGGGTGAGGTGCCGACTTGTGTGACCGCAGCATTCGAAAAATAAGTGGAAATCCTATAGAACGTGAAAAAGCCGCCCTGCGCTATGCAAAACGAAGCAGGACGGCTTTTTGCGGATTGGTTTACAGTGCGGAAATAGTACGCTGTAAGTCCGTGCCAAGAGGATCTTCTGGTCATTAGCGATCAAAACGATCGATACGTTTGATCCGGCAAATGGTGCAGGATACGCCGCTCGCAGTGCGAAAAGCATACAGAATGAAATCCTTCTGTATTTCCGCTTACAGAAGCAGCTCTGGAGAAAATCCGTCAGGCGCAAATCAAAGCAGACACTACTGTAGAATTTACTTTGGGGATTTGCTGTAAAAAACATACTCCGTTCTCACCGTCCGACGCAATGTTGTCCGGTTCATAGAGGCGACCGTAATATCGGTTAGTTTTCGTGCGGGGATGTGTTTCCGGCACGTTTTTTGTTTCATAAACGGGGGTGCATAGTTATTAGCGCAAAAGAACTGTATATCAACGACGACATCAGAGCGAGAGAAGTGCGCATGTTGGACGAAAACAACGGGCAACTGGGCATTATGAATCTGAATGACGCCAAAACCTACGCTTACGACCGTGGTCTCGATCTGGTACTGATCGCTCCGACCGCCACGCCGCCGGTATGCCGCGCGATGGATTACGGCAAATACCGCTACGAGCAGGATAAGAAGGAAAAGGAAGCGAAGAAAAAGCAGCAGATCGTGGAGATCAAGGAAGTACAGCTATCCTGCCGCATTGACGATCACGACTTTGAAACAAAAGTCGGTCACGCGACAAGATTCCTGAAGGAAGGCAATAAAGTTCGCGTCAAGCTGAGATTCAAGGGCAGAGAAATCGTTCACCAAGAGCTTGGTCTTGATGTGCTGAGCCGATTTGCCGCTGCCTGCTCCGAGTACGGTGCCGTGGATAAGAAGCCCGTATTGGAAGGCAAGCAGCTTACCATGTTTATCGCTCCGCTGAGTTCGGATAAGCAGGCTGCCAAATAATCGGACGTACAGTCGCTGCCAAGTGCCGCCGGGCGTGGAATGCGCACCGGATTATCCATAGTTAAGTTCATACTCTAAGGAAATGCTGAATCTATTGTGTCCCTGCACAAAAAGCTGAAAGCCAAATTGATATTTTGTGCGGAGATAGTCTGGAATCGGCGGATTCTTAAACTGAAAGGATACAAAAAAATGGGAAAGATCAAGACACACAGAGCTTCTTGCAAAAGATATGCTGTAACCGGTACCGGTAAGGTAAAGGTTTTCCATTCCGATCATCGTCATAACCTCGGTCAGAAGAGCCAGAAGAGAAAGAGACATCTCCGCTCCAGCCAGATCCTCAGCCCGGCTATGACCGCTACCGTGAAGAGACTCATCGGTAAGGACTGAAAAACGAACGACAGAGACGATAGAAAGGATACAAGAAAATGGCAAGAATTAAAGGCGCGCTTATGACGCGTAAGAGAAGAAATAAGGTTCTGAAAGCTGCCAAGGGTTACTGGGGTTCCAAGAGCAAGCACTTTAAGATGGCGAAGCAGGCCGTCATGAAGAGCGGTAACTATGCATATATCGGCAGAAAGCAGAAAAAGAGAGAATTCCGTCAGCTCTGGATTGCTCGTATCTCCGCTCAGGCTAAGGTAAACGGCATGAACTATTCACAGCTGATGCATGGTCTGAAGAAGGCAGGCATCAATCTGAACAGAAAAATGCTGGCTGAAATCGCCGTTGCGGATAAGGAAGCATTTGCTGCGATCGTTGCACAGGCAAAGGCTGCTCTCTAATCGAACATAGCAAAATGGGCGTTGCGGCTTTCTTGTAACGCCCATTTTCTTTTCCTGTATCCGGATTACTGTCCAGGGGAGAATTGCCATATGAACAAAGACATATTTCTTGAAAGATACCATGCCGATTACTGGAAATCCCGCACGGGTGTCTCCGTTACGGCTTTGTCCAAGCTTACGGACGCTAAATACCGCGCGGAGTATGGGTTATATCTTGCGGAAGGGGTAAAACTGACCGAGGAAGCCCTGCGCCATGTCCGTCCGGAGATGGTGGTGGTATCCGAGGACGCACTTGAGAATTCCAACGCAGTTTTGCCTTTACTGGATACAGCTGTGGCGCAAAATTGCCGGATCGTCCTCACCTCACCGGAAGCATTTTCCAAAATTTCCACAGAAAAATCTCCCCAGGGGATGATCGCCGTACTGCCGCTGCCTTCCGAATCGGTACCGCAGTGTACAGCAAACGGACGGTATTTGCTCCTCGACACGATTCAGGATCCTGGAAATCTAGGCACTATTCTCCGATCCGCGTCCGCGTTTGGAATCGATGGAGTGATTATGTGCGGCTGTGCGGATACCGCTTCCCCAAAAACGGTTCGCGCGTCCATGGGGGCGGTGTTCCGTGTCCCGCTATGGAAAACGGACATTCTTGCGGATACGGTGCGGAAACTGCGCGACGATGGACATCGGGTATTGGCTGCTGCTTTAACGGAGGACTGCCTGTGTGCCGGAGAAACCGCGTTATACGCAAATGACTGTGTTGTGATCGGCAATGAGG
>CAVIKO010000072.1:0-9146 GCA_963643035.1 bacterium
GTTCTGAACGACCCGGATACCCTTGACGAAACGGAAAAGTCCAAAGCGTACAGGGAAAATCACCCGTATCTCGAAGGGAAAACAAGAGCGGCGCGATCTGTTTTGATTACCAAAAAGGTGAACGGGACATACTATGTTGTCGAAGCTGTTCCCAATTCCGATAGAAATGCCGCATTCATCGTATCAGCGTACATGAACAAAAAAGGAGTGATCTCAACCACGGATAACTCCTTAGCGTCCCCCGCGCAAACGTCCGCTGGCAACAATGTCAATACATTGTCTGAAAATCAGACCCCAGCCACGATCCCCGATCACTCTGACACAAGTATAGCAGAAAAAGAGGAAAATGTCAACACAAAATCTCCATCTTCCGGTAGCTACAGGTGTGTGCTACGAGAAAGGAAATGCGGATACCGTGAAAAATTCACGTCTCCCGCCTTTCCTTTTCCGCACGTTCATGTTATAATAAAAATAGTGCAGTAATAAAACAGGAGAGTATCATGTATCGCAGAATGACCCGCGCCATTCCGGTTGGCAATCGTGCGATCGGCGGAAGCGCCCCCATTACTATTCAATCTATGACCAATTGTCCGGCTGCCGATTTCGACGGTACAGTTGCACAGATCCGCACATTGGAAAAAGCCGGATGCGACATCGTACGTATGGCGGTACCGCGAGAGGAGGACGCACGGATCTTCACCTATGCAAAAGAAGCAGGGATTACGGTACCAATGGTTGCCGACATCCATTTCGATTATAAAATCGCGTTGGCATCTCTTCGCTACGGCGCCGACAAGATCCGGATTAATCCAGGCAATATCGGCGCGCCATGGAAGGTAGAAGAGGTCGCACATGCCTGTAAGTCTGCCGGAATTCCCATACGGATCGGTGTCAACAGCGGTTCGCTTGATAAAAGGCTGCTTGAAAAATACGGTTCTCCCACGGCGGAAGCACTTGCGGAATCGGCACTGACACAGGCGGAGGAGCTTGAAAAATACGGCTTTTCCGATATTGTGTTGTCGATTAAATCCTCGTCGGTTCACAAAATGATAGCCGCATGCAGAATCGTCGCCAGAGAAAGCGAGTATCCGCTCCATCTCGGCGTGACAGAAGCAGGTGACGCGTATTCGGGATTGGTCAAGAATGCCATTGGGATCGGTTCGCTCCTTGCGGAGGGGATAGGTGACACCATCCGCGTATCCCTGACCGCTGATGTGCGGGAGGAGGTACGTGCGGCACGGGAGATTCTGCAAAGCCTCGGACTTTATGAAAAGGGTGGGATCGACGTGATTTCCTGCCCTACCTGCGGACGAACCGCCATCGGACTGATCGCACTCCATGATGCATGCAAAAAACGGCTGAAGGAAATTGATACGCATGGAAAAGTCTATCATGTGGCAATTATGGGTTGTGCGGTCAACGGTCCGGGAGAAGCGCGTGAGGCGGATTTTGGGATCGCAGGTGGTGACGGTTGTGGGATCGTGTTCCGTCATGGCAAAATCGTCTGTAAGGTACCTGAGGACAACCTGATCGATACATTGACTGCTATGATAGAGGAAGAAATCGTAAAGGACAATCGGAATGAGTGAACAGAAAAAAGAGCGGAAACTGGGGGAAATCTTCAAGCGTATGATTCCGCTCGGCATACAGAAGGAATTTTTCGACGACGCAAGCGACATTACGGTGCGATTGGACAGAGAGCGGCGTCTGATGGAGGTACATTGTCATCTGCCGAAGCTGTACCGGAAAAAGGACATATACGAGTTGGAGACAGCAATCGCGGAAACCTATGAATTGGCGCAGATCCGCATTTTCACGCATTACGAAGAGGGATTGTTTTCAGAAGCGTATATGCCGGAAATTTTTGCGGAGGCTGCACGGGTCGGCGTGGTGATCAACGGCTTTTTCAACCGTTACACACTCCGTTGGGAGGACGATCCGCGAAAGCTGTTCATCGAGATCCCATTCACGCATGGCGGCATCACTCTGCTCGATCTGGCACGCACCGGAGAGGTGATTTCCGGGATTCTCCACAGTGAATTCGGCATATTCTGCCATGTCACGGTGTGCCAATCTGCCGACGCGCAGAGCGAGTACCAAAACTATATGCAGGGACAGCTCGAAAGCCTCCGTTCGCAGTCTGCACTGATTGTGGAGGAAGCAAGGCGACTGGAGGAGGAAGCGGCAAAACAGCAGGAAATGGGTGAAAAGACGGTGTCGACAGAAGAAAAGGAAAAACCATCCCTACCGCGCGTGGCATCCCTCTTTGTCGGCTCAGACACTGTGAAAACTGTAGAAGAAGGCATCTTGCGTGCAGGGAAATATACCTTTGATGTGCGGGAACCAAATGTGGTGTTCGGTGAAGCGTTTTCGTGTGATGTTGCCATTCCACTTCGTGCGATCACAGGAATCATGCGGAGCGCAGTGATTCTGTGTGAAGTGTTTGACATACAGAATAAGGACACACGTAAGGGAGACAAGACGGTCATCACCATCTCTGTCACCGACCGGGATGCCTCCCTATACATCAAAGTGACTGTGCCGATTGAGCAGACCGAGGAAACAATGGCACTGTGGGGCAAGGGTAAACGATATGCGGTGCGCGGTGCGATCAAAAAGGATAATTTCGACGGCGAGCTATACATGCAGTACACGGATATTATGCAGGTAAAACCCGTATTGCGGATGGATAATGCATCGGAAAAACGGGTGGAGCTCCATTTGCACACGTGCATGTCTGCCATGGACGCAATCACAAAAGCAGATGAGGTCGTGAAAACAGCGCATCGCTGGGGACATAAGGCAGTGGCGATTACAGATCACGGCAATCTGCAATCGTTTCCCGTCGCCATGCTGACGGCGGAGGCACTGAACAACGAGATTAAAATTCTCTACGGTGTGGAGGCATACTACGTGGATGATACATTCCGTGCGGCGTATCGCGGCGAAGATGTGTCCTTCCACGATGAGTTTATCGTATTCGACATCGAGACGACCGGATTATCCGCTGTCAGTTGCAAAATCACGGAAATCGGTGCGGTACGGGTGAAGGACGGCGAAATTCTGGAACGATACAACCGATTTGTCAACCCGGGTGTACCGATTCCGCAAAATATTGTGGAACTGACCGGCATCACGGACGAAATGGTAGCCGAAGCGCCATCGATTTCCGAGGTGCTGCCCGATTTTTTCAATTTTATCGGGAATAGACTTCTCGTCGCACACAATGCCGTGTTCGATACAGGATTTATTCGCGCGGCGGCGGAGCAGTGCGGTCTTCCGTTTGACAATCCATATCTCGATACCGTTGCCATGTCTCGGTATATGAATCCGGATTTAAAAAATCACAAACTCGACACACTGGCAAAACACTACGATCTTGGCGATTTTAATCACCACCGTGCCTCGGACGATGCGGAAATGCTTGCGAAGATTTTCTTCTGTATGCTGCGGCGATTGGAGGAGGAGGGAATATCTGACATTGGCAGAATGAGCTATGCCATGAGCGAAAAGGCAGATCCGTTGAAGCTGAAAACCTACCATCAGATTATCCTCGTAAAGAATCAGACCGGGCTAAAGAACCTCTATCGGCTCGTGTCCGATTCGTATCTCAAATACTATCGCCGCAATCCGAGAATCCCACGCACGAGATTAGAGGAACTGCGTGAGGGACTAATCCTCGGATCTGCCTGTGAAGCTGGGGAATTGTTTACCGCCATTCGGGAGGGCAGACCGGAATCGGAGCTCATGGAAATCGCAAATTTCTACGATTATCTGGAAATTCAGCCGATCTGCAACAACGCTTTTATGCTTGAGCAGGGTATGGTCAAGGACGAGGAGGAGCTTCGGCAGCTCAATCGGCGGATCGTGGAATTGGGTCGAAAATGTGGCAAACCGGTTTGCGCTACCTGCGATGCGCATTACCTCAATCCGGAGGACGAAATCTACCGCCGTATCATTCTGTCCGGTCTGAAATTCAAGGATGCCGATCGCGAAACGAAGCTCTTTTACCGTACGACAGAGGAAATGCTCGAAGAATTTGCGTATCTCGGAGAGGAGACGGCACGTGAGGTCGTCATCACGAATCCAAATAAGATCGCCGATATGATCGAGGTGGTTCGCCCAATCCCGAAAGGAAACTATCCGCCGCACATCGATGGAGCTGAGGAAGAGTTGACTACCAAGTGCCATTCGCTCGCCAAGGAACTGTATGGCGATCCGCTGCCGGAGATTGTATCCGCCCGCCTGGAGCGGGAACTCGATTCCATCATTAAAAACGGTTTTGCTATTATGTACATCATCGCCCGGAAGCTCGTGGAAAACAGCGAGAGCAAGGGATATCAGGTCGGCTCCCGCGGATCGGTCGGTTCTTCTTTTGCGGCGACGATGGCAGGCATCACCCGTGTCAATCCGCTTCCACCGCATTACCGTTGTCCGAAATGCCGCTATACGGAATTTCATGAGGGAGGGGAATGGGGATCGGGATTCGATATGCCCCCGAAGGATTGCCCGAATTGCGGTACCCGGCTTGTGCAGGATGGTCACGACATCCCGTTTGAGACGTTTCTCGGGTTCAAGGGAGACAAGACGCCTGATATCGACCTAAACTTTTCCGGAGACGTACAGGCCGATGCGCATCGTTTTACGGAAGTCCTGTTTGGTCACGGCAAAGCGTTTAAGGCAGGCACGATCGGTACCCTCGCGGACAAAACGGCATACGGCTTTGCGATCCATTATCTGGAGGACAAGGGCATTTCTGTCAACCGTGCAGAGATCGACCGATTGGTGTTCGGCTGTCTTGGTGTCAAACGCACAACTGGACAGCATCCGGGCGGTATTATCGTTGTGCCGCAGGAATATGAGATTTACGATTTCTCACCGGTACAGCATCCGGCAGACGACCCGAATTCCGACATTATTACGACCCATTTTGAATTCAAATACCTGCACGACACGATTTTGAAGCTCGACATCCTTGGCCACGATATTCCGACAAAATATAAGCGATTGGAAGAATATTCCGGTACCAGCGTCCTCGATGTACCAATGGGCGATCCGGCTGTTTATAAGAGTTTCACATCCACGGAGCCGATTGGCGTGACCCCAGAGCAGATCGACAGCAAAACCGCCACCCTTGGTCTACCGGAGATGGGGACCCGCTTCATCCGTGGGGTTCTCATGGACGCGCAACCGAAGAATTTTACAGATTTGCTGCAGATTTCTGGGCTGACGCACGGTACGGGTTGCTGGCTCGGCAACGCACAGGATCTCATCAACAACAAGATTTGTACGATTTCTGATGTAATTGGATGCCGTGACGACATCATGATGACGCTTATCCACAAATACCACATGGAAAAGAGTCTGTCGTTTAAAATTATGGAGTTTGTGCGGAAGAACAAAAAAGGCGTTACGATCCCAGAGGATATGGTGAAGGCGATGCTTGAAAACGATGTGCCGCAGTGGTATATCGATTCGCTCCAAAAAATCCGCTACATGTTTCCCAAAGCGCATGCCGCCGCCTATGTCATCGACGCGATCCGACTGATGTGGTACAAGATCTATTATCCTGTCGCATTCTATGCAGCGTATTTTTCTGCGGCACCGGACGGCTTTGATGGCGAGATCGTCATGGGCGGAAAGGATCATGTCAGGGAGGTTCTGACCGATCTGAACCGCCGTAAAAACGAAATCAGCCAGAAAGAAGCCGATGTCGCCGACGCCCTGATGCTCGTCAACGAGTATTACCAGCGCGGATACGAATTTCTGTCCGTCGATGTCCGCAAGTCCCACGCAACCAAGTACCTGCCGGAGAACGGAAAGATCCGTCTGCCGTTCACATCCCTGCCGGGACTGGGGCAGACCGCCGCGGAGAACATCATGGCGGCCCGTGACGCGCATGAGATCTACTCGATTGAACAACTCCAAAACGACTCCAAAATGTCGAAAACGGTACTCGACATCTTAGAACGAAACGGTGCGCTACAGGGTATCTCGAAAACGAATCAGCTCTCGCTCTTTTGATCCCACAACAGGATAACATAGTCTTGTAGAAAAAAGATTCTCCCATCTCCTCATATACTGCCGTTCTGCCGCATACAGTAGGACAGACAAGGCGTATACCGTAGGATGCACGCGGAAAAATCGGTGAAACGCTTTCGAAAATCATCAACGACGGTGCATCGGGATTGGTGTACATCATTTTATGAAACAGAAAACCGCGCATCCACACTGGCAACTTAGCACAGGAAGATACGCGGTTTTGTTCAATTCTGTTTGGACGATACGGGGATGCGCTGCTTAGTCTAAGAATTCTTCATTGAGCTGAATGTGGAAGTCTCTTGCGATGGCACGGAGATTGTCGTCAGAAATCGTCTGACGGATGCCCTGACCGCAGGACATAGCACGAATATAGATGTCAGCGGACTTTTCAATGGTGTGCATCAGACCGAACGTGGTATCGTAATCAGGACCGGAGCAGAATAGACCATGATGTGCCCAGACCACTGCGTCGAATTTCTTCATCAATTCACTGGTGGCAACGGCGATTTCCGGTCCGCCCGGCACCATCCACGGCACAACGCCTACGCCGTCCGGGAATACAACGGGGCATTCCGTCGCACTCTTCCAGAGGGTTCTTGTGAAGTCACGCGCCGTCAGCGGAAGTACATAGGTCAGAGCGATGAGAGACGTGGTGTGTGCGTGATAGATAACGCGGTAGTTGTCTCCCTTGTACGCTTTCTTGACAGAGTGATTCAGGAAGTGGCTCGGAAATTCACTCGTCGGACGACCGCCAAGTTCCAAACCCCATACAATACGCCAGCTGTCACCTGCTTCATTGATCTCAACGATGCACAGCGTGTTCTGCGGCTCCAGAATGACATTGCGCATGAACTTGCCGCTGCCGGTAGAAATGAAGTATTCGCCTGCGAGATTTTCCGCCTTGACGCCCATTGGAACCCAGTCTGTCTTCGGATGGAAATATGCAGCGCATTCCTTAACCTCGTATTTGTTCATACGGTAGGTCAGGTTGCCACCATTCCGTTCGTGCCAGCCCTGCAGCAAACCGTCATTGCACATCCGGATAAAGCCCTTCATGACTTCAAGATCGAGAATATTCATAGAGTAACCTCCCATTTTTTCAACCGCACATCTTTTCCTGCGGTGATATCTTATTACTGCCTTCTGATGTTATTATACAACATTTTGAAGGTCTTGTCGATAGGAAAATACAACATACTTTCTTGGAATCTGAGAAAAATGTTCGTGAATCTCGACGACATAGGATTGATGATGAGAAAATGTGAATATGAGTATGTGAAATTCACATATCTAACACATGTTACAGAAAGCAGAGTGATGCTGTATGAACCGTTTTTTGCGTCAGGACTTACACGGGCGTATGAAATTTCGGAGCAAAACAGCATTCAATCGGCAGTCCCATGAATACAGCAGCGGAAATCGCAAGGAAAAAGCGGAGCATCCGGGTAAACGGTTCCTCCGCTATAGGGATTGTTATCTGCCGAGATTCGGATAGAGCGCATCAAAAGCGTTGGCATAGTACAGCGCGATTTTCTGCGCACCTGCAGCGGTAGGATGCACACCGTCCGCGGACCAGAACGTTCCCGGTACCTGTATACAGGCGGACGCAAAGATTCCGTCTAGGGGAATGAGCCAGTCGGCATACTCACGGGCGAGCTTGCGGGTGATTTGCAATTTCGCGTCGAGATCGAACCTACCCTTCGTGAAACAGTAATCCGGCAGGAGGAACTGTTCCATCAAAATGATTTTTGCGTTCGTCTTTGTCTTGATTTCTTCCAGACAGTACCGATAGCACTCTTCAAAATATTCATTCGGCATCCAGCTTTCGTCGGCGGCATGATGCCATGTGTCGTTCACGCCGATCAGTATGGAGACAAGATCAGGCTGGAGGTCGATGCAGTCACTCTGCCAGCGCGCACGGAGACTTTCCGCACGGTCGCCGCTCACACCTTGATTGTAGAAAGTGAAATGCACGTTCGGGTGGCGCGCGGCGATGTATGCAGAGGCATATTTGGGGTATCCTTGCCCCATATCCTCTTTGTTGCTTCTGTCTCGTCCAGCGTCTGTGATGCTGTCACCCTGAAATAGAATTTTCATATCTGTCTCTCCGTTTTCGTTGGATTTTTCTATTCCCGTGTTTGTTGGGAAAAGAAAGTACAAATACAGTATAGCATACCATTTTTCGCTTGTCAAGCTTATCCGAAAAAACGTTGTTACGTTATCGCGTTTTGGTATATATGTCTCTCGGAAACGGGTGAGTTCTTGCGTGGCATCAAAAATCTCTTGACTTTTGGTGTGAAAACGGGTATGATATACAAGGAAACGCATCCTTGCGTAGATTTATGCCGTTCGGGGGAGTGTATATGACAGAAAAGAAAAAACGCAGAACGGTATTTTCATTCTTGCGTAAAATTCTAAAATTCCTGCTCAGCCGGATGGTTATCGTCGGACTCCTGCTTGTGGCGGAGCTATGCTTTTTGTTTCTCGTACTTCTCCGGTGCGGAGAGTATCTGCCGATTGTCTATTCCTTTTCGGCGGTGCTTGGCGTGCTGTGTGTCTGTCGGATCATTCGGAATGACGAGAATCCCGGCTACAAAATCACGTGGATCATTTTCGTGCTGCTGACCCAGCCGTTTGGAACTGTGGTATACATGGTGTTCAGCGGCAATAAGCTGTCCATGCGCACAAAACGCGAGATGAGCCGGATTACCGAATTGACCAGTCATTCCGCGGACAAACGTGAAGATGTGCTGCGTGAGATTGCATCGGAGTGTGAAAATGCTGGCAGACAGTCCCGGTACATTGCGGATATGGCATGCTGCCCGCCGTACAAATATACAAAAAGCACGTATCTGCCGAATGGGAAAGTGTATTTTGAAGAAATGTGCAAAATCCTGCGAGCAGCGGAAAAATATATTTTTCTTGAATATTTCATCATTGCACAGGGGGAAACGTGGAACAGCGTGTACGAGATCCTACGTGAAAAGGCAGCGAGCGGTGTGGATGTCCGTGTGATCTACGACGATGTGGGCAGCATCATGCGTCTGCCGTACTGGACACCCAAGCAGCTGCACGCCGACGGAATTCAGTGCACGGTGTTCCAC
>CAVIKO010000073.1:0-8980 GCA_963643035.1 bacterium
GTTTAAGTATGCTTGCACCGCTCCTAACTTCAACTCTTTGCTGTATTTTTGTTCCTTTTCTTTGACATAAATAATCCCCTAGTGCGGACTTGATTTTTTCATCAGTCTACTCTACGGGGATTATATCAAAACGCTGTCGTTTTTCTTTTTGTTTTAGAAACACATTATAAATCGGAGAATCTCCGCCTATATGGGCTTGGGCACAAAAACCACCCCAAAGCTGTGCTTTCTTTGAAGCTGTCAATGTACGTGCGGTTTCAGCCGCCCATCCGTTTCGATCACGTCCGCACCATACACTTCCGCAGCAACATGCAGTTCGTCCTCAGTAGTCAAGAGCCATACGCCGAGGCTACCATAGCGGTGGACAAGGGCGGCAAGCGCAGGATCAACCGGCGGATTTTTGCACCACGCAGTGATGGCGTTGTCGAACCGAAGCCACACGGTCAGATTTTCCCGCGAGACAAGCGCGTGCAAGTCATCCAAAACCGATTCCGTCACCGGACCGTCGTAATGAATATGGCAATCCGGCAAAACACTCTGGATTTCCTCCACAGATACGAGATCGGATGCCGTGATACCGCACAGTGTCTTTGCGTGAGACGCTGCGATCATAGTGAGAAAATCCTGTCTCTCTTCCGGCAGATGCGAATGCCAAACGTTGTCAAATTTGAGCGCAATCTGCGCCTCTGCCGCAAAAGCAAGCACATCTTCCAACGTAGCGATTCGCTCTCCATCAAAAGTATACGACGCGTTTACCTCTTTCAATGTATGCTCTGCAATCTTTACTGGGGCGGCGTCCTTGTCGTTTTTGAGCTGATCCGCAGTCCGGTTCAGCGTACGGTCGTGCAGGAGGACACAGCGGTGATCGGCGGTAAACTTTGTGTCCAGCTCGATCATATCGTAATCCTGCGCCTTCGCGAGACGGAATGCAGCCATGGTGTTCTCGACCGCTTCTGTGCCGACGCCTCGATGGGCTTCCAAAAGTACCCTGCGGTCGAACAGTCCCGTATCCAGTCCATTCTGCCGCAGAATCCGGATCAGTCCGGGCAAGGCAGGAATATAGTAATCCGCATTGCCGCCGGCGATAAAATCGGTCAGATTCAGACTCGTCCCAACTGCCACCGTCGTCGCGCCAGACGATTTGCCTGCGCGGATTCCGTTTAATGTGTCCTCCACCACGATGCAGTCCTCCGGATGCACACCAAGTATCGCGGCTCCCTTTTCATAAATCTCCGGCTCCGGTTTGTTTCTCGTCACGTCCTCACCGGATACAATTGCCGGAAACATGGTTTCCGGAATGCCCAGCGCGCGCAGATTGTGATGGATCTTCGCTTTATCTGCACTTGAACAGATGGCAAACGGAATCTTTTTTTCTGTCATAGCCGCGATAATCTCTCCAGCGCGCGGACAGGTGTATTCGTGCGTGATCATTTCGCCGTAAACATCGTACACATGGGATTTGACAGCAAGCGTATAGTCTACACCATATTTGCGAACCACATTGCCGAGATACGCATCCTCTCCGGCTCCGACAAACGGTGTAAAGTCCTCCGGTTTTGCATCGATTCCATAAGGCTTCAAGCCATTGATAGCGGCATGGAGCATAACGACCTCCGAGTCAATCAGCACGCCGTCCATATCAAATAACACTGCTTTTTTCATATATTCTCCTGTTGAGACCTTATGACAGGGTTGCCATGCGGTCAAAAATAGTCTGATAAAACTGTAGCGTTTCCGGTACGACAACTTCCCTGCCGGAGAGAAAATATCGCACAGAACCGTATATATCCGCTTCCGGGCTATCCAGCGCCGCTTCCACATCGGTGGGCACCTGTGTGGTGGCGAATCCGTTCTTGGTAAAGCCGCTCATTGTCAATACGTCACACATCCGGTTCACGGTGCCTGTATTGCCATCGATGCATACGGTATCGTCGCCCAAGCAGGCGGTAAAACTGTCTCGGAACAGCGTAAAATGCGTACACCCAAGCACACATGCGGCGTAATGATCCGGCGGGATGACCTCACGCAGATACGGCACGACCACCTCCGGTGCAAATTGCCCGGCTTCCGCGTAGGTTACCAGTTGCGGAGTGGGAACGAGAATCGTGGTCGAGGGATCCGCGTGGTGTACATCAAGGAGATGATGAAGCTTTTCGCCATGGATTGTCGCGGGGGTCGCGCACACGAGAATCTTTGCCCCCGGATAACGCAGGATTGCCGGCCGGACTGCCGGCTCCATTCCGATAATGGGCAAAGAGAAACGGCTACGTAGTTCCTCCACCGCCATACTGGTCGCAGTATTGCACGCGATCACAAGAATGTCTGCACCATGCTCCACCAAAAATGTCACAGCATTCATAGCGTACCGCCGGATCTCTGCACAGGATTTCGTTCCATACGGCACATGATCGGTATCCGCGTAATAGAGGTACCGCGCACGCGGACAGCGTTTCCGCGCTTCATACAGTACGGTCAGACCACCAACTCCAGAATCCAGAAAGCCGATTACCGGTTCACGCCGTACATTCTTTCCCATAGCTTTTACCTTTCTTTTGTAGTATAAGCAGATTTTGCATCATGCGGATAGTGTACCACATTTTTCCGCAAAATGCAATGTTCCGCACAAAGGATTCCCTTTGGCAATGGATATGGCACTGTCCTGCACTGTCGGATCGTGAAGAATTTATTCCAGCACCAGCTTGTCGATATTCAAAAAATCGCGTGCCGCGGTCATACTATCGGTCGGGACCTCCGCCTTGGCACCACAATTTTGACATGCCACTGTCACATGACTGTCCTCAATCTCCACGGTATAGTCTCCTTCTCCCTCCGGACAATGACAGCGGATCGCACCCTCGTCCTCCAGTTCATGAACTACGTACATCACAATATCCAGTATCTGTGGATCGGACAATTCCCGCCGTTCTCCGCGCGCCTTGGCATACTCCTCAAAATCCACGTCGCCGAGCATTTCGAGAAGTTCCTCCTCCGCCTTCTGTATTGCCTCCTGTACCTGTTCCTTATGTCCGATAAAACAAATATCCAATCCGGAATAAGCACACGGCAGAGTGAACAGCTCCTTTTCAAAGAAAAGTGAGGTGGAGATCAGATAGCTGTGCGCAGTCGGGCATGCAAAACATGGCACGGTTAGACGTACCTTTTTGTCCTTCGTATATAAAATCTCCAGCTCCGACTGTCCGCACGGACACTTCAAACGGAGCATATCTGCGTTCAGAGCAAATACACCAACCATACTAA
Organism: bacterium; assembly: GCA_963643035.1. Classification (GTDB taxonomy): domain Bacteria; phylum Bacillota; class Clostridia; order Oscillospirales; family CAG-272; genus UMGS1696. Next base: position 3,259 of record CAVIKO010000073.1, read on the forward strand.
GGACAATCGAGCCGCACTCTGGACAACGGTAGGCAACGGTGGTTTGCTTTTGCTGTAATACCATATATTTCTCCCATAAACGATCGCATCTGCCAGAGGAAGGATTCCATCCGACACACAACGCAATTTTCTTACCATATTATACACGTATCCTGCCTGTTTGTCAATGGAATGCGTTGTTTTCATTTCCTATCACTTGCGGACTTGACGATCCGATGCTTTTCGAGTATAATAATAACGTTAGGAAGTCGTTGATTCAGGTTGTTTTTCGTGCAAAAACCATGCATTCATGCTTTTCGGCACAAAAGCCAAAAACGCGTTGGATTCGGCGCATCCCCAGGACAAAGTGAGGTGTTTGGTATGGAATATCGCTGTGATGGAGACTACGTCGCGCTGACGGTTACAGAGCTGGCACGGTTCGCATATCCGTTGGAAAATCCGCGAACAGCCGGAGAAAAGTACGGTTTTGTTCCCTATGCCGATACAGATACCATGGAAGACACCGAAAATCAGCCATCCGCCAACCCTATCGAATCCGGTGTCCGTCATCATAATGTGGCGGAGACAGATGCGCAGGGCACCGGCGAAATCACGGAAAAGGAGCTTGCGTATCGTGCCGTTTTGGGGGATTGTACCATAGAGATACACGGCCGTGCGGATAGTATTGCTTTTGATGGGGAACGGCATACTGTCACAGAATACAAAACGGTGCGCAGTCTCTCTGACGATCTGTATCCTCTGAAATATCCAGCACACTTTGCACAAGCGGTCTGTTACGCTTTCATGATATGCGCCACAGAGGGAATCGGCGAGGCTGCAATCGCACTTGTATACATTCGTCGATCGGATGGTATGCGCCGGGCATATCGCGCCGTGTTCTCCCTGGATTTTCTCTCTCGTTCCTTTTACGCCCTGCTTGAACGAGCCTTTCCTTTTGTTAAACGGATCCACGACAGGGAATCTGTTCTGCGGCGGGAATGTCGTGTGCTGCCATTTCCTTTTTCTACCGTTCGCGAAGGACAATCCGACTTTATCAAGGAGGGGTACCGAACCATCCGGCGTGGTGAACGACTCTTTGTATCTGCGCCGACCGGGATCGGCAAGACGATTTCTTCCCTCTATCCGGCACTCCGTGCGTTTGGCAGCGGCGACTGCGACCGGATTTTCTATGCGACTGCAAAAACGATGACCGGCAAGGCGGCTGTCGATACCTGCGAACGGTTTCGGGAATTCGCCCCCCATCTGCGTGGGATCCTCATTCTTGCCAAGGAATCACTCTGTTCGGCACAAACGATTGACGGCGAAAACGCGCTGCTGTTGAAGTGTCCGATCTGTCCGGATCTCCACGATACAGGATCCGGTACGCATTTTCAGCCGTATCTGCTCCGAGAACACAACGCCATGCGCGCTCTTTTGGACAGCGAAGCTTCGTTTTTCACACCAGAGCGAATCCGAAAGGTCGCTGCGTCGTATTCAGTCTGTCCGTATGAGCTATCCCTCGATGTAAGCGAATACTGCGAGGTGATTATATGCGACTACAATTTTCTCTTCGATGATCGGATTCGTTTCCGGCGGTACTTCAAGGATGCTGCACAGCGGGAAAAGTATGTGTTTTGCGTCGATGAAGCCCACAATCTGCCGGATCGTACGCGCAATATGTACTCTGCCGCAATGTCGAATGAGACGATCGGCGCGCTGCAAGAAATCCAGAAAAAACATTTTCCCTGCGACACACCGTTTGCAGACGCCATTGGACAAGCAGAGGAGCTTTTCCGATATCTCGCTGCGCTCTGTGATGAGGACAGTTCTCTGGTTCACCGGGATGGGCAAGATGTGCGGCTGGGGTACTACCGCAGTACGACAATTCCAAGCGAGATCGGGACGGTGCTCGGTGTGGTAATGCGCCAGATTCGGCAGTACATCCGAGACAATCATGAGCTGGTCGGAGAGCTTCTGCCCTATCGTCGCGCGCTCCTTGATTTCCTATCGGTATTGGATTATGCTGATGAGCAATTCTGCTTTTTTCTCTCCCGTGAAGACAATCGAGTAACAGCGCAAATCCTTTGTTTGGATCCCGCAGGGATTCTCAACAGGATGCTTTCCGCAGCCCATGCCGCGCTCCTCTTCTCCGCAACCTTATCTCCGGCGGAATATTATTTGAATAGCACCGGTTCACCGGACAGTACCTATCTGGAACTGCCATCTCCCTATGCAAGGGAAAATCTTTGTCTTGTCGCCTTTGATGGGATCAGCACCCGGTTTTCGGACAGGCATGCCACTGTGGAGGAAACGGCGGAAATTTTAGCAAGAGCAGCCAGTGTGCGTGCGGGAAAGTATATTGCGTATTTCCCTTCGTATGCGTACATGAAGCTCGTCTGCCGTGCTTTTTGCCAGATTGCACCGGAAATTGCGGTGGTAATGCAGAAGAGCGGCATGTCGTATCGGGAGAGGGAACGATTCCTGCAAGTCTTTTTCTCTGAGAAGCATCGTCATGTACTGGGCTTCTGCGTGCTGGGAGGAATGTTTTCCGAGGGGATCGATCTTTCCGGAAACGCGCTGATTGGTGCGATGATTGTCGGTACCGGATTGCCCGGACTCTCGGCGGAACGGAATCTGATGGCTGAGTATTACCAGAACACTATGGAAAAAGGACGCGAATACGCATATATCTTTCCGGGAATGAACAAGGTACTGCAGGCAGCGGGGCGCGTGATTCGTTCGGAAAACGATCGCGGCATGGTTCTTCTCATCGATGACCGATACGATTTGCCCGAAATGAAACTCCTCTTTCCAACGCACTGGCACCACATCCGCTATACACGCGACCCGGACACGCTGGAGAAAATCCTCACAGATTTCTGGGATAAAACATAGAAAGTCGCAGCCTTATTGAAAGAGCATCCGCGTATCGATTCGGATACGCGGATGCTCTTTTCATTTATGAGAATGCGCGGTTCATGATGTGATCCTTCAGATACGCATTGAACGTGTCGTAAAATGTAGGATCGATGGGATGAGGATATGTCATGACAACGAGGGAATGGCCCGTGTTGCCGCGATGATACGGCGGATGGATATGCGGATACGGATTTTCAGCAAAGCCACACCGTTCGTAGAAGTTTTTTCTGCGCCGTGCCATATCGTCACTCGGCGGATTGATTTCCAGAAAGATCAATTTGCCAGATTCTGCAAGCAATTTCAGTGTAGTTTGCCCGTATTTTCTGCCGCGCATTTCCGGCAGGATACAAAGATGCTCAATATACAGGAAGTCACCGATTTCCCAATACAGTGCCAATCCGAGAAAGACTTTTTCGTCAAAAATCAGGTTAAAATGATACGCATCATCCTCTAAAATTCGTTTACGGGACGGTGCTTCGCGTTGTTCGTGATACGGAAAGCTGATGCGGTACAGCGCAATCGCTTTTTCGTACAGGGGATGCGTGGTCGTGGTCAGTCGTTCAAAATGGAGATTTGTCACAGATCAGACCTCAATCAGTTCCTTCGGGCAGTCGGTGAGATTGCGTTTGCCGTCTGTGGTGATATAGAGCATGTCCTCAATCCGGCAGCCGTACTTGCCTTCCACATAGATACCAGGCTCAATGGTGATGATCTCACCGGGATGGAGAACCAGTTCGCCCGCACCAGAGGACACATAGGGATTCTCATGAATGAGCAGTCCCACGCCATGGCCAAGACTGTGCCCAAAACATCCTTTATATCCCGCGCCGTCGATGATGTCCCGTGCGACCTTATCGAGATCCGCATTATGCATACCGGGATGCGCGGCTTCAATAGCTGCCTGCTGCGCGGTCAGAACAGTGTTGTAGAGCTTCTTCATCTCCTCGTCTGCCTTACCGATACAAATGGTACGCGTCATATCCGAGTGGTAACCGTTGACCATTGCACCGTAGTCCATGGTCAGAAAACCCTTTTCAAGCTTGACCGGACGCGGCACACCATGTGGTCTGGAGGAATTGGAGCCGGATACACAGATGGTATCGAACGACGGCTTTTCACTGCCATTTTTCTTCATATAATATTCAAGCTCCGCCGCGACTTCCATCTCGGTCATATCATAACGGATCACGGAGAGGATGTGCTGGAACGCGCCTTCCGCAATACGTTGTGCGGCGATTACGTTTTCCACCTCGTCTTCCGTTTTGCAAGAACGGATCTGTGAGAACATATCGCCGGTCGGAACGAATTCCACATCGGGCATCTTCTTTTGCAAATTGGCAAGTGCGGCGCAGGTCAGTGATTCATCCTCATAGCCGATCCTCTTAAAACCTTTTTCCGCAACGAGTGCGAACAGGGTTGGTTTTCTCGGTTCCTTGACGATGCAGCACGGGAACACATTTTCATGCGCTGCTTCTGTATAGCGGAAATCGGCAAAAACATAGGATTCATCGGCTGAGATAAGCATATAGCCGTCCGGATTATCGAAATGGGACATATACAGGTGATTTTCCGGCGCGCTTACATACATAGCATCCAGCCCTCTCTCCTGCATTGCCTGATGAAGTCTTTGGTAACGGATTTCCATAGTATTCATTTGCATTACTTCCTTTCTATTGTTGTACCTTCCGCGTCTTTTGGATGCAGTCGGTGATATTTACGAATATAGGGTTTTTCGATCTGCCGCTTCAGCCGATGAAACCAGTCGGTACGGTCGTGGATTGGCGGTACAATAACGGTATACAGTCCGGCGCGTTTCCCACAGGCAGCGTCCGTAAGAAGCTGATCGCCAAGAAACAGCACGAATTCCGGCGTACACTGCCATTTTGCAAGGATTCTCTGCAGTATTTTCCCGCCCGGTTTTCCCGCATCCGCATAGGCGATATACCCAAGCGACCGATTGAACCGTTCTACACGCGGCGGTTTATTGTTGGAGAGAAACGCGATTGTAATGCCATTTTTCCGCATCAGTTTCAGCCAAACGCGCAGTTCCTCTGTCGGTTCCGCGTCGTCGTAGGTCACAAGCGTGTTGTCGATATCGGAAATGATATACGTAAAGCCGTGGGACAGACAGAATTCCGGCGTCAGTGCGGCATATCCAGGCAGGCAGAGATCGGGCAGAAGCCATTTTTCAAAGAGCATGGTACTCCTTTGCAAACGCCTTCAATTCCTCGTCGGATGCGGATCGGGACAAAACCTTTCCTTCCATCAAATGCGCACCCTTGCAACTGTCTTTCAGCCTTTCGTTCGTCTCTCCCATACCGCTTCCGCCGGAGGTTGCGAACGGAATGACGATTTTACCGGTTAGATCGCAGCTTTCGAGGAAGGTATTAACGATCGTCGGTGCAATATACCACCAAATCGGGAAGCCGACAAGGATTACGTCATACGAGCGAATATCCGCGCATGTACCTGCGATTGCCGGACGGGAGGTCGGATCGTTCATCTCCACTGTACTGCGGGATTTTTTGTCCATCCAGTCGAGATCCGCTTTTGTATACGGTACCTCCGGTACAATTGCGTACAGATCCGCATCGATCACCTTGGCAAGATGTCTTGCAAGTACCTCTGTGGTGCCTGTGGGTGAAAAATATGCAACCAGTTTTTTCATGATGACTGCCTCCTCTATGTAATATGCGTCGACGATACAGGATTTAATATAATACATTGAAAGAAACAATATTCCGGTTTTGTGAGCATCACATACCAGGATGTGCAGTTCAAAAAATACCGGATTTTCTCCACCCTTCATTATACCTTCCTATAC
>CAVIKO010000074.1:0-8938 GCA_963643035.1 bacterium
GCACAGATTCCATTCCCACTCCGGATTACCGTTTGGTGTAATCCGGCAGGAGTTTCGGGCTGACCATTTCTGTTTCGATGCCGGCGTCCGCGCGTTCCTTGTCAAACCGTGCGATATGGTCGAGGGTGAGCGCGCCGACCGTGGTCGATTTTGCGGTTTTTGCGGCGTTCTGTCCGGCATTGCGGCCGAACACGATCACATCGAGGAGCGAGTTGCCCATCAGGCGGTTTCTGCCGTGGATGCCGCCGACTGCCTCGCCTGCAACGAACAGGTTCTCAACGCACGTGGACATACCATTCACGTGAATGTCCAGACCGCCGTTCTGGTAGTGCAGGGTCGGGTACACGAGGATCGGCTCACGGCGGATGTCGATGCCGTACTTGCCGAACATGCGCATCATTGCCGGAATCCGCCGTTCAATGGTGCCTTCTCCGCCGATCTTTTCGATCATCGGGGTGTCGAGCCATACGCCCAGTCCGCTGCCGGTGTCCACGCCCTCGCCGCGATCGGTGCATTCGCGGATGATGGATGCCGCCGCCACATCGCGGGTTTCGAGCGGGTGCATAAAGACCTTACCGTCCCGGTTGACGAGCTTTGCGCCGAGAGAACGAACCTTTTCGGTTACAAGCGCGCCGAAAATCTGCTCCGGGAACGCCGCTCCGGTCGGATGGTACTGGAGGGTGTCCGCGTACAGGAGCTTTGCGCCGACCCGATAGCCGAGAACCAGACCGTCTGCTGTTGCGCCGTAGTGGTTGGAGGTCGGGAAGCCCTGATAGTGCATCCGTCCCGCACCGCCCGTCGCGATGATAACCGTCTTTGCACGCGCCACTAGCAGTTCTTTCGTCTCCATATTCAAAAGTACCGCCCCTGCCGCGCGTCCGTTTTCATCGAGGATCAGCTCGATCGCCGCAGTGAAATCGACGACCGGAATCCCACGGTTGAGCACCTCGTCGCGCAGGGTGCGCATGATCTCCGCGCCGGAATAATCCTTCGCCGCGTGCATCCGCTTCCGTGAGGTGCCGCCGCCGTGCGTCGTGATCATTGTGCCGTCGGGTGCCTTGTCGAATTCCACGCCGAGATCGTTCAGCCACTGAATCGCCTCCGGTGCGTCGCAGACGAGCTTTTCCAGCAGCTCCCGCTTTGCCGCGTAGTGACCGCCGCCGTACGCATCCACAAAATGGATTGCCGGAGAATCGTTCGGCTTGTCCGCCGCCTGGATACCGCCCTCCGCCATCATTGTGTTCGCGTCGCCGATGCGCAGCTTGGTCACGATCATAACGTTCGCTCCCGCTTCGTTCGCCTCGATCGCCGCGGATGCGCCTGCTCCTCCACCGCCGATGATCAGCACATCCACATCGTATGCGGGAGCGGTCAGATCTACATCGGACGCGGAGATCCGGCTGTGCGCCTGCAAAATCGCAGCCAGCTCACGCGGAACCTTTTCACCCTTGTTCGGGCCGATCGACAGCACGTCAAATTCGTCTGCCTTGTAGTCCGGATGGTACGCACGCAGCAGCGCGTCCTTTTCATCGGCGGTCATGCGAGTCGGTTCGTAGGCTATGTTTGCCTCACGCGCCGCTTCCACAGCCGCCAGGGATTTCTGGAAGGATTCGGAATACATAAACTATAGCCTCCTTATTTCTCGATCTCTCTGTGGTTGTACAGCTCTTTCAGCTCTTCAACCGGCTTGCCCATCAGCGACTCCATCAGTTCCCGGAACGTGCCGTTCTGAATTTCCCGCACGCGGTTCTCCAGATGCTCCGATTTCGGCGCGAGATATTTGCCGTTGAGTCTGCGCGCAAGCATGGCAACCTGCGGATGGGAGATCCCTGCCGGACATCTCGATGAGCAGACACCGCACATCACGCAGTCAAAGCTCTCCTCGGCGCATTTCTCAAATTCGCCGCGCTGCGCATATGCAATGTACTGCATGACGTTCAGTCCCTGCGTGCAGCTCTTCGTGCACGCGTTGCAGCCGATGCAGGCGTAAATTTCCGGGTACAGCTGCATCATCACCGCCTCCGACGGCGTGATTTTCTCCATGTCGTATACCTGCTTCACCAGCGGGAAAAACGGCAGGGTTGCAATGTACATGTTGTTCTCGACCTTGGTCTGACATGCCAGACATGTCTTTAATTCACGATCGCCCTGGATCCGGTAGATCGTCGCGCATGCCCCGCAGAATCCGTTCCGACAGCCGCATCCGCGTACCAGCTGGTACCCGGCATACTCCATCGCGCGCATGATCGTCAGATTCTCCGGCACGCTGTATTTCTTGCCAAACAAAAATATATTTACCATATTTTAGAATACCTCATATATAGGAAGGAGATACGGTCGCTTTGGAAAAAGCTCCGCAAAACTTTTATACGGGAAAATGGGTAGACGTTTGTTGGTTGCGAATCGTTGGGAGATTTGACCCTTTTCAAAAGTGCTTGGGAGGCTCGTTCATGAAGCCGCGTTCTCCCCGTTCCCCCTTAATATTCGTTGGGCAGTTCCTGCAATGCGTCCATGCGGAAGACGGGGCCGTCTTTGCAGACGTATTTGGAGCCGATGTTGCAGCGGCCGCATTTGCCAATTCCGCACTTCATGCGCAGTTCCATCGTCGTGTAGATCTGCGTTTTGTTGAAGCCAAGCTTTTCCAGTCCGGCAAGCGTGAACTTGATCATGATCGGAGGCCCGCAGATGATCGCCACCTTGTCCGTCGTAAAGCCAAGCTCACCCACGTAATTCGGCACAAAGCCCACGTGTCCCTGCCATTCCGGCTGCTCGCGGTCGATCGTAAGATGCACGTGTACATTCTGATCCGCCGTCCATTCGTCCACGATCTCGCGGTAATCCACCAGGTCCTGCATGCTCCGGGAGCCGTACACGATGTCCATCACCCCGTAGCGGTCGCGGTAATGGCGGCAGTAGTTGATTACCGAGCGGAGCGGCGCCAGTCCGATACCGCCCGCGATGAAAAGCAGATCCTTCCCCGCAAACGCAGTGTCCACCGGGAATCCGTTCCCATAGGGGCCGCGGATCGTGATCTCCTGACCGACCTCCATCGCGTGGAGCCAGTCCGTCACACAGCCGCACTTCTTGATCGAAAACTCCATGTACTCCTCGTTCGTCGGCGAGGACGTAATGGAAAACATTGCTTCTCCAATGCCCGGGATCGACAGCATCGCACACTGTCCCGGCTTATGCTCGAACGCCTTTTTCCCGTCCGGCGTAACCACGCGGAAGGTCTTGACGTCCGGCGTGTCGATGCGGATGTCCGTCACCATACCGATAACAGGCATCAGCGGTTCTCGTCTCTCAGCCATCGTTTTTTCCTCCCACCGTCTTCATTACCTTTACGATATTCATGGAAATCGGACATTTCTTCACGCATCTGCCGCAGCCGACACAGCCAAACAGCCCGTCATTGTTTTCCGGATAATATACCAGCTTGTGCATAAACCGCTGGCGGAACCGCTCCTTCTGCGTGAGTCTCGGCTGTCCGGCGGACATTTTCGTAAAGTCCGAGTACATGCACGAGTCCCAGCACCGATAGCGCAGCACGCCGCGTCCGCAGTCAAAATCGCGGATGTCGTAGCACTGGCACGTCGGGCAGACAAAGGTGCAGGTGCCGCAGCCAAGGCAGGATTCCGAAAGCTTCGCCCACGCCGGGTCATCGAATAGCGCAGCTGTTCTGCCGCCGCCAAAGCCCTCCGTCGTGAGAGACGCAAACGGCAGCTTCGACAGCCGTTCGCGGATCACTGCTACGTGCTCATCTACGGTTTTTTCGTCCGATGCATCCGCGTCTTCCGTAAACGCTTCAATCTTTTTCAGAAACGCCGCGCCTTTTTCCGTTTTCGCGTCCCAGTAGAGCATATCGTCCGCACGGCGGCAGACCACGTCGCCCTCCGGATTGGCCGCGTCGATGCCGAACGTGGCACAGAAGCAGGATTCCATCGGTCGGTCGCACGCCAGGGACACGATCACCCCATGGCGGCGGCGGTTCTCGTAGTATGTGTCCACCGGATCGGTCAGGAACACGTTGTCCAGCACCGTCAGCGCACGCACGTCACAGGCGCGGATGCCGAACAGAACGAAATCTTCCGTTTCACGCCGCGTGTCGAGAATCTCGATCTTCTTCTGCGCCATCTTGAACGCCATAAGGTTCTCTGACTGCGGGAAGAAAAGCTCCTTCGGGTTCTTCTCGGTAAGCGTTGCGCCGGAAATCTCCGTTCCTTCCTTCCACGGCGCAAACCGCGTCACCGGGCCATCGTTCTGCGGGACATACACGGTCATATCCGCTTTTACGGCGGAGAAGATTTCCGAGAGTGCATTCCATTTTGATCTGCGCATATCATTCTCCCCCTTTCGCGATGGCATCCTTCGGTTCAATGTCCCCGGTCGTGTAGTTCACAAGCGGCGCGCGGCTGCCGACCTCTTCGCCTGCCTGATACTCGCCGTAGAAGCGGTCGATGTCGCGGATGAATTTCCGGTTCAGCAGGTGGAGCGGAATGTGCTGCGGGCAGACTCTGGCGCATTCGCCGCAGTCCGTACACCGTCCGGCTACGTGGAAGGCGCGGATCACGTGGAACATCTTTTCCTCAAACGAATCCGAGATTGCCTTGTTTTCCACACCGGATTTCGGATTGCCGAATACGCACTTTTCGCAGGTACAAGCCGGACATACGTCCCGGCACGCGTTGCAGCGGATGCACCGGGACAGCTCGTTCTGCCAGAACGCGAACCGCTCATCCGGGGTCATCGCCTCCAATTTCTCCACTTCGTCAAAGCGCGCGCTGTCCACAACGTCGCCGTCCTCGCCGAGCAGTTCGTCATACGCCACATGCTTTTTCGATTTGCAGCATTTGCACCGATCGGCAAGGCAGTCCGCAAACGGCAGGGCCTTGTCGCCGTCGTACAGCGTATGGATCACCATGTTCCCGCCGTCCGGCTCCGCGCCGGTCACGCCGTCCCCGCATTTGTCACGGATCACGCGCATCTCCGCCATCCCATTGCACGGCACGCCAACGACATACACGCGCTCACGGTCAAACCGATGCTCCGTCAGCAGCTGATTGAAGCTGTAGGTGTCGCAGGGCTTCAGGAACACGAGGACTTTGTTTTCGCTCTTTTTTGTCTCTTTTATGAGGTATTTCGAGAAGTTCGCGCCACAGAAATCGTTCCAGACCAGATCGGCCTCGACTTCCTCTGCACTGTGAAAGACCGCCGGCGTCAGGTCATAGTCAAATTCGCCCGCCTTCCAGCCGATCACACGATCCACCGTGCCATCCGCAAGAAGAGCTTTCGCCTTCTCGACTAAGGTTTCTCTCAAAATTGCTTGCATCGCAGATCCTCCAGTCTCTTATTCTCCCCGAGGGATGCGACCGTTTTTACAAAATCGTTCATTGTCGCGGCAAATTTTGCGCCCTCTGCCGCCGACACCCACTCGACGCGCGTCCGTTCCCGCTCGATTCCCAGATAGTCGAGCATCGAGAAGAGGAGCGCCATTCTGCGTCTGGTGTAGTAGTTGCCGGAGGTGTAGTGGCAGTCGCCGGGATGGCAGCCGCATAGGATCACGCCGTCCGCGCCGCGCTGGAACGCCCGCAGAATGAACATCGGGTTCACACGGCAGGAACAGGGTACGCGGATGATTTTGACTTCCGCCGGATAGGCGAGACGGTTATTTCCCGCCAGATCCGCGCCTGCGTAGGAACACCAGTTGCAGCAGAACGCCACGATTTTCGGTACATAGGTTTCGTTTACTTGCATATTGCGTCCACCTCCGCCATGATTTGCGCGCTGGAGAAGCCGTTCAAGTCCATCGCTCCCGACGGGCATGCCACGGTACACGCACCGCAGCCCTGGCATACGGCGGGGTTGACCTGCGCCACGCGCCGGATTGCCGTCGTTCTGTCGGGCATACGGAATTCCTTATCGACATACGTGATCGCGCCGTACGGGCACACGCGTTCGCAGGAGGAACAGCCGTTGCACATCAGTTCATCCGAATGTGCAACGCACGGGTTGCCGAGGAGCTTGTCCTTCGCGAGCAGTCCGATCACCTTGGACGCCGCGGCTCCTGCCTGTGCGACCGTTTCAGGAATATCGCGTGGTCCCTGACATGCGCCGGAAAGGAACACACCCGCGGTCGGGGATTCCACCGGACGGAGCTTCGGATGGGCTTCCGTGAAGAAATCGTTTGTGTCCATGCTGGCGGTGAGCATCGTGGCAAGGGGGCGGGCAGACTTATCCGGCTCTATAGCGGCGGCAAGCACCACGAGATCCGCGTCGATATGGAGCTGCTTGTTCGCGATCAGGTCGGACGCCTGCACGTGCAGCACGTCTCCGTCGGGTGCGATCTTACCGACCATACCCTTGATGTAATGTACGCCGTATTCCTCAACGGCGCGGCGGTAGAACTCGTCAAAGTTCTTGCCGGGGGTACGCACATCGATGTAGAACACGTACACGTCGGTATCGGGATATTTGTCGCGGATGAGCATCGCGTGCTTGGCGGTATACATGCAGCAAATCTTGGAGCAGTATTCCTTGCCGCGACCGTCGTTTTTGCATCTTGATCCGACGCACTGCACAAACACGATGGTGTGCGGATGCTTTTTATCGGAGGGTCGCAGGAGCGTACCGCCTGTCGGGCCGGCGGCGTTCATGAGCCGCTCCAGTTCCAGCGAGGTGATCACATCCTTCGACTGGGAGTACGCGTACTCATCGTATTTTTCGAGTGAGATCGGGTTGTAGCCGGTTGCCGCGACAATGGCACCGTAATCCTCGGTGATGTATTCGTCCTTCTGCGTATAGTCGATGGCACCCGCGGTGCAGACCTTGGAGCATACACCGCACTTACCGGTTTTGAGCATCGTGCAGTAATTCGCGTCGATGGTGGCGACCTTCGGGACTGCCTGCGCGAACGGAATATAGATGGCGTGCCGCTCGTCCATGCCGAGGTTAAACTCGTTCGGCACCTTCTTCTGCGGACATTTTTCGGTACACAGTCCGCAGCCGGTGCAGACGTCCTCCTTGACGTAGCGGGCCTTGCGCTTGATTTTTACGTGGAAATTGCCGACGAAGCCGCCGACCTCCGTCACCTCGCTGTACGCGAAGATGCGGATTTTTTCGTTCTGTCCCGCATCGACCATTTTCGGGGTCAGGATACACGCCGCGCAGTCGAGGGTCGGGAACGTTTTGTCGAGCTGTGCCATTTTGCCGCCGATGGTGGGCTTGGTTTCGACAATATCGACCGGGAATCCCGCGTCCGCGATATCGAGAGCCGTCTGAATCCCCGCGATACCGCCGCCGATGACGAGTGCGCGCTTGGTGACAGGCGTTTCACCGGGGGTGAGCGGTGCGTTCAGCTTGACCTTGGCGATTGCTGCCTTGCCGAGGATGATTGCCTTTTCGGTACCGATTGCCTTATCCTTGTGTACCCACGAGCATTGCTCGCGGACGTTTGCAATCTCGACCATATATGAGTTGAGTCCCGCTGCCGCCGCCGTTTTGCGGAAGGTTGCCTCGTGCATCCGGGGAGAGCAGGAACAGATGACGATCCCGGTCAGCTTATGCTCATGGATCGCGTTCTTGATGAGATCCTGTCCCGCCTGGGAACACATATATTGGTAATTTGTGGAGAAAACGACGCCGGGTTCTGTCGCCAGAGCCTCGGAAACCGCTTTCACGTCTACGGTGCCCGCGATATTGCTGCCGCACCAACAGACGAACACGCCGATTCTTTGCATATTCGCCGTCCTCCTTTATTTGCTGTATTTTCGCAGTGCGCTGACGAGTGCCTGCTGCGGGATGTCTTCGTCCAAAAGCGCCGGAATATCGTCCGGGGTCAGGTGGTTTTCGCCCTGCTTGCGGATGACCATGAGGCGGAGAGCCTCCACGAGCTTTGCCGGCTCAACGTTTCGGGGACATCTGTCCACGCAGGCGAAGCAGGTCAGGCATTTGTAAATCGACCGGGACTGCATCAGCGCATCGATGTCCCCCGTTTCCACCATATAGACGAACTGATGCGGGTGGTACTCCATCTCGTCATAGGACGGGCAGGTGCCGGAGCATTTGCCGCAGCGCATACACAGGAGCGGATTCACGCCGGACATGCGCAGGATCTGTTCCTTCCTTGTATCCTTTTCGTTCATTCCGCGACCTCCTTCAGCCCCATCGCCTCGGCAAGCAGTTCCGTGAAGTAGATCACGGGAAGCGGTGCGCCCGCTTTCGCGAGGTTATATTTACACAGCGGACAGGCGGTGACAAGCGCGTCCGCGCCGTGGGATTTTGCGCTGTCCAGCACCGCCGTCGATTTTTTCGCGGCGAGGGCTTTATCCTCCAGGCGTACATAGCCGCCACAGCATTCGTTGCGCATCGGGTATACAACCGGTTCCGCACCGATCGCCCGGATGAAATCCTCTAAGATCCGCGGATTTTCTGCGTCGTCCATTGCCATGACCTTGCCCGGACGGAGCAGGAGGCAGCCGTAATACGCACCGATTTTCCGACCGGTGAGAGGATTGACGACCGCTTTTTGGACGTTGTCCCAGCCGACGATGTCGCGCAACATCTCAAGATAGTGGATCACCGCAGTCTCACCGTGGTATTCGTGATCCGGTCCCTCGTTGATCGCTAGATACCGGTTCACGTGATCGGCAAACTCCGGGTCGGTCTGCATGGCGTGATTCGTCTGCTTCAGAACGTTATGACAGGCGGAGCAAACCGTGACGAGCATCTGACCGCGTTCGTTCGCGTACCGCAGTGCGCGGACTGCCGACAGCTTGGACGCAATCTCGTCGCGCGCGGTCGAAAATACGCCGCCGCAGCACTGCCACGCCTCGATCTCCTCCATCGTGATCCCCAGTTTCTCCGCACAGACCCGCGCGTACCGATCCAACTCGGTCGCCTTCGTCTTCAGCGTGCAGCCGGGGTAGTAGGTTAGTTTCAT
>CAVIKO010000075.1:0-8643 GCA_963643035.1 bacterium
TCGAAGATCTTTCCGACAATCAGGAAGTAAAGAAGGAGGGAAAGAATATCCACAATAGTGGTGATAAAACGGATTCGCTATTACCGCCGGGTCAAAGCCGAACCGTTTGGCAAGCACCGGCGTCAATCCGCCAACCAGCTTAGCGATCACGACTACGGTAAGCACCGTGATCGAAACCATAATGGCAACCGAGACAGCAGCGCAGTCGACAAGAAGCATTATCCAAAATTGACGACCGACAGCGTAATCCCGCACAGGAGAGAGACGCGTCACTCCTTCCAGAAGATCCAGAACACATCGCGCATTCGGATCTCTCCGAGCGACAGACCGCGGATGACCGTTATCGATATCTGTGCGCTCGCGTTGCCGCCTGTTCCATGAGCATCGAGATGAACGCAGTCAATGCAGCGCATGACACAAGCGCGTTTTCAAAAGTCTGGAGGATGCGGGAGGTAGACGCGGAGAAATGCCTTGATCCGCATCTCCTGTACATCCGATTCCAGCGCAACAAAGACCTTCTCTGCCAGTTTCTTCGTCAAAATTCGAAAAAGCAGCAGAAAATACTTCCGCAGAATCTCCGCAAAACCATTCGGCTACGTCCGTAGCATCTTCGTCTTCGAGATATTGACACAGTACATGGTACTGACGTTTTTCGAGATAGTGCAGCAATATCCTACCACCGATTCTGTTTTGTTCAAATTCCCGCCGCATTTCCGTTCCTATGCGTTACTTTGAACGTGCGTTTATCTTACCGCATCCTCTGCCGTCTTTTTCATTTCTGTGATCGCCGCGCCCATATCCGGAGAGCGGAAAGATGAAGTGCCGACGACAAAACAATCCGCACCAGCCGCAGCGCACAATCCGATATTGCCGACACCGATACCGCCGTCCACCTGGATTCGCATTTCCGGAGCTGCCATTTCCCGGATCTTGCGGATTTTCGGAAGCATATCTGCCATGAATTTCTGACCGCCAAAGCCCGGTTCTACCGTCATGACCAGTGCCATATCACAAAGCGCAAGATACGGTGTGAGATCCTCTGCAGGACATTTCGGTTTCAGGGCAATACCGGTTTTCATCCCGAGTGCATGGATTCTCTTAAGTGTTTCCATGAGCTTCTCTTTCTCCATTACATCGGAGTGGATCGTCACGGAATACGCGCCGGCTGCGGCAAGAACTTCCAGATACTTCTCCGGCACGACAGTCATCATATGTACGTCGAGCGGCAGATCGGTGATGGTATGGATCTTTCCGATAATATCAAATCCAAAACTGATATTGGGTACGTATACACCGTCCATTACATCGCAGTGAAGCCAATCGGAGCCGGCGGACTGCGCACGCTTCACCTCATCGGCAAGGTGCAAAAAATCACAGGCAAGCAGGGACGGTGCGGTTTTCATGGAATGGGTCATATTTGTCTTTCCTTTCTCTATCGCAATATGGTTCAGAAAGCGCTGATATAAGTTTGATTTATTCAGCGCGTTCTCACCAAAATGAGGGCAAGCGTTATCGTGTATATTGCTGTGTCATTGGGCAGACGGATTTCTGCAGTACCAAATCGGCTGCGGCGCATACCCTTTTTTGATTGAACAGTCCGGAATGCTCCACCAATCTGTGTTCCGCGCATCCACCTCGCATTTGTTTTGACCGTCGTGTTCTTCTTTTGTGTCCCTGGGAATGCGGCAGTTCTTCTTGTATCCTATTCCTCCCGCAGGAGACAGACGGCGTGTGCGCGGATTCCCTCTCTCCGTCCGGTGAAACCCATATGCTCCTCCGTCGTTGCCTTGATGTTGATCCGCTCAACGGGGATATCCGTACACGCGGCAATCTCGCGGCGCATTGTCTCAATGTGCGGCGCCATTTTCGGAATCTGCGCGATGATGGTCATGTCAGCGTACTCGATCGTAAGCTTTCTTGCCGAAAGCCGTTTCATCGCTTCCCGTAGCAGGCTGCGACTGTCGATGTTCTCATACGCCGGATCGTTGTCCGGAAACAGTGCGCCGATGTCCGCCTCTCCTGCCGCGCCGAGCAATGCGTCGATGAGAGCGTGGAGAAGCACGTCGCCATCGGAATGCGCTTCCAATCCCCACTCGCAGGGAATCGTTACACCGCCCAGTCGGAGAGGTTTACCGAGGCAAAACCGATGTGCGTCGTAGCCATGTCCGATTCGCATCACATCTCCTCCCTTTCCGAATGGTCACGTCGGGATAGAATCCACTCCGCACGCGCAATGTCGCCGGGATAGGTTATTTTGATATTCTCGCTGCCGCAGTCTACGAGCTTAACGGAAAAGCCGAGCCGTTCCACCAGCGCACAGTCGTCCGTAGCGGTAAAATGATCCTTCTCAGCGGTATAGGCAGCCGCGCGGTACATATTCGCAAGGAAGGTCTGTGGGGTTTTCACGAGCCAGATCTGATCTCTGTCCAGCGTTTCCACCACAAAGCCCTCTTTATTCACCCGTTTCACTGTATCGACCGGCTTTTCCGCACATGCCGCCGCACCATGAATTTCTGCTTCGTCCAGCACAGAATCAATCATCTCCGGAGTGACGAGACATCGCGCAGCATCATGAATGGAAACAAAGTCCGCGTTCGGGTTCACAGCATCAAATCCGCGTTTTGCGGAGATCTGTCGGGTATCGCCGCCGGATACGACCGTTTTCAGTTTGGTCACGCCGGCCTCCCGCAGGAGTGTGGTACAGATGTCCCGATCGCCCGCTCTGGTCACAACAATGATTTCGTCAATCCGGTCGCACCGTTCAAAGACAAGCGCACTCCGGACAACCACCGGAACGCCGCCGCACATGGTGAGATGTTTTCCGTTTTCGTCACCAAAGCGCATTCCGTTTCCTGCCGCCAATAAGACCGCCGCGTGGAATTTCTTCGGCGTGCGTTGTCTGCGCAGCTCCCGCAAGCGATCAAGCCAGTGATTTGTTTTACTTTCCATCGTTGGATAAAGCCGTTCCTTTCCGATATACGCCTTGTTATTTCGGATTCTGGATTCTGCATTTTTCTTGCGTCATCCATATATCTGTGATATATTATAGCATAAAACCCGGCTGCGGAAAACAGCATTCCAGAAAGATTTTGGGAATTTTTTTGTTTTTTCTTTTGTAGTTGCATCCGTTTTTTACCGCATACCGCAAAGTTCCGGTGCAATTCACGTTCGCATAAGATTATATTTTGTGGATTTTGCCGTGAATTGTAATGAAAACACCGATGCAAGGCTGATTTTGAAAAAGGAGACCATTTTTGATACAAGCCGTTTAGAGCATGGAATCGTTAAAAACCTGCGATATCGTTAAATTTTACTCCATTTTCAGAAATCTGCATTCGTTTCAAATCATTTTTTCATATTCCCGTGCTCCATAGAAAAAGCGTAAGATATATACGGTTTTCTCCATTTCCGCAACACGATATACCATCACGTAATGCTTGATGACCACACGTCTGTAGCCGAGATCCTTCAAGCGGCGATCGTGGCATTGCTCGAACAACAGCGGCATGAACTCCAAATTTGCATAACACGCATCAACCGCGTCCAGAAATGCCGCGGCGGCTACCGGATTGTCAAGATCTTCTGCGATGTACGTAACGATGTCCTCTAGATCTTGCCGTTGCTACCGGTGTAACCCTGATCTTATAGCCCATATTTTGCCCTCAATTCATTGAGTGCGGTATGGGCATCCTCGGTCTTTCCCGCTTGAATTTCTTTCTCCGCTTTCGCCAGACGCTCGTATACATCGGACATCAGCATTTTTTCTTCATATGCCTTCATGCTCATAATCACCATGTCGCCATAGCCATTCTTGGTGATATAAATCGGCTCATCGGACTCGCTGCACATTTGTGAAATCGCTGCCGTGTCCTTCAGATCACGGATAGGAATAATACGTGGCATTAAACCAACTCCTTTCATGACACTATTATACCACAATTATGTCCCAAGCACAAGTCAAAGAACCGCGTTTTCCGGAATGTTTACAATTCTGAAAACGCGGTTCTTTCTTACACTTTCGTCATCTTCCCACCATTCTCATATGCCGCATAGATACCGTGCCTTGTAAGCAGCAATATCTCATTGTTCAAAAAGGACTGCGGACCATTCAAGTAAGTTGGCAATATGAGATGGCGTAAAAAAGAGAAACTTCTTGAATGCCGCCCAGTTGTTACTGCTGATAAGCAATACCCTCTGATCCTTGGCATAGGGACTTTCGAGAATCTACCAAATACAATACTCCTCATCGTGCCTTTCATTATTCCAGCTGTATCCGGTACTATCATATTGTACTGGGCAACTTGGAGCAAGCTCCTTGATCATCGCACAATCGGTATTGACATCCTCCAGAATAACATACCTGCTGTCACCTAGAAGTGCATCGCATTTCTGAAGATCAATCATAGGATAATCCACAAGCAGTTTGGGGTTAAACCCGGTACATATGGGATGGGCGAAAACATCCGCAATGCTGGACGCCTGGGATGACACCATATGGACGGTCATGGTAAAGCATGCCATCGTCCACCGCGACGGAGACTTGACGTTTGTGTTCGCGGACGGTACGGAGATACGCATTGCACATGAGGCGGAGGGGAATCGTTAAATTTTACACCCCTTTGCCAATATTTGGCAGGAATTTGAGTGAAAAAACAGGGAAACAGGCTCTGTCACGGCTGTTATGTTGCATGGAGCCTTTTTTTGTGATTGTAGCATATATTGTGTTTGTTTATTGGTGATTCTATAGTGAAAAAGGACACCTGTTTCGGTACTTTCTTGTATCAAAATAGGTGTCCAAATATTGCGCCTTTCAACAGAAAAAAAGTCGTCCCATCGTACACCTCACAAAAGATGGCAATACGACAGGACGGTTTTTATGGAGATTTCGATTTCAGATTCCGATTACATGAACTTCTTCATCACATCCGTAGCCTCTTCTACAGCGAGAGAGGAGGTGATTACGCAGTTTACGGTGTGTGTACGCAACAGTGTATCGACCTCAGCGAGGAACGTTTCAAAGCTGGGGATATCGTTGTGGCAGATCTTCAGAGCGGAATCGATGAAGATGTCCGTCACGTCATGGTTGCTTGCGAGAATGCCGGAGATGAAGCCGAACAGAGACTGACCGTCGTCGATGAGGTATTCCTCCGCGTCGATGAGACGGCACTGATACCGAATGTCAAATTTCAGCTTGTCGCCCTTTTCGATGCACACTACGTCGCCATTGGTTACATTCAGCGCATCGTTGACCATGGTGATGAGCGTCTTGGTCTTGCCGGAACCCTTTTTGCCGATGATAAGTTTAAGCATACTATTCCTCCAAAATTTATTGCTAATACGGGATTACTGCATTCTTGCTTCAAGAGCCTTCTTCTGTTCCTCAAAGCCGGGCTTACCGAGCAGCGCGTACATATTCTTCTTATACGCCTCTACACCGGGCTGGTCAAACGGATTGACGCCGAGCATATAACCGGACACTGCACAGGCAAGTTCAAAGAAGTATACGAGATAACCGAACGATGCCGCGCTTCTGTCCTCGACCTCGATGACAAGATTCGGAACGCCACCGTCGTTATGTGCGAACAGGGTGCCTGTCATTGCCATCTTATTGACATCGGAGAGATCCTTGCCGGAGAGGAAATTGAGTCCGTCAATGTTGTGCGGATCGTCCGGAATGACCACGGAATCGCTGGCGTGCTTGAACGATACGACCGTCTCAAACATGGTGCGCAGCCCTTCCTGAATATACTGACCGAGGGAGTGCAAATCGGTGGAAAAGATCACAGAGGACGGATAGAGAGCCTTGTTGTCCTTGCCCTCGCTTTCGCCGTACAGCTGCTTCCACCATTCGCAGAACATCTGAACAGCAGGTTCATACGCGACAAGGATTTCAATGGATTTGCCCTTATTGTAGAGGATATTGCGCAGCGCGGCATACCGGAGACACGGATTCGTCGCCACATCATCGTTGTTCAGAGCGACTCTTGCATCGGCGGCGCCCTGCATCATGGCAGCAATATCAATTCCCGCCACTGCGATCGGAAGAAGTCCTACAGCTGTAAGCACGGAATACCGTCCGCCGATGTCATCCGGCACCACAAAGGTTTCGTAGCCCTTTTCAGTGGAGAATTCCTTCAGTTTTCCTTTCTTACGGTCGGTGGTCACAAAGATACGCTCACGTGCGCCTTCCTCACCATACTTCTTTTCAAGCAACTCTCTGAAAATACGGAAGGTCACGGCAGGCTCCGTGGTGGTACCGGATTTGGAGATCACGTTGATGCAGACATCGCGTCCCTCGCAAATGGAGAGAATATCGGCAAGTGCGGAAGCACTGATGCTGTTGCCAGCGAAATACACATCCGGGGTATCCTTTTTCTTATTGTTATAAAGGGGAGACTTCACAAATTCGATCGCGGCACGCGCGCCGAGGTAAGAACCGCCGATACCAATGACAACAAACACGTCACAGCTCTTCTGGATTTTCGCCGCTGCGGCTTTAATCCGTGCAAATTCCTCCTTATCGTAGTTCACCGGGAGATCGACCCAGCCGAGAAAATCGTTGCCTGCGCCGGAACGATCCCGCACCACTTGATACGCCGCGCGTGTCAGGTGTGAGATCTTCTCAACCTCGGTATCCGATACAAAACCGGAAACGTATTTTTCATTCAATGTAACTGCCATACTCTGATCTGTCCTCGTATTTTCCGCCGTCCTCTGTAACGGCTAATTCATGAAATCCTGACGAATACTCGCCGGAGATAGGCGGTATGTCAACCATATGGGGCATATATATCTCCGGTATTCGGAACCACGGAATCTCTCCGCTGTTCCCTGTTCCTATATGATACAACATTTTCAGACATTTTTCAATAGAAAACTTGTGAATAATTGGTTATTTGAGCAGATATATGGAGAATATCCGGCAAAAAAATCCGTAAAATCCGATTTTCCCACAGCTTGTGCCGCGAGAATTGACTTCTCCACGAGAATCTCCCTTTTTCAAGAAAGCACACAATTTTTCTCTTATAGGTCGACACCGGGATTTTCTCGTTAAAAAGAATCTCCGTCATCGCATATGCCATGAGCAGAGAAAGCGGCGCGATCTCGCTGGAACAGGTATCCTACCGATTACGTTTGCCTCTCTGACATTGCCGCCCTCATTGTACACGGTACAGTTTCAAATCTGAAGTACGGCAAGAAAAAAGGCGAACAGGGTATTATCGTTGGTTTGCATTTCCGACACCTGACACAAAGTTTTGGTTACTCCATATGTGCAAGCCGGTTGCATCGATTATGCGTCAGAACAGATATCGCTTGATGATCGCGCACATATCGGAGAGAACCGCTTGTGCTTCCGCAGCGTCAAGTTCTGCCTCGGCATAGCGCACCGATTCAAAGGCAGTGGTAATTTTTCCGATGCTCTCGCCGTCCGACGTGCCGTTTTTCACCTTACACGCGATCTCCCGGGGTGTATCGGCTGTCTTTAACGGAATAGAACCCTCCCGGTACATCCGTACAAGAACCGTATAGGCATACGCGATCTGTGCGTCGACGTCTGGCAGACGGGACAGGTGCGTGAGAAACTGTCGATAGGAATCCGTTCTTTCCGCCATAGCCGCGTAATCGCGGATTGCGGCGTTCTGCAGTTTTTTCTTTTCGTCCTTGAAATTCGCATCCTCCTCTTCCAACGCCTCCGGATCGAAGGAAATATTGAAAAAATGAGAGCTAGGTCGGATAGTGGCAAAGAAATCCGTGATCCACACCACAATCGCCTGACAGATTTTCTTCAGCTTTCCAGAGCGTACGAGGATCGTGAAAAGGATAATACACAGTACGAGGAATACAAAAACATAAAGGATGCTGTTATCCCCACGCTGTCCGCGGAAAACCATTTTCTGCGCTTCCTCACCGGTTACGTAGCCGTAGCTCCGGTAATATGCACCCGTGTCGTCTCCGTCAGTATAGAAAACACGGAACAGTGTGATCAGCAGGAGGGAGCGAATGATAAGGTACAGTCCGCGTATCAGGACGTAGAACACGCCGAGACTGCATAGAAGCAGTAGAAAGAGACACAGTACCAGTCCGATATTGTACGCACGATCCTCCGGACGGATCACAGCGACCACAGAGCCGCGGCAGCTTTGCGACAGATACCGTTGGTTATACAGAATGGCGGCGGTGATGAAGTAGACGATCATGCACGGTGCGAAATATACGGACACAATTTCCCGGATTGCCGGTACACCAAACATTGCGGTAAAAAGATAGAATACAAACAAGACTGCAAATGAACCGAGCAGAACATACACGCTCATCAGCCGCTCCATAGGATAGAACCACAGGACGATCCCGCACAACACTGCGACAAAGCACAACACCGCGGCAAAAACAGGATAGAGCGAGCTTTCGTAATAGATCGGCATGACGTCGATTTGGAAAAGGTGGAAAAGATACCGATCGAACGCTGCCCCCGCCACGACGGCACACAGTGCCGCCGCGACAACCGGCAATACAGCGTTCGTGAACCGAAAATGATACAGTGTAGAGCCGTTTTTCTCCAGTCCGTCCACGCTGGCCTGCTTTCCGAGAAGTCCAGCATACATGGTTTGCAGAAAAAAGCCGAGAAACACTGCCGCGATGGTC